>DASRXR010000203.1:0-3389 GCA_035687405.1 Polyangiales bacterium
GACGCTCGGTTGGGCGTACGAAGCGCGGGCGCGGCTCGCGATCTGGCAGCGTGACGAACCCGCATTCGAGAAGTACGGCATGTTGTGCCGCCAGCAGTATCGAAAGACGGGCGGCAATCCCGCGTTGGCTGCCAAGTACGAGCGATTGATGCAGGAAGCGCGGCATGCCGGCGCGCCGGTGACGGGAGAGCTCGCTGAATCGCTCTCGCGCAGCACGAGCCCAAGCGAAGTTCACACGACGCTCGAGCGCGACCTAGACCCAGGAACCCGCGTAGGCCGCTAAAACAGTGTCGCCTGGCTCGCGATACATCGCGCGATCCGCCGCCGGCCGCTGCGGTGCGTGCTCACCAAAGCGTACGCTCCGCGCGCTCCTCACGCCCGACGACGCCTCGCGTGATGTCTCGCGAACCATGCGACGCTGTTTGCTGTTTAAGTCCAGACTCAGACTCAGACTCAGACTTAGCCGCGAGCGCGAGCCCGGCGCCGGTTCAGGCGCGCGACCGCTAGCATTGCGAGCATCAGTAGAGCCGCGGATAGCTGCGTTGTCGCTGCCGCGCCGCGCACTTCGCTGACGCTGCAGCCTGAATCCGCTGAGTCGCTGCCGCGCGCGGCGACAGGCGTCGTGGTTGTCGTGGGGGTGGCAGCCGAACCAGCCGCGGAACTCGAAGGCGCCGCGGGCGGTGCCGGCGCAATGCTGCCAGCAGTCGCCGGTGCGGCGATCGGGGTGGTCGGCGTCGGCTCCGCCGGCGGTGAAGCGGGCGGCGGCGCGGCGGACCCGGCTGCCGGCGCGGGTCGCTTTGTCGGTGCCGCGGCGCCCGCTTGTTGCGCGGGTGCGCCAGCAGCAGCAGCAGCACCCGCAGCTGGCGGCGGCACGATCGTCGTGCCCGCGTTCATGCCGTCGTTCGCTACGACGTGCAAGAAGCACTTCGCGCAAGTCTGATTGTACGAGCCGCGCCGAGCACCGTTTTGCTCGACCACGGTGACCTTCGCCTTCGCGGTGTCCACGACGTCGACGACGTTCACGTGGCCGGTGGTCCCATCCGCGCCGCACGAGCCCGGTGCGAGCACCATGATGTCGCCGTGGACGGGCGCCGTGGTCTGCGTCATGCCGCTGTTCGCAGGCGGCATCGTGTCACACCAGAGACCGGCGTTGCCGTTCGGAATCCACTTCACTTGCCACTTGAAGTACAGGTAGCGATGCGCCAGCTCGGTGCACTGATAGCCGCCGCTGTACTGCGTACGCACCCAGTCGGCGCCCATCGAAGCGGTCGCGGTGTCGATGCCGTTGTTCGAGAAGATCGCGCTCGACTCGGTCTCGGGGCACTGTGCGTAGGCCGGAATGCCATCGATGTAGCGAGTGTCGGGAACCGTCTCGCTGCACGCGCTGAGCGCCTCGCGCGTGACGCCGACGTCGATGCCTTCAGCTGCGTCTTGCGCGCAGGCAGCGATCCCCAAACACGAACAGATGAGAAGTCCCAAGAACCGTCTTGTTTCGATCATCGATGTCTCCGGCACATCCACTCGGGTTAAGTGTCTCGAAAGGCTCGAGACGGGTCCTCGCACTGCTCAGCCACCGACCATTCCTAAATTCGTGAGTCATTTAGGTGGATTAGCGGCGACCGGACTAGGACGCCCAGCGGTTCGAGAATCGGGACTGACTCGCTTTGCGTGCCTCAGCCTGCGACACGAATCCGCGGCGGTGCGTTCTGGAGCAGCGATGACAAACGAAGCGCGGCCGCCTCGGATTCGCGCCGATAGGCGATTCGCCAGGGTCGCCGCAGCGGGCCCGCAGCCATCCGCTTCAGGATGAGCTCGCCGCGGTGCAGGTGAGGGCCGGCCATCCATTCCGATAGGATGGCGATACCCATGCCCGCGCGGGCGACGTCCAAGATCGCCTCCGTCAGCGGCAAGATCTGAAAGTGCAGCTTGGGGCGCGCGCGGCCGAACACTTTGTTGATGAACCAGTGCGATTCTTCGATCGGCACGCGCGAGGTCAGCAGCGTGTTTTCGCGCAAGTCTTGCGGCGTCAGCGATTTGCGCTTCGCGAGCGGGTGCTGTGCGGACATTACGAATACGATCTCGTCGGAGAACAGCGCGTGCTCCAGCAGCCCGCGCGGCACTGCGGCAGTCGTGAGCAGCGCCGCGTCGATCTCGCCGGCCTCGAGTGCGGGGACGGGCGCGAGCGTGTGCTCGACCATCAGCTCGACTTCGAAGCTCGGCAGCGTTTCGCGCAACTTCGTGAGCACCGACGGCAACCAGTGGTACGCGGTGTAGCACTCACACACGATCCGCAGGCGTGCAGCTGCGCTCGGCGAACGCACGTGCTCCTCGAGGTCCGAGAGCTCTAGGAGCATGCGTTCTGCGCCTTCGAGCAGGCGCCGGCCCGCTGCAGTCGGTTCGAGGCCGCGCGTCACGCGTTCGAACAGCTTCGTCTTAAGTCGTTGCTCGAGCGAGACGAGTGCGCGACTGATCGCGGGTTGCGTGAGGTGCAACGCAGGCGCGGCGCGTGCGGTGCTTCCGGCGGTCGCGAGCGCCAGAACCAGCCGCAGGTCGCGAACTTCGAGGGCCGGTGAAAACGGGGCTATGTCAGCCATGCATCGAGTCTATGCCAACTATGCGTTGGACGCATCCCGTCGCTGGACCCATTCTCAACGGACACAACCTCACTCCACTGGAGATGCCCGATGGAACTCTTCTTTTCACCGCTGGCGTGCTCGATGGCCACTCGCATTTCGCTGTACGAAGCCGGCGCCACGGCGGATTTCACCGAAGTCGACTCGAAGACGAAGCTGACTGCGAAGGGTCAGGCGTTTCGCGAGGTCAATCCGCTCGGGCTCGTCCCGACGTTGCGGACCAACTCAGGCGAAGTGCTGACTGAGAATGCGGCGATCCTGCAGTACGTCGCCGATCAGTTTCCGGGCGCCGAGCTCGCACCGCGCGAAGGGTTTAGCCGCTCGCGGCTGCAGCAATGGCTGTGTTTCATCGGCACCGAGCTACACAAAACCTTGTTCGTGCCGCTGCTCGATCCGTCTGCACCGGAAGGCGCGAGGACGTATGCGATCTCCAAGGGCACGCCGGCGCTCGATGTCTTGCAGGGGTATTTGCGCGGGCGTGAATTCTTGCTCGAGAAGTTCAGCGTCGCCGATGCGTACCTCGTGACGGTGCTCAGTTGGTCGGTCGTGACGCCGGTCGATCTGCGCAAGTGGCCCGTGATCGCGGAGTACGTCGCACGCCTCCAAAAGCGACCGAGCGTGGCTCGAGCGCTGGGGGAAGAGTTTCCTTTGTACAAGAAGGAACAAACACGGCGCGAGAGTGCGCTCACTGCTGGCGCGTGAGTGTGTTCGCGGTCCTCTTCGCTGCTCGACCGAGAGGCCCCTTGCACGTATGCC
>DASRXR010000204.1:0-11506 GCA_035687405.1 Polyangiales bacterium
GCTACCAAACATTCACCGGGCGCGCTTCGTCACAATTGCGCCGGGCATGACTGAGTCTCCGAAGTCGTGGCTCAGCGGTGAGTTGTTCGAGTTCTTCTACGCGAACACTCGGGACAACGCGAAGAGCGATGCTGCTACGGACCTCGTAGAGCGAGCGCTCCAAGCTCGACTTGGGAGCATTCCAGTGATCGGTGCCGACGACGTTCCGGGCAAGGACGGGCGCGACAACGGTTTTCTCAGCAGCGGTGCGAAGTTTCGGGAGAAAGAGTTCGAACGGCTGTACGAGTTGATCGCGCAGGAGATCGACCTCTCCATTCGCACACCCGCTCGAACACCGGCGCCAGCTACATCGGCACGTCGCGAGAGTGACCGTCTGGGATAGATTGGCAGGGCTGGGCTATCCAGTACCTGCGCGAAAGCGATGCCGTAGCTCAAGCGTGCGAGTGGAGCAGTGGTGCGACCTCGCCCAATGCCTCGAGCACGCGCGACAGCTGCACCGGCTTCACGAGGTGCAGCGCAAAACCTGCTTCTTTGCTTCGCAACCTGTCCTGCTGCTGGCCGTAGCCCGTGACTGCGATCATCACCGGACAGCGCGCACCCAGCTCTTTACGCAGATGCTCCGCGAGCTCGTACCCGTCCATCACGGGCAACCCGATGTCCATGAACGCGACGTCCGGGATCGAGCGGCGCACCGACTCGAGCGCATCCACCGGATCGAGCGCGACGCTCGCGTGATGGCCTTGCTTGCGCAGCGATACCGCCAACAACTCAGCTGCGTCCTCGTTGTCATCCACGACCAAGATACGAATCGGGGTGCCACGCTTCGCATCCAGGATCACGTCCGGCAGAATGCTCGGCCGATCCGACTGCAGTGTTGCAACCGGCAAGCTCACCGTGAATGTGCTGCCTCGATCCACGCCCGGACTCGAGGCTGCGATCGTTCCGCCGTGCAGCTCCGCCAAGCTGCGCGCGAGCGCGAGCCCCAACCCCAAGCCACCTTGCGAGCGCTCGCTGCTCTGACCCGCCTGCACGAACGGGGCGAACAGCCGCGGCAAGAGCTCCGCCGGAATCCCGCACCCGTTATCGCGTACGGAAAGTTCGACGACGGGGCCGCACGTCTTCGCTTCGATGTGGATCTGCCCCGAAGCCGGCGTGTACTTCGCCGCATTCGTGAGCAGGTTCGCGAGCAGCTGCGCTAGGCGAAACTCATCGCCGTCGAGAAAGATGTTTCGCTCGACCGACACGTCGACCGTGTGACGCTGGCGTTCGATGAGCGGGGCTGCGATCTCGATCGCTTTCGCCACGATCGCCTGCAGCTCACAGCGGCGCCGCTTCAAGTCGAGCTTGCCGCGCGTGACGCGTGCGATGTCGAGTAGGTCGTCCACGAGCCGAATCAGGTGCTGACTCTGCCGGTCGATCGTGGCGACTTCGCGCGTCGCTTCGTGGCCGTTCAGCTTCAGCAGCTCCACCGCAGTCACGATCGGGGCGAGGGGGTTGCGCAGCTCGTGCCCGAGCATCGCTAAAAATTCGTCTTTCGCCGTGTTCGCAGCGTTGGCCTGGCGCAAGAGCTCGGCCTTCTCGGCTTCCGCGAGCTTCTGTTCCGAGATGTCGCGCACCGTGCCGATGAACCTTCGCGGGGCACCGCTCGCGTCGAACTGCACGCCCCCGCGCGCTTCCACCCAACGCGCGCCGCTGCCAGCTACAGGGCGTGTACGATACTCGGCGAGATAGTGTCCCGTGCTGCCGCGACCGAGCGCCGCTCGAATCGCAGCATCCACGCGCGGCCGATCGTCGGGGTGCAAGCAGTCGAGGAACAGCTCGTAGTCGATCAGCGTCTCCGGCGTGACGCCGAACAACTCCCGGCACTTCGTGTCCCACGTCAACGCACCAACCGCGAGGTCGTAGTCCCAGGTCCCGATCGCACCGGCGTCGAGCGCGAGCCGCAAGCGGGTGCTCGCATGCTCGAGCTCAGTGCGTGTCGCGACGAGGCCGCGATACAGCTCCGAGTTTGCGACCGCAGTGGCAGTCGCGTCAGCGAGCGCTTGAAGCAACTCGAGCTCGCGCTGAGTCGTGACGTGGTGGTTGGCCCAGTACACACCGATCGCCGCGATCGGCGCCTCGCGATTGACCGGCACGATCGCCAAGCTGCGAACGAACGTCGGCCGATACACGTCGTGCGGGATCCGCGGGTCGGCATAGATGTCCTCGATCGTCACGCTCTCTCTGTGCAGCATCGACCAGCCGGAGATGCACGCGGTCGCCGGGAAACGGCGGCCGACCCACAGCGGCGAGATCGCGTCCTCGCCCGCGTAGAACACCTGATCGCCTTCGCGCAGCACGAACGCTGCGCCGTCCGCTTCAACGAGCGCTCGCGCCGTGCCGCGAACGGTCTCGATCACACTGTCGAGGTCGCGTGCGACGGAGAGACGCTGCGCCGCTCGAATCAGCGCGCCGACGTCTTTCGAAGAAAAGGTGTCCCCAACCATCGCTCAACTCAGTATAGACCCAAAAAAGCTGCCGCTGGCGCAGGCTGGAATCTCTGTGATATCGCTAGGTTTAGTCCACCAATGCCGGCTGTGCTTCCACAATCGTTCTACGCGCGAGACGCGCTCGTGGTCGCCGAAGAGTTGCTCGGCAAGCTCATCTGCCACGACGACGTAATCCTGCGAATCACCGAAGTCGAGGCGTACTGCCACCCCCACGACACTGCGAGTCACTGCCGCTTCGGGCGTACTGCACGCAACGCACCGATGTGGGGTCCCGCCGGACACGCTTACGTATATCTCTGCTACGGCATGCACCACATGCTGAACATCGTGACGAATGTGCACGATGAAGGCGCTGCAGTGTTGGTTCGCGCCTGCGAGCCAGTCTCGGGTGCCGAGGTGATCGCGGCCCGTCGCGGCGCGATTCGCGGGCCAGCCGCACTTACCGGCCCAGGTAAAGTGGGCGCTGCGCTCGGGCTCGATACCAGCTACTCCGGCAAGGCGCTGTTCAAACCACGCGGCTTGCGCGTGCTCGACGGCGAGCCACCGAGCGGTATCTTGATCGCGCCACGCGTCGGTATCGGCTACGCGACACCCGAGCACCAAGCGGCTCTCTGGCGCTTTGCGGCCGCGGGAACCGACTACGTGTCCGCGCGAAAGCTACTGCGGCCGCTCGGGGCTGTCACCGCGGCACCGATGCTCGCGCCGCTGGCGAGCCGAACTGGCGTCACTCCGCTGCGGCAGACGAAGCGTCCCAGGCGGTCTTGATGTCTTTGAACACCTGCACCGCCCCGTCGCCGAGGTCGAGCGCGTGCTCCTCCACCAAGCGGGCGTGAACCTTCTTCGGGTCTTTGTCCCAGCCGCGCGGCAAATCGAAGTTCACCGTAAACGGCACGCCCGACAGCAAGCCCTGCTCTTCGAGGGTCCACAGCGCTTCGGCGGCGAGGAACTGGCCTGCGATCTTGCGGTACTCCTCGCGCAGCTGGGCGGAGAGCGGGAACAAGTCGTAGAGGGTGACAGTGTCGTCAGGAAACCCCAGATGCTTACGCAGCGCCGCGAACGCAGCGGGCGCAATCGGCAGCTCGACCAGGTCGAGCCCCTGCGTTTGATGGTCTTCGGACGCCTTCAGCGCGCGTTCCATCGCGTCGCCGTGCCCGAGCGTGATCGCTGCGGGTCGCGCGGCCGCGTCGCAGATCGCCGTGAGTATCAGAAAGGGGCTCGAAGTTACTTCACTCATCCAAATCTCTTCTACGCTTCCGCGTCGGCGCAAATTGTCGAATTCCGCGCGCGCTTTCAACCCTATTGTGCGCCGGGGGGCCGCTTGACCAGAGCGCGCCCTGGGTCTATTGGCTGCCGCCTTCAGTTAGCCGCTGCGCCTCTCGCGCTTCGGGATGAGCTCCATGCAGATTCACGTGAACGCCTCGCACCCCGAGCCTCGAAAGATTGCGCAAGCCGTCGCTGCGCTCGAGAAAGGCGACGTCATCGCATACCCGACCGACTCGGTCTATGGGCTCGGCTGCGACATCTCGAGCCGGCGCGGCGTCGAGGCGCTCTACCGCATGAAAAACATGCGTCAGGACCAGCTGCTCTCGTTCGTGTGTCCTGACCTGTCCGACATCGCGCGGTACGCACTCGTCAACGACGCGGCCTACCGGGTGATGCGCCGGCTGCTGCCCGGTCCCTACACGTTCATTCTGGCAGCGACCAAGGAAGTGCCGCGCGTGCTTCGCATGAAGCGCAAGACGGTGGGCGTGCGCGTCCCGAGTCACCCCGTGACGCTCGCGCTGACGCGAGCGCTCGGCAGGCCGCTCGTGTCGACCAGCGCGTCGTACGACGGCGAGTACTTGATCGACCCGGCTGAAATCGAAGATCGCTTTCCCGATCTCGCGCTCGTGATGGATGCGGACGGCGTCGGCTTGACGCCGTCGACCGTCATCGACCTTTCCGACGGTGATCCCGTGGTCGTGCGCGCGGGCGCAGGTCCCGTCGATTTCGTGTAGCCCCGCGCGGTGCACCGAAGAGCGCGATCACGCGATCCAAGATGCGATGCGCGAGCTCGACTTTCGTCGTCGGCGGGACTGCGACCTCGTCGTCGCGCGAGATCAGCGTCGCCTCCGTGTCGTCCCGCCCGAAGCCGACGGCGGCTTCGTTTGCCACGATCAGGTCGACTTGCTTGTCGATCAGCTTCTTGCGGCCGTACGCCGTGACATCGTTCGTCTCCATTGCGAAGCCGACCAGCACCGGCTTGCGGGCTTTTTTATCGGCGCGTGAACGACCGAGCTCGGCGAGGATGTCGGGGTTCTTCACGAGCTCGACGCTTAGGTTCTCGCCCGACTTTTTGATCTTGTTCGGCTGCTGTTGCGCCGGGCGATAGTCGGCGACTGCGGCCGTCATGATGACCGCGTCCGCACGCGGCAATGCGTCGTCGATCGCTTGTTTCATCTCGAGCGCGGAGCGCACGTCCACCACTTCGACCCCAGGCGGCTTTGGGATCTGCGTCGGGCCCGTGACGAGAATCACGCTCGCCCCGCGCGCTCGCGCTGCACTCGCGATCGCGTAACCCATGCGGCCACTACTGCGATTGCTGATGAACCGCACCGGATCGAGATCTTCCAGCGTCGGGCCGGCGCTGATCAAAATCGTCTTTTCGCGCAGGTCGGTCTTGCGGCTCGCGATGTGCTCGACTTCATCGGCGATCTGCTTGGCGTCCGCCATGCGGCCCATGCCGATGCGGCCGTTCGCGAGCGCTCCCTTGGTCGGGCCGACGAAGAACACCCCGTCTTGGGTGAGGCGCGAGACGTTGCGCTGCGTGGCCGGGCTTCGCCACATGCGCTCGTGCATGGCCGGCGCCATCACGACCGGCACGTCGCTGCAGACGAGCGTCGCGAGCACTACGTCGTCCGCAAGTCCCCCCGCCGCGCGGGCGAGAAGGTTTGCGGTGGCCGGCGCGACGACGATCACTTCGGCTTGGTCTGCGAGCTCGACGTGGATCTCACCGGGGTAGTCCGGATCCCACAGGTCGGTGACGGTTTTCTGACCGGTCAAACCCGTGAACGTGATCGGCCCGACGAAGCGCGTCGCGCTCGCCGTCATCGCGACGCGAAGCTTCGCGCCGCGCCGCTGGAGCTCACGCACGAGGTCGACGACTTTGAATGCCGCGATCCCGCCGCCGACGCACACCAGGATGTTCTTGTCGCGAAGGGACATAAGTGTCGAGCGTTCACGGCTTGCGTAGCACGAGTCCCTCGCGCTCGACCCACCCGTAGTTGCCGGTGCGGCCGGCCTCCCGGACCAAGTCTACAGTTCCGCGCTCGGTCTGCGTGGTCTGCAGATACTCGTCGGCGACGTATTCCGGGTGTGGGTCGTTGCGCGGACGCTCGAAGCCCGGTCGCGGCTCGCCGCCGGTGCCCACCCTCCACAGCTGCGCGGTCGGCGGGTAGACGTCGCGCGTTCGCTCGCGGATATCGATCTGCGTGACGAGGTCGTGGATCACGCGGATACGCGTGATCTTGAAGCCGGGTACCCCGCGTTGATCGAGCACGCGCAGACCGGAGGGGAGCCTGGGGTCGTAGCTGACGTGCTCTTCGAACGGCGCGATCGTATCGATGTGACGCATGAACAGCACGCTGCGGTCGCGCTCGCGGCCGTGCACGCTCGCGTAGACGCGGCCGTCGTCGACGCGAACGCCGAGCACGATCGGGTAGGGGTGATCGTTCGTGAAGCGGAAGTTCTGCGCGCCGTACACGACAGTCGAGTCGAGGCCGAGCTTGATGTAGTAGCTCGGGCGCGAGTGCGGGAAGCGCGTGAGGATCGGCAGGCCGGCGAACAGCACCGCCGCGTGCAGCGTGCTCGCGACTTGGCAGGTGCCTCCGCCCATGCCGTCGACGAGCTCGCCATCCGCGATCACGGGGGCAGGCCGAAAGCCGTTCGTCTCGGTGCGGTCGCCGACGGCGGCATTGAAGTCGAACGTCTCTCCTGGGCCGAGGACGAAGCCGTCGACGCGCATGGCGGCGACCTTCAGGTTGTGCGTGCGGTCTTCCGACAGAGTCGCGCGGTTGTATCGAGTTTCGAACTCTCCGAGGACGGCGTTCACCGCGATCTGCTCGAGTGACTGCTGCTGTTGCTTCGGCGCGACGGCGCGTAGCGCGGCTTGGACGCGGGGCGCGCCGCTGCGGAGGGCGGCATCGAGTCGCTCGAGCGTGGCGTAGACGTCGAGCTCGATACCTTCGCGCGCGGGTACCACGTGTGCTTCACGCGGGTCGATGCGCGGCTCGAGGGCGGGCACGTCGGTCGTGTCCTTGAGGCGTGTCACGAATGCGGTCGCGCGCGTCGGGTCGAGCTCGCTCGGCATCGGTAAGTGGAGCGGACGCTGGCCGAGGGCCTGGGCGTGGACGCGCCGCAGCGGTGAGCGCGAGTCGGCTGCCGCTCGGAGCAGCGACGTCAGGTGGTCGAGATCGACGCGGGCGCCGAGCGCGCGGCGGGTGAGTCGCTGCTCGGAGTCGGCGACACGCACCGTCACCCTTCCGGCGAGGTAGCGTTCGGCGAGCGTGGCGGCCGTCGCGTGCAGATCACTATTGGGGTCGAGCGCGTCTGCGGAATCGAGCCGCTCGCCTGCGACGTCGACTTGGACGGGTGCCGCGGCGTGCGCCTCTGGCTCGGGGAGCATGGAGGCGACGCACAGCCCGGCGCTCGCGAGGATGCTCGTGACGAGCGCGGCTCGCAGCGCCCAGGCCCAGGTTCGGGCGTAGCGCACGTTATCCCACATCACCCGCATCGTCCGGCGAACGAGCGGGTGGGGTCAAATAAACGGGTATCAGACCCGGTAAGGGCTCAGAGCTGGATGCCCGGGGCCGGGAACTTCCCGCAGAGCTCGCGCACCTGCGCCGAGATCTTCTCAATCTTGGGTTCGTCGCCCACGTTTTCGATCACGTCCACGATGAAGTTCGCGATGACCTTCATCTCGCTCGGGCCCATGCCGCGGCTCGTGACCGCCGGCGTGCCGAGGCGGATGCCGCTCGGATCGAACGGCTTGCGCGTATCGAACGGCACCGAGTTGTAGTTGCAGACGATCCCGGCGCGATCGAGCGCCTTCGCCGCGATTTTGCCGGGCACCTGCTTCGGCGTGAGGTCGGCGAGGATCAAGTGATTTTCGGTCCCACCGGTCGTCAGGCTGAGGCCGCGAGACATCAACACTTCGGCCATCGCCTTTGCGTTGTCGACGATCGCGTGTGCGTACTTCTTGAACGCGTCGGTGCTCGCCTCTTTCGCCGCGACTGCGATCGCTGCCGTCGTGCCGTTGTGCGGGCCGCCCTGCAGACCGGGAAACACGGCTTTGTCGATCGCCGCGCGATGCTTCTCGTCGCACATCAGGATGCCGCCGCGCGGTCCGCGCAGCGTCTTGTGACTCGTCGTCGTGATGATCTCGGCGAGCCCGACCGGCGAAGGATGCGCGCCGCCCGCGATCAAACCTGCGATGTGGGCGATGTCCGCGACGAGCACCGCACCGACTTCGCGCGCGATCTCCGCGAACTTCGCGTAGTCGATCACGCGCGGATAGGCCGTGGCGCCGCACCACAACAGCTTCGGCTTGTGCTCGCGAGCGAGGCGCGCAACTTCGTCGAAGTCGATTCGCTGATCTTCGCGCCGCACGCCGTATTGGTGCGCTTTGAAGAACGAGCCGGTCACCGACACGTTCCAGCCGTGCGTCAGATGGCCGCCGCTCGGAAGCGCCATGCCGAGCACGGGGTCGCCCGGTTTGCAAAACGCGAAATAGACTGCGAAGTTCGCCGGTGAGCCCGAGTACGGCTGCACGTTCGCGTGCGCGACGCCGAACAGCTTTTTGATCCGGTCGACCGCGAGCGTCTCGACCTGATCGATGTACTGCTGCCCCTCGTAGTACCGCTTGCCGGCGTAGCCCTCGCTGTACTTGTTCGACAGCACCGAGCCCGTCGCTTCCATGACCGCGCGCGACGCGTAGTTTTCGCTCGGGATGAGCCGCACCTTGTCGTGTTGGCGGCGCGCTTCTTGGTCGATCAGCTGGGCGATTTCGGGATCGGCGGACTTCAGGTTCGGCTCACTCATGAATGGCTCCTCGCGCGCGTGCCTTACCACGGCGTGGCGGTTCGAGCGAGCGCAGCGAGCCCTTGGCGAAGTGCGCGTGGGATGTTAGGTCAGGTGGTCGGATGGGCCGAGTCGAACCAGCGTTCGAAGAGTTTGCGGCGCTCGCCAAACACAGCAGCGTGGTGCCGGTGTCGCGCGAGATGCTCGCGGATGGGCTCACGCCGGTGGTCGCATATGCGACCGTAGGCGATGGGGTCGGCAGTTACTTGCTCGAGAGCGTCGTCGGCGGCGAGAAGTGGGCGCGCTACAGCTTCGTCGGGTTCGAGCCCGACTTGATCGTGCGCGGCATCGGCGACCGCTACGAGGAGGATCGGCCGGACGGTTTGCGCGTGCGCAGCGTCGGTGATCCGTGGGCAGCGTTGCGCGAGACGCTCGCGCTCTACAAGCCACCGCCGGTGAGCGAGACGCCGTGGTTGCCGAGGTTTTGGGGCGGTGCGGTCGGATACGTCGCGTACGACGCAGTGCGCCGCTTCGAGCCGACGATCAACGGGCAGCACACCAAGGCGAACGAGGAGTGTCACTTCGCATTTTCGATCTCGGGCACCTTGCTCGTGTTCGACAACCTCGCGCTCACGATTCGGATCGTCGTGCCGGCGCGGATCGACGACCACGAAGACTTGCAGGACACCTATGCCGCGGCGGTCGCGCGGATCGATCGCGCACAGCAGCGTCTGCATAGTCCGTCGCCGCTGCGCGTCATGCGTCCTCCGCGCAAGAACGCCGATCTCGAGTTGCCTCCGTCGTCGTTCGATCGCACGGCGTATTGCGCTGCAGTCGAGCGCTGCAAAGAGCACATTCGCGCGGGCGACATCTTTCAAGTCGTGCTCAGTCAGCGCTTCAAGTTGCCGAGCGCCGGCATCGATCCGTTCGACATTTATCGCGCGTTGCGCGTGATCAATCCTTCGCCGTACATGTACTTCGTGCGGTTTGCGCATCTGCGGATCGCCGGCGCGAGTCCGGAGGTCATGGTGCGGCTCGAGCATGGTCGCGCCGAGGTGCGGCCGATTGCGGGTACGCGGCCGCGCGGTGCGACGCCCGAAGAGGATCTGCGGACCGAGCAGGAGTTGTTTGCGGATCCGAAGGAGATCTCCGAGCACGTGATGCTGGTCGATCTGGGTCGCAACGATCTCGGGCGGATTTCGAAGCCGGGAACCGTGCAGGTGAGTGAGCGGATGGTGTGCGAGCGCTATTCGCACGTCATGCACATCACGTCGAACGTACATGGTGAGCTCGCGCCGGGCCGCGATGCGATCGACGTGCTGCGCGCGACGTTCCCCGCAGGCACGTTGAGCGGTGCGCCCAAGGTGCGTGCAATGCAGATCATCGAAGCGCAGGAGCCGACCGTGAGAAACGTGTACGGCGGTGCGGTCGGCTACTTCGGGTTCGACGGCAACATGGACTTTGCGATCGCGATTCGAACAGTCGTGGAGCAGGCCGGCGAGCTCACGGTGCAGGCGGGGGCGGGCATCGTCGAGGGCAGTAAGCCTGACGCCGAGTACGACGAGTGCGTGAACAAAGCGCGGGCGGCGTTGGCGGCGATAGCTGCGGCACGAGACGGGCTTTTGTAAGGCGATCGCGAGCTGGCTCGGCGCACGGTCGCTGCTAGGGTGTGGCCCCATGAGCGCTGCTGAACCTTCGATCGATTCTGCGCACGTCCTCGAGCTACTGACGCGGTTGCGCGAGCAGAACCCACTCGTCCAGAACATCACGAACTACGTGGCGATGACGCTGTCGGCAAACGTATTGCTCGCGGTCGGCGCGTCGCCGGCGATGGTGCATGCGGTCGAAGAGGTCGAGGCGTTCGTCGGGATCAGCTCTTCGCTCGTGATCAACATCGGGACGCTCTCGCCGACCTGGGTGGAGGGCATGCGTCTCGCGGCGACGCGGGCTCGCGCGCTCGGGAAGCCCTGGGTGCTCGATCCGGTCGGCTGCGGTGCGACTCCGTATCGAACGAGTGTGGCGGTGGAGCTGGCGGCGCTGAAGCCCGCGATCATTCGCGGCAACGGGAGCGAGATTTTGGCGTTGGCCGGCAGCGTCGGAGGTGGGAAGGGCGTCGATTCGACGGCCGCTTCTGACGAGGCACTCGCCGCCGCCGTCGCGTTGTCCAAGCGCACGGGTGCGGTCGTCGCTGTGACAGGTGCGATCGACTACGCAACCGACGGCGAGCGCGTGGTCGCGATCGCCAGTGGTGATCCCCTGATGACCCGTTCGACCGGGCTCGGCTGTGCGCTCAGTGCAACCACGGCGGCGTTTGCGGCCGTCGCACCGCCGCTGGCAGCCGCGAGCGCTGCGCTCGCGGTGTACGGCGCTGCTGGAAAGGCTGCCGCCCATAGCTGCAAGGGCCCGGGCCACTTGCCCGCCGAGCTGTGCGATGCGCTGGTTGCGATGAACGCCGAGTTGCTCGCGCGTCACGCGAAAATCTCGACGCGCGCGTTTCCATGAGTCGGCAGCTCGACCTGGCGACGTACCTGATCACCGATCGCGAACTGTGTGGTCCGCGCGGCGTGACTGCGGTCGTGCAGGCCGCGATCGCGGGGGGCGTTTCGATCGTCCAGCTGCGCGATCCCGAGGCGAAGACTGGCCGCTTGGTCGACGAAGCGAGAGCGTTGCTGCGGCTACTGCGACCGGCTGGGATTCCGCTGATCGTGAACGACCGCGTCGATGTCGCGCTCGCCGCGGACGCGGATGGCGTGCACGTCGGTCAGCTCGACATGCCGGTTGCGGATGCGCGCAAATTGCTGGGCCCGAATCGCATCTTGGGGCTGTCGATCAGCTCGCTCGCGGAACTCGAACGCGCGCAATTGGAAGGAGTGGACTATCTCGGGGTAGGGCCGATCTTCGCGACGCAGACCAAACCGGATGCGGCGCCGCCGATCGGGCTGGCCGAACTGGCCCAAATC
>DASRXR010000205.1:0-3461 GCA_035687405.1 Polyangiales bacterium
ATGGACGAGTTCGCGGCCTACAACGAGAAGCTGAACACGAACGGCAAGGACATCGGCGCGATGGTCAAAGCCGCGTTCGATGCGACTTCCGAGTCGGCGTTCAATCAGGTCTGGGAGGATCACAACCAGTACTTCGTCGACTACACGGCGGGCGTGGCCACGGACGACCAAGCCAAGAAGGACCAGGCGGTCAAGGACCTCACCGAGAAGTACGTCCCGGCGTTCGCCACGTTGCTCGCCTCGGCGACGAAACTTCCAATGGCGGACCTCGCGAACCTGACGATGGCGCACGTGCTCACCACGAAGGCGATCGTCGACGCGCAGGGCTCCGAGGATTGGGCAGCCGCGTACACGAACATTCGCACTGCGTTCGCGCACATGCAGATGCTCGGTGACCCGCTCGCTGAAGCGATCTCGGCGAACGATCAAACGAAGTTCCCGGGCAACGCGAAGACTCAGGCGATCGACTTCCGCGTGACGCTCAACCAAGTGCTGCAGGAGCACCTGTACCTCGCGACGTTCTCGACCGGTGCAGCACTCGGCGGCCGGACGGACGAGTTCAATGCCGCGGACGCTGCACTCGTCAAAAACGGGACGGACCTCGGCGACGCGATCGGCAGCCTCTACGGCGATGACGCGAAGACGACGTTCAACAAGATCTGGGCAGATCACAACACCTGGTTCGTGGACTACACGAAGGGCGTCGCTGCGGACGACGAGGCCATGAAGACGGCCGCTGTGAACAAGCTGACGATGATGTACGTTTCGATGTTCACCGACTTCCTGAACGGCGCGACGGGCATCGCCAAAACCGCGCTGACCGCATTGATCGGCGATCACGTGGGGACGACCAAAGCAGTTGTGGATGCACAGAAATCCGGCAACTGGGAGATGGCCACGAGTGCCGATCGAACGGCCGGTCAACACATGCAAATGTTGGCAGACCCACTCGCCGAAGCGATCGTGTCGAAGAAGCCCGACAGTTTCTGATCGACCAGCTTTAGTCGCCTGATAGCGTCAGACGCGCGAACGCCGCGCCCGACTCGGGTCGGGGCGCGGTGTTCGTGTTTTGTGTCCCTTGCCTTGCACCCGCGCGAATTCCGTCACGATTCGGTCCCAGACTACGGCGACGCGCGGGACCTCGCGCAGTGCACGATGGCCGACGAGCCAGAGCTCCAGCGCGGGCAAGGTCACCGCTTCGCGTGCGAGTGCAGGCGCGAGCGAAGCTTCGAACAATGGCCGCACGCGGCAGAACATCTTCGACAACAGGACGAGACCGAGGCCGCTTTCCGCCGCGCCCAGCAGCGCATTGATGCTACTGGACCGCAGCACGACCGAGGTCTCCTGCACCCGCTCAGCGAGCCAGCGGGACGTCGGCAACAGCTCGAGGTCGCGTCCCCAGCCGAGCCAGCGCGCGTCGCTCCAGGCTTTGATCGGGCCGAGCTCGCGCAGATACGCCGCCGAGCCGAGGATCGAATCGGGATCCTCGATCAGCTTCACCGCGATCAAATCGCCGCTGCTCGGACGGTTGATGCGCAGCGCGATGTCGGCTTCGCGACGCGTCAGGTCCGCGTAAGCAATGTTCGAGTCGAGCTCGATCCGCAACCCAGGATAGTCTTCGACTAAACCGATGAGCGCCGGTGCGATGAAGTGGTCGGCGACGCCGGGGACACAACTGATCCGTACGACGCCTTCAGGCTCTCGCTCGAAGCCTTCCGCTGCGGAGGCGAGCCCGAGCGCCGCGTGTTCGAGATTCTCCGCGTGTGGCAGGAGTTGCTCGGCCGCCGCTGTAGGCTGCACGCCATCGAGTGTGCGATCGAACAGTTGCGTGTTCAGACTCTGCTCGAGCGCGTCGAGCCGCCGGCCGATCGTGGAGGCGTTGACCTTCAGCACCTGCGCAGCACCGCGCAGCGTGCGCTTGCGAAACAGTGCGAGCAGCACGCGCGCGTCATCCCAGTTGAACGATTCGAGGTCCGGCCCCTGTTGCGTTTTTGCAGCCATGCGTTCGAATCTTGCGGCTTGTGATGCGATCGCGCAACGACCAGATTCGAGCTCTCGAAACCGAAGACCCAGGGAGAGCGAGTGATGACCAAGCGTGAAATCCAGGCCGAAACCGAGACGCACGTGGTCCTTGGCGCGGGCCAAGTCGGCCCGATTCTCGCGGAGAAGCTGGTCGCGAGCGGCCACGACGTCCGCGTGGTTTGCCGCACACAACCGCGACCGATCCCGGGAGCGCGGTGGGTGGCCGCCGACCTCACGAATCTCGGCGCCGCCCGCGAAGCCGTGTGCGGTGCGACCGCCGTCTATCACTGCGCGAATCCGATGCGCTACGACCAGTGGGAAGCGCTCCTGCCACCGTTATCGCGCACGATTCGCGAAGCGGTTGCAGGCAGCGGGGCTCGGTTGGTCGTGCTCGACAATCTGTACATGTACGGAGCGCCGGAAGGCGGCGTGATTCGCGACGACACCAAACATGCGCCGCAAAGCCGCAAGGGCGAGTTGCGTGCCCGCCTCGGCGCGGAGTTTTTCGAGTCGCAGCAGCGCGGAGACTTCGAGCTCAGCGTGCTGCGCGCGCCCGACTTCTTCGGTTTGCAGGCGGCGCGCTCCGCGACGTTTCATCCGATCTTTTTTCGTCGCCTCGCGCGCGGAAAGGCCGCACCCGTGCTCGGCGATCCGGACGTGCCGCACGCCCACGCATACATCCCCGACGTGGCAGAAGCGCTGTTTCTGCTCGGAACGCAGCCGCAGCCGTCCGCCTCAGCGTGGCTTGCGCCTGCGACATGGAACGGAACGGTTCGCGACTTGTTCGCGGTGTTCGCGCGAGTTGCGAACCGATCGCTGACGCCGTGGCGAGTTCCGTCGTGGCTCTGGCCCGTCTTGGGTTTGTGGGACTCGGAGCTGCGCGCGGTGCCGGAGATGCTGCATCAGTGGAACGCACCGATGATGCTGGACGATTCGCGTTTTCGGCGAGTATTCGAATTCGAGCCGACGCCGATCGAACGCGCTGTCGAGGAGACCGTCGCTGCACACGGGATTTTGCCGGTCGCCGAACGGCTCCAACCCGAAGCGGAGTGAAACGAGCACGCTGATCCGCCGCCATGCGCGGCGGGTTGTCTCGTGCTGTCCGTGTTCGTTCATTTTGTTACTTGCACTGCTGCGCAGTTCAACTAACAAACGAGTCGATGAACACGGGTGGGATCATGACTAAACGCGTTAGGTACTGTGCTCAAGTTTCGCTTGCGCTTGGGATTGGGATTGCCATGTCGGCGCTTCCAGCCTGCTACATGCTTTCGAGCTCGCAATCGTTTTACGGTCTGAAGACCGAAGGGCAAAAGATCCTCTTCGTCGTCGATGTCTCGGGCAGCATGGAGGGCAAAGACGAAGGGAACCTGGCGGACCGCGTCGTCGCGCAAGCTACGCAGACCGGTGGGCAGGCGGTGGGCGGCGCGATCGGTGGCTCG
>DASRXR010000206.1:0-8089 GCA_035687405.1 Polyangiales bacterium
CCAGACACCGGATCCGCCACACTGGAATGTCAGGGCGGCCTCGTGTCTTGGCCTGCTACTTCGCTGAAGTGCGGATCTAAATCGCGGTGATAGCCACAAGTTGAGGGAGTGCAGGGACGCAGAGCGAGAACGACACCAAGCAGCATCGACGCTGACATGAGCAGACAAGCCCGAGCAGATCGACGATCAGCTCGGTAGCAGCACGAGACAGCGTCGCGAGGTCGCGTAGGCTCAACATCACGCCGACGATGATCACGCGCCTGGGCCGAACTGAAATAGCGATGAAGAACGGCTCATCGTTGATCGGAACTCTCTCTGTCGCGGGAGAATGGATCGGAGATCAACAGCTGAAAGGCACCCGGCGTCTCGACGTAGTGCTCGACGGTGCAAAGCCATTGTCCTGATTCACCGCGTCGACATCGCTGCCTGAGGCGCACCAGGTCACGACTGCGATCGGCCGCAGCGGCAGTCGGGCTATCGACCCAACATCGCGCGCGAGGATGGTCGAGCGCTCTCAAGCCGCCGCAGCGGCACTCAGCTACGACGTCGAGGAAGCTAGTCATGCCAACTTCAGCCGTGCACGTGGACGCCTTGTCTTGACGCTCCAGCATCTAAAGCGTGACCCAAAGTGGTGTGTTAGTGCGACACACATTCGGCGCGAGGCTCTCGAAGCGCTAGCGTTTATCTCGTGGCGCAGGCAGCACAGCCAGCCCAAGATGCAGCAGCTGATGGCGGCAGGTTGACGACCAGCTGCTGTGGGGGTGGCCGTGTTCTCAGCCCGCTTTCGATACCGCGTGACAGTTGCAGCCGTCCTGACAATCATGGCCGGTTGTGCTGGTAACATCGCGGATGACACGGCTGCCGATGCAGAGGATCCGAGCGGGGCAAGCATTGGCGCGCTGAAGAAAAAGCCCAACTCCGCGATCCGCCGGGTACACCTGTGTCATCTCCCCAAGAAAGGCGCTCGGCAAACGATTACGGTACCCGTGCTGGCCGTGCCTGCCCATCTCTGGCATGGCGATACGCTCGGCAGATGTCCTACGCGCTGCAACAGCGCAAATCACTGCGATGATGGTAACGCCTGTACTGCGGACGATTGCGACGCCAAGGGCAAATGCACACACGTTGGCATCAGCTGCGACGACGGCGATCCTTGCACGATCGACGCATGCGAAAAGGCGCTCGGCTGCACGATCGCAGCCGCCAATAGCGGCAAGTGCGATGACGGCAACGTCTGCACTGGCCGAGACACGTGCGTCGCGGGCGTCTGTCGCGGGAAGGCAGTCGCTGGCTGCTGCACCCAAGATACCGCCTGTACAGACGACGATGCATGCACGTCGGATCGCTGCGTCGGCGGCACCTGCCAGAATCAGGTTCTGGACTGTTCGCTGGATGTCGGCGACGCCTGCATCGCGGGCTTCTGTGATCCACTGACAGGCGCGTGCTCCGCCATGACCGTGACGTGCGACGACGAGAACGCTTGTACCGAAGACAACTGCGATGGAGCACTCGGCTGCCAGCACTCGAGCATTCGCTGCGACGATAGCAATGAATGCACGCGTGACGCGTGTGATCCAAGCACGGGCTGCCAGCACACTTTGATCAACGGCTGCGCCGCCGTAGACCCATGCCCGCGCGGCATGCTCCCGGTCGACGGCTTCTGCATGGATCAGTACGAAGCCACCCTGCTGGAGATACATGCTGACGGGTCAACCTCGCCCTGGTCGTCGGATCAAAACCCAGGGCCTACACACGTGCGTGGTGTTTCGGTCGCAGGCGTCGTTCCACAAGTGTTCATCTCGGAGATTGCAGCGAGCCAAGCGTGTGTCGCTGCCGGCAAACACCTGTGCACGGATGCTGAGTGGCTCCGGGCATGTCGGGGCGCTGCCTTGAATACTTTTCCTTATGGGCCAGCGCACATCACTGGAGCGTGCAACGACGGCATCGCACAGCCCTCTGCAGCGCTCGCCAAGACAGGCGAATACTCAGAATGTGTGAGCGCAGAACAGATCAACGACCTGTTCGGCAATCTCAACGAGTGGACGTCTGATCCATCTGGAACGTTCCGCGGGGGAAGCTACGCCGACTCACAAGTTCAGGGCACTGGCTGCGGCTACGCGAATCGAGCGCACGATGCGTTGTTCACCGACGCGCGCACGGGCTTCCGCTGCTGCGCCGACCGTCTGCTGCCCTGAGCCTTCGCACTGCGTATTTGCCGGGCGCCTAACGTCGGGCTGTCGCGAACGAGGGACTGCCTTCCCATTACCCTCGAAGCTGCCTCGCTCGCAGGCCGCCAGGCTGTGGTACTACGAAAACCAGATTGCGACCCAGCGTCATCGCCTGGCTGAACCTCAGCGCGGTCCGGCCGCGTTTCAGATGGCGCGTCGCCTCGTCCTAAAGCCCGAAGAGTTTTAGCCAGAAGGACGGTTTCAGCGCGTCCTGAACCGAAGATTGCGCCAAGCGAGCCGTCATCTTTAGCTTCTCCGCCGTCGCAGCGCTGCGTACTGCGGCGACACTCGCACAGCAAAGATTGCGACCAGTCTGCCGCAGGAAGTCGCCGAAGGCGCCAGGCGGGCGGTCCAACGCGGGGAAGCGTCGAATGTTAGTCGCGAGCAGCCAGGTCGAAGTGGAACCACTCGACGATCAGCGTGCGCGAGAGGCGGGGCAGCTGTGCGGAGCGCGAAAGACATCCGACGTGATCGATGCGATGGTTGTCCTCTGCGCGAGGAGGAGAAACCATTCGCGTCGACTACCGTCAGGGTTGACGCCCCGCCGAACGCTATCTCCTACTCGCATCCGCGCGATTTGACGCGGTTAGGATGATACGCGAATGGCGACCGGTGTTAGCTTGCGCCGAGCGGCTGGGGAAGAGTCTTGCACTACAAGGGGGCCACGGATGGGAATCGTCGTAGATTTCTCGCAGTCCACGATCGACGTCGAGCACGACCCAGACGTCTTGAATAAGCTGAAGCCGTTCTATCAGGTCATCGACAAGCCGCGCGTGGTCTTCCCGCTGATGAAGTTCGAGGCAAAATTCGCGTTCGACTTCGATCCGGATAAGGGCACCTATCCACCTGCGAATAAGACCGGCAGCTTCAAGATCGGCATCGTCCAGAACGTGCTGTCCTCGCGCTTGCTGGTCAAATACGCGGACGGGAAGAAGATGGACTTCAAGAACTCGAAGGCGGCAATCGACTGCGGAGACATGGACGCGTTCCCGTTCTACAACGTTCCTGGCGGGGTTTCGCTCATGACCTCGACCGGTCCGGACACGAAAATCATCTTTCCGTATCGCTCGTTCTCGTACGACGCGAACGGGGTCAGCGAGGATGGCGGCGACGGAACGCGAACCTGGAGCGAGGTATCGCATCTCGATCAGCCGTCCGTAAAAGTCAAGCTGCGCTCGCACAGCGACGCTGTGATCAGCGAGCTCATGCACATCGTGGTCTTTGGTATTTGGCTTGTCGTGTTGCCGTCGGATTCTACGATTCAACCGCTGGTGCTCGCCCACTCCGACGTGCTCTCGTTGATGTGTTCAGCCAAGTTCTCCACGCGAGACAAGAAGCTGCTTAGCATCGGAATTCCCGACTCAGAGGCCAAGACGAGGGCCCTGAATGGGCGCGCGCAGAGCCCTGATCAATTCACGAGTATGAAGGGTCTTCGCATCAGCCCGGGCTCGGGTAAGACTCACCCTCTAATCAAGGGAACGACGGCCCAGGAAGCCGATAAATCGTGGGAGAAGACGCTTTTATCGCTGTAGCGCTGCTCTGTGCAGTCGGGTCCGGTTGCGTTGGCAGCTCGTTCGCTCAGCGTACGGCGACGAGCTCCCCGCCGACTGCCGCGCGCGAGCCGACAAGCTCGCCGCCAGTCGCGACGATAGCGGAGCATTGCTCTTCGACGAAGCCTCCAGCTGTAGCCTCGCCCGCCGCGCCTCCGTCCGAAGGGAGCTGTCAGCCGTTTCTTCGAGCGAAGCTGACGGCTGCGGAGACGAAGCTCCGAAAGAGCTACAAGCCGATGTACGGCGATTCGCGCGTAATCGTCGACTTCTTGTGTGACCCAGTCGAACAGATCGGTCAGATCGAGCTTGAGCAAGGAGACCGGCGCAATCGCACGCTCACATTCCTTCGCTTCACGCGGCCACCCGAAGGTGGCGCATATCACGTGGTCGGCATCGAAATCCGAGCATCGGAAGCGACGCCGGGAAACGAGGCGCGACCGAGCGAAGCACTCGAGCTGAGGGCCGTCGCGCTCGATCTCGCTTCTATCGCGCTGGACGTCCAAGACGTTCGTACGCCGCTGACGGCGACGATCAATGAGGTCCAGTTCGCGGACCAGCTGCCTGCCGTCGACAGCTTCACTCGTTCCGAGATTCGCAGGCTCGTGCGCCTGGAAGGGAGAGACCGCCACCTGATTCGCAAACCCGACGGCTCGCTCGAGCAAGCCGTAGCGTTTTCGCCCGTACATTTCGAACGCAGCTACACGGGCGAAGCCGAGTCGACGACGCAAAAGGACTATCTGCCAATCGATCTCGCATTGGTTCCGTTGCTCGCTGTCGTGCCTCGAGAAGCGTTTGGAGCGGCGACGGTCACGGAGGAGCATCGGCAACTGTTCGCGACCCGTTTCGAAGCCACGTTCAGTGCAGCTCCAGAATGGCTGCGCGAGTTGCTGCTGGGAGCGGCGGAAAAGCTCGGAGTCGCAACCAACGCCGAGCCGTGCACGCGTCCCTAATGCGGCGCGCTCACTGCTTCGTGCAGACCCGAAGCGATCGAGGAAATGAAGCGCGAAGAGGAACGGGAATAGTCATGATTCCGCGGTTCGAGAGTCGGCCGCTGCCGCAGTTGGGACGCCTGAACACCGAAGTCCGGTGACGATTGACTCCGCACTGACCTTCTATCAGCACGAATCGACAGCGGACACCGTGCGTGAGCTTCACCATCGCATCTTGCACGTTGTGCTCGATAGGTTTCAGAACGTACGCACCTGTGATGTGGCTCACGCAGGCGAAGATGCGCCGTTCGTCAGTATGGCGACATGGACGGCTCCGACGCAGCGCAAACACTTACGAGTGCCGGCACGAAGTCAATGCGAGTGGAAGACTGGCTGACCTACGTCGTGGTCGTGATCTTGCTGGCCTCCGCGGTGTACCGGCTCGAGGTGACCATCGCGCAGTCAGAACGATTGTTCGCACGTGGGATCGCACTTCTGGAACGCGCGGCTCAGCTGCGTGCGGTCGAGCCAGTTCTCGCGAGTCAGCAGGTGCTTTCGATCTCGCTTGCTCATGAAGTGGTGACGTTCAAAGCGACTGCGCTGTTTCTCGGCGCGATCATCTCCGTGCTCGGCGCACTGTTCGTGTTGCGCGCGGGGCAGGTGGCGTACCGCGCGTCGCTCGAAGGGGCGGGGTGGAAGCTCGGTCTCGGCACGAGTTCCCCGGGCCTCGTCATGATCACGTTGGGCTGCGCACTGATCAGCGTCGCCGTCCTCGCGCGAGCCAGTTTCGAAAACAAGGTCCCGGTGCCGACCAGCGCAAACAGCGGCACCAGCGACGACATGGCAGATCGCATCCAACGTCACAAAGAGGTTCTGAAGCTTCACGCAGCATCGCCCACTTCCACCCCCGCGGAGAAAACTGATGATTAGTCGATCATTTGTAGGCATTTTGGTCCTGGCATTCGTCGTATGTGCGGATCGTGCCGCCGCACAAGAGTCGCTCCGGGCCGACTATGAACGATGTGTTGCCGACCTGACTGAGTGCTGCGGCCCAAGCAAGCCGGATAAGTCGGAGGGCGCACTCGCTTCTCTGTTAGTTTTCTTCCGCGAAGAGTTGCCGCAGATGATGCAGCGCGGCGCGGCGGAACTCGCGAATAAAGGGGTGAAGCTGAGCGACACCACATTGCAAGCGACACAGAAAGGTGCAGATCCGCAGAAGCAGCTCGCTGCGCTGGACGAGATCACCGCGGCCGCGACCAAGCTCGATGCCGGCAAGGCGAAGAAGTTCGACAAGGCCTCGCAGGTCAAAGCGAACGCAGTTTCGACTCCCGCTCCCGCGGCGCCGAACGTGAATCAAGACGTGATCAAGAGGCAACAGATCATGCGGTAGTAGGCTCGGCGCCATTGCGCTTCGTGAACATGCCGACCCACGCGCCATAAAGGCGTACACCGGTACGAGTGGGTCGCAGATGCGCCTAAACCCGCTAACGCCCGAAGAACTGCGCGAGTTGGAGATCTTGCTCCCTAGGACGAAGCAGCTGGTCGAAGTGTCCGGACTCCGACACTCGTTTGTTAGAGATCGTGCTCACCAAGGCATCCAAGGAGCCGGCGGTCCGAGGCGTGAACGCCCGCGACCGGCGTCGAAAGTCGCAGCCAAGAGCGGCGCCACTTCGACGGGAACGCAAAACGCGGAACCTGCCACAACTTCAGCACCGCAACACCCTCTACGGGCACGGCACGCCCAGAGGGATTCGAACCCCCGACATTCGGTTCCGAAGACCGAGGACGACTGATTCCGCCGTTGTCCGTCAACGTTCCAAGTCGTCTGAATCGCGGATGTTTTGCAGAATCGAGTTTCCGCCGACGTCGCGATTTTCCGCGCATGGCCGTCGACTAGGCTACAGATTGGCTGCAGCGGCAGCGCGGCAAGTAAGCGCCCGACTGGGCCTCGCTGTGATACCGGCACTTGGCCGTCCGGGTCGTTGCGGCTACACTTTTGCCTAGATGTCGATTGCAGACAAACTGCGAGTGGAGCAGACCGAGCGGTTGAAGCAACTCGGCGTCACCGACCGCGTTGAGCTGGCTTTCGCACTCGGACGCCGCGACATTGCGCTCTACGCGGCGGCCCATGCCGTAACTGAAGACGAAGCACGGGTCCGGCTCCGTAAGCAGCGCAGGAACGGGCGCGTGCACTCGCTCAGCGCTGGCGAATGACCGCTTCTATACTCGTGCGTGTCGTTCAAATCCTGCAGGAGAGGCAGATACCCTTCGCACTGATCGGTGCAGCCGCCATGGCAGCACGCGGCGTCAGCCGGTCTACGTTCGACACGGACCTATTCAGCGTCGGTCCATCGACACTGGACGACGGCATCTGGCAGGCACTCAAGCCGGACGGCATCGAAGTCGATGTCCGGCACGGCGATGATGACGATCCACTCCTGGGCGTCGTGCGATTCGAGCACGCCGAGCAGGCGATCGATCTCGTGGTAGGCCGATCCGTGTGGCAACGCGACGTGATTGCCCGCGCCACACCGACACTGGTGTTCTCGCTCAACCTTCCCATCGTCACGATCGAAGACTTGATCCTGTTGAAACTCTATGCGGGCGGAATTCAGGATCGCTGGGACATCCAGCAGCTGCTGACAAGTGCCAGCGCGACTCTTGTCCTCACCGATATCGATGCGCGGATATCCTCGCTCCCAGAGCGCTGCCGGGAGCTTTGGCGCCAACTCCGGCCCTCGTGATTGCTGAGCACTGCTCCGGTTCGCGCCGGGGCCCGGTTGGCTCGATGTCGTAGATCTCGAACGTTCCCTCCGAGTTGCCGCCGTCCGCTGCAACAAACGCGGAGCGACCGCCGGTTGCGGAACGAATGCGGGCGTACTCCGTGCGAAGCCGGCCTCGAAAAACTGCCCTTCGAGCTATCGCAAAACGCAGTTTGCGGCGTGACCTTGTTCGGCGGTGCGAATGCTGCGCGGCGATATTTTGGCAGCGCAGCTGATCGTAGTCAGCATGAACTGCGTGTTCGATCGCCGGATCGCCGCGGCGCAGAGCTGGTCGAGTCAACCGAACTGCACCTAATGCGAAGTGTCTTACCGCCAAACACCATGAGCTGCGCTGCATTCCGTCGACGCGGACGTCGCGCGGAGGCAGCCGCTCAGAAGCGTACGTTTTCAAGGTGCTGCTCAACGCGTGACTGAGAACGATCGGCGACGTTCGGACACCGCAAGGAAGCGAGGTCGAGCTCTTGAGTCATTCCGAGCTGCGAGCGACGCGCACGACATCGCAGACTTGAACCTGGTATTCGACAAAGAGCGTGTCGCGTCCCCAGGCCTGTGCCTCTCGGTGTTCCGGATGATCTCGCCACGCAGCAAGCGAGTGGTGG
>DASRXR010000207.1:0-13791 GCA_035687405.1 Polyangiales bacterium
GTGGTGCCGTGCTGTTCGAGCTCGGGCAGGGCCAGTCAGACACCGTGCGCGGCTGGCTCGAAGCTGCCGGCTTTACGGACGTCACAGCGCATAAAGACTTGGGCGGGATCGAGCGCGTCGTCGAAGGGCATCGGCCCGAAGGCTGACGCGCTGTCAGTGCCGTACTAGGCTTGCTTCCGGCGGACTCGGAACGCGCCCTCGGCCATCGCTAGCGCGAATACCAGCCACAACAGCGGCGCATCGAGTGGCTTATGCACGTTCACCGGCGCGTTGACGCCGCTCGCTGCTTCGGGCTTCGGCAACGGACCCTGACTTACGTCCGCCTCCTCCTCCGGGGGATTCACCACGAACGCACCACGCCGCGCGGTCCCCGCTTCGCTGATCGCGCGCACCGCGAAGACACCGAGTGCGTCCGTATCGCGGTAGCGCAACGTCCGCTGCTTCGAATCCACCGGAAATCGCTGCAGCTTGCCGTCAGGTCGCTGAATCTCGAGCTCACTTCCGAGCCGCGGCCACGGCAACGCGACCTCGTCACCGGGCACCAGCGGAGTTCGCGCGACCGCAGCCGGACCGGCCGCGTCGCGCAGCATCGCAGCTAACAGCGGCAGAAACCCCGGCCGGTAGGGTAAGTCACTCCAATCCGCATCGATCGTGGTCGCCCACAACAAGCTTCGCCCTTCGCCGACACTCCGGGTCACGAGCGCGGGCAAACCATCGGCAAACGAGAGCGGAGCCTCCGCACCTCGCTCGAGCAACAGCCTTCCTCGCGTGTGCACCTCACGCAGCCCGAGGATTCCATCCGGCAAGTAGCTCGCGTCGACCTCGTCCGCGAAGCCCACGTCGGCGCCTTCTCTGGTGCCGATGATGTGCGTCGCGAGCACCGAGCCGAGCACCGCGTTGTAACGCTGCGCATCGACTCGATGACCTCCGGTCACGATCAAGCCGCCACCGCTCTCGACGAAACGCTGGAGCTCCTGCGCGAACGCGGACTCCGGCGCCGGAACGTTTGCGAGCACCACGACGTCGGCATCTCGCAGCTGCGACCGCTCGACCGCGAGCGGATCGACACTCCGCACCGAGAGCGCAAGCCATGCCTCCGGGACGAGCGTGAGCGCCCGCAACGCGTAATACAGCTCGTCCTCGCGGCTCGCCGGACGCGGGTCGCCGTTCACCATCAGCACGCGGACTGCATCCGCGCGCGCGAGCACGACACCCGCTTCGTTGTCGGCTGCGAGCGCGTCGTCGACGATCAAGCGAATGCGAGCACCCGGGTCCGCATCCGGATCGGGCGTGGCCACGGTCAGCAACACCTTCGCGTGACCATTTTGCATCGCGACGTCGCTCTTCGCGAGAGTCTGCCCGCGGCCTGTGACCTCGATCCGCGCGTCGTTCGGTGCCCGCGCTCCCGGCGCACAAGCCGAGCCCACCGCGACCGAAATCGAAGTTTTGTCGGGCTCCGCGGGATCGGCCGCAGCGTGCACTTGCTCGAGGAACAGATTGCAACGCGTCGGCGGCGTGCCCACACGTTCGACCGCGAACCGAACGCCTGCTGCCGACAACGACGAAACATCGACCCCGCCGCCGCGTGCGAAGTCCGAGAGCACGAACAAGCTGCGGTGAGGCCAGCCCGCTGCGTTGAGCTGCTGCAACCCCAGCTGCACCGCACGATCCAAGTCACCGCGACGCAACGCGGGAAGCGGCGCCGCGAGCGCGCGCTTCGCTGCCGCCAGGTCGCGCGATAGCGGCGAGATCACGCGCGCCGGCTTGCCACCGAGCACGATCGCGGCTTCCGACCCCACCGGCAACGTCGACAGTGCGTCGAGCGCACGCGCCCGCGCTTGGCTGATCAAGTTGCCGCTACCGTCGTCGCGCGCCATCGACAACGAGTCGTCGATCACGAACACGACGCTGCCGAGTTGGCCATCGCCGAGGCTCACGCGGGCGGTCACGTACGGCGTCGCGAGACTCAAACACGCGAACGCGATGATCGCGATCCGCAGCACGAGCAGGAGCAAATCCGAGAGCGCGCGGCGCTGTTGACTCTTGGCGGTCGCACGCGCCAGCAGCGCAAACGTCGGCAGCACCAGCCGCGGCAGCTCGCGCTTGCGCATGCGGTGAATCAACACCGGTAGCGCTGCGGCGAGCAGCCCGAGCAGCACGAGGGGAGCTTCTAAGCCCATCCGCTTCGCCCCATCGGCAGGAGCACGCTCGCGAGCACTTCTTGCACCGGACGGTCGGTGCGAGCCAACGCATAACGCGCGCCAGCCGAGATACAGCGCTGCTTACAATGTTCGAGGAAGCCTTCGAGCTCGGCGCGGTAGGCCTTGCGCACGCGTTCGGCGTCGGTCTCGAGCATCGCATCGGCGTGTTCTGGGTCTTCGAAGCGCAGGCTGTTTCCGAAAGGAAAGTCGAGCTCGTGCGGATGCAAGACTTGAAAGACTACGACTTCGTGTCCGAGTGCAGCAAAGTGCGAGAGCGAGCCGAGCGCGTCCGGAGAGTCGTCGATCAAATCGCTTGCGAGCACGACCAAACCACGACGTCCCACGTGCTCGCCGATCGCAGTCAGGATCTTCGCGAGTGCAGCAGGCGCAGCCGTACGCGGCGACGGGGGTAGGGCGAGCACCGACAGGAGCGAGCTCAAGTGATCGGCACGGTTCCGAGCCGGCAGCTGCTTGCGTAAGTCCACATCGAACACGTAGGCACCCACTGCGTCGCCTTGCCCGAGCAGAATCAAGCCGAGCGCGGCGAGTAGGGTCGCCGCATACGCCGCTTTTTCGGTCTCGGGTTTACCGCCGTCGAACGCCATCGAGGCCGACAGATCGAGCAGGAGCGAAGCGCGTAGGTGCGTCTCTTGCTCGAAGTGCTTCACGGTGTAGCGGTCGTTGCGCGCGAACACCCGCCAGTCGAGCGTGCGCAAGTCGTCGCCGGGCCGATAGTCGCGGTGCTCCGCAAACACCATGCTCGCGCCGCGATGCGGCGAACGATGGATGCCGGAGCGAATGCCGTCGACCGCGCGCTGGGCTCGCACGTGGAGCCGAGACACGCGTTCAGCGAGGTCTTGATCGAGAAGTTTGCGTTCGGCCAGTTCGGTCACGGGCGCGGTTCAACGCTTTAGGGGCGCTTTTTTTGCAATAGCTCGGCGATGATCTTCGCCGGCTTCACGCCTTCGGCTTCCGCGCGAAAGCTCATCACGAAGCGGTGACGAAGCACGGGCAGCGCGAGCGCGCGGACGTCTTCGACTTCGGCTGCGAATCGCCCATCCAGCACCGCCCGCGCCTTGGCGGCGAGCACGAGCGCCTGACTCGCGCGCGGACCTGCGCCGAAGGACACGAACTGCTTGATGGTGTCGAACGAGCTGTCGTCAGCGGGGCGCGACGCGCGCACGAGGTCGACCGCGTGCGCGATCACGTGGTTGGCGACTGGTACGCGGCGAACCATCGCTTGCAGATCCAAGATCGTCTCGCGCGACAGCACGCCCGTGAGCAAGCCGGGATCCGGCGAAGTGTTGCGGCGCACGATCTCGAGCTCGTCGTCCGCCTCGGGATAGGTCATCTCGATCTGCAGCATGAAGCGATCGAGCTGGGCCTCGGGCAGTGGATAGGTGCCCTCCTGCTCGATCGGGTTTTGCGTCGCGAACACGAGATAAGGCGCCTCGATCACGTGCGTCGTGCCCGAAGCCGTGACGCGCTGCTCTTCCATCGCCTGCAAGAGCGCGGCTTGCGTCTTCGGCGGTGTCCGGTTGATCTCGTCTGCGAGTAGGATATTCGTGAAGATCGGCCCGCGTACGAAACGGAAGCGCCGCTCGCCGGTGACCGGATCTTGCTCGAGCACGTCCGAGCCGGTGATGTCGCTCGGCATCAAGTCGGGCGTGAATTGAATGCGATTCGAACGCAGCGAAAGTGATTGCGCGAGGCTCGTGACGAGCGACGTCTTTGCGAGCCCGGGCACGCCGACGAGCAAGCCATGGCCGCGCGCGAATAGGGCCACGAGCAGGAGCTCGACCGCATCTTGCTGGCCGACGATTCGGCGCCGCAGTTGCTCGACTACCTGCCGCTTGGCATCGCGGAGAAGACCGACGCGCTCCACGTCCGAGATGCTCGGGGTGGAGGTGTCATGCGCAGATTCTGGGAGGGGTGCATCCATGGCAGGCGTGGAATCAGAACCCTAGCCGACCGCTTGTAAGGTTGCCAACGAGGGTTTCCAGATTGACGCCCGCGCTCGGGCCACGAGACACTGGCGCACGCAGCTGGCAGCCGCCCGCGGCGAACGCAGCCGACACGTGCGCTCAAAAAACCTCGCGCAGTGGCTCGCAGGAGGCGTCCCGTGGATCGCCTACGTGCTGTCGTGTAGCGCCCACGCCTATTGGCTGGACTCGGGTGAGTTCGTCGCAGCGGCAGTGCGCCTCGACATCTCGCATCCGCCCGGCCATCCGCTGACCGAGCTGTACGGGAAAGCGTTCACGTTGCTGCCGATCGGCTCGCTGCCGTTTCGAGTGGCGATCGGACAAGCCTTCGCGACGGCGCTCGCTTGTCTATTCACGTGTCGCGCGAGCGCCGAGGTGCTGAAACTGCAAGGCGTGCCGAATGTGCTGCGCTGGCCCTGCGCGGTGTTCGCTGCGTGGCTGAGCGCATTCACGTACGGGTTGTGGTTTCAAGCCGTGCGGCCCGAGGTCTACGCGCTGCAGACCTTGTGCACGAGCGTGATCGTCGAGCGAGTCGCGAGCTTTCTCGCGCGGGCGAAGCGGGCCAACGGCGAGCCGCGCGTGCATGCGGCACGTTACGCCGGGCCAGCGTGCCTGGCGCTCGGGTTGGGGCTCGCGAATCACCACTTCACCGCCCTATTTGTGGTGCCGGCGATGTTCGTACCGGCATTCGTGCTGATCCGAAGCGGCCGGTTGCGGTGTTTACTCGGGGCGGGGCTTCTCGGGTTGCTCGGGCTTGCGACGTACGCCTATCTGCCGCTGCGAGCGGCGCGCGCGCTGGCAGCGAACCTCGGCCAGCCCGACTCACTTTCGCGATTCGTGTGGGTGGTGAGCGCACGCGTCTATCAGCACGGTGCTGCGACGCAGACCACCCAACCGTTCGCGGAGCGGTTCGCCGACGTCGTGGTGCTTCTGACCGAGAGCTTTCGCGCGCTGCCGCTCTTGGCGGCTGTGGTCGGGCTCTACGTGTTGTTGCGGATCCGGACTGCGCGCCTGGCCGGGCTGTTTCTGTTGCTCGTGCTCGCGCCGATTCTCGTTGCGCGGGCGTATCTCGGGCCGGTTCGCAGTAACCCCGACGTGCTCGGGTACTTCGGGCCGGCGTTGCTCGTGCTCGGCATCTTGGCTGGGTCGTCCGTGGCGGAGCTCGCGACACAGCTCGCCGCGTTTGCGAAGTTGGTCGTCGCGAAGGGGGTCGATCTCGCGCCGTGGAGCCGGCATCTGATCTGGGGTTTGCCAGTGCTCGCGGTGTTCAATCTCACGTATGCGCTCGAACGCTCGACGCTCGCGGACTTTCACGCGACCGACAGTCTCGACGAAGAGCGGTTGCGGAGCTTGCCGGCTCGGGCGGTCGTGGTGGAGACCATGCCGCAGACCGTGTTTCGGCACTGGGAGCTGGACGCGGTGGAGCGAGTGCGACCCGACCTCGCGCAGGTGCCGGTGCCGTTTCTCACGCACCCGGGGATGCGCGACGCGCTGTTGGCGCGATCGCCGGGCCTACAGCAGCTCGTCGATGGGTACTTGAAAGGGGATGTGTTGCGCTGCGAGGACCTCGCCGCGCAAGCGACGTCGCGAAGTGTCTACGTCGAGCTGGACGTGCGCGTTCCGCCGGCGTGTCTACCCGCGCTCGCGCCTTCGCACTTGTTACACCGAGTCAAAGCCGGGGCCCCGCAGCCGGCAGCGGCGGCGAGGCGAGCGCGCCTCGAGCGGACGTACGCGCAGCTCTACCGCGACTTGGGCCCGACTGCGGTCGCCGAACCCGAGACGTTGCGTCAGCTCTTGGCGATCCACTACCTGAACGCGGTTCAATTTGCGGCGGTGGGCGAGCGCTCCATGGCGCGCGACGAGATCGCACGGGCGAAGCAGCTGGCACCGCGAGACCTCAACGTCCACGCGCTGGCAAATGCGCTCGGAGCAGAAGGCGAGGGTCCGCTCGCGATCGCTCCGTTCCTCAAGCTTTAGTTTCAGAGCCCTCGCAACGTGTCGCACGCCTCGCGTTCGATCCGTTGGTCTCCGCTGGACTGCGCGATGCGTGCGAGCCGGCAGTGCGGATCCGGATCGAACGGATTGATCCGAATCGCTTCCATCAAAGCCGTTCGCGCCTCATCGGAGCGACCGAGCTCGGCCAGAGCGGCTCCGCGTACCGCATGGGTCGGTGCGTGCTCCGGATAGCGCAGCAACAACGGCTCGACCGCTGCGAGTGAACGCGCCGGATCGCCCGCCTCGAGCGCCGCGCGTGCGAGGCGGGCGGCGACGATCGGATCGTCTGCGTCGGCATGTTGCGCCTTCTCGTACTCGAACATCGCGCCGCGCACGCGACGCCGCCCGAACAACAGATCGCCGAGGCGCAAATGCCGGCGTGCTTCGCTCGCCGCGACGTCCTGGCTTTCGTCCGGCGCATCGGTTTGCGTCGCACGGAATCGGCGCGCCAGTTTCCGCGGGGCGGGCTCTTCCCGAGTGCGCGGCAACCCGGCGCGCCAGCTGCGCTCGAGATCGCCGAACGATCCACCCGAAGCTTGCGCGAGCGCATCCCGAGCATCTTGCCCTGCACGCACGTTTGCAAACCCGTGGCGCAGCGCGAGCTCGCCGTGCGCCGCAACGAAGCTGTTCATGAAGGTCGAGACTTGTGCGAACGCGAGCGTCGCGTCGTCTTGCGACGGCAGAAGCGCGATCGAAGGATGCAGCTGCTCGAATCCGAGCAACTTGCCATCGCGAGTCGCACGTTCGAGCAACCCGCGCGATGTCGGATCGAGCTCGAATTCCCCACCGGTCTTTCGCCAGCGCCGCTCGAGCAACTTCGCCGTGCCCTCTTGCAGCCAGACCGGCGCCTTTTCCTCGGTCACGTACGACAAGTACAAATGCGTGAGCTCGTGCGCGATCGTATCCGCCCAGGGATAGCCGCGAACCAGCGCACGCGGCGAGGTGATCATCAATCGGTTCCACTTGCACAGCGCGACGGTGCCCGACGTCTCGATCTGTTCGAGCGTCAACGTGCTCACTTGCGCGAGCGCTGCCGCAGAGGCGTACACCTCGAGCCGGATCGGCCCCGGTACGGAAGTCCCAAGGATTCCCGCGAGCGTGCGATCCATGCTCGCGAGCACGTCGAGCGCGTACGGCACGAGCACCGCGTCTTCGCCGCGCGGAAACAGCACGACGAAGCGGCCATCCGGCGAGGTCGCACTCTGATAGTCCTGAGTGAGCTCGCGCGTCGCTTGCACGAGCTCGCGTGTAGATAGCCATGGCTTCGGCGCGCGCCCATGGCCCAAGCCCGACACCGCCTCGTCCATGAAGGAAACCGAGCTCGCGTAATCCCCGTGATAAAACGCCGCGAGCGCGCGCTGATAGAGCACTTGCGGTGAGCTCGGCAACGAAGCCAATAGCTGCTCGCCCTCGCTCACGTGGAGCGCTTCGATCAGATCACTCGCGCGGGCGAGTGTTTTCTGCTCCGACGCAGACTGCGCCGCGACGGGCGCGCACACGAGCAGAGTCCACAGCCCAACCCAGCGCAGGTGTCGGGTCACCGCAGAAGCTCCTCGTAATAGCGTTCGACTGCGGCTTCGAAGCCGGTGGGACTCGCTTCGTGCATCGCGTCGAGCAGCTTGCGCCGCAACTCGGTCGGGCCCTTCCAATCGCCTTCACCGGGGATCCGAACCGGAGCTTCCGCGCGCGCACCGTCGCCACCATTGCGCTCACCGCCGCCGCCCATGGCTGCACCCTGTTTCTTCGCGAGCTGCTGGGCGGTCTTTTGCAAACGTTCGGCCGCTGCGCGCTGCTCTTGTGCGGCTTGATCGACCTTGCCGTCCTCGAGCGCCTTGGCCGCGTCGCGCATCGAGCCGCGCACTTCTTCGAGCGCATCGGCAGTTTCGGGAGAGAGCGGCAGCCCGTCGGGGCCCTTTGAAAACTGATCTTGGAGCTGGCGCGCCGCTTCGCCGGCTTTGCGCTGCGGGTCGGCGTCCGACTTCAAGCGGTTACGCTCGGCGTCAGTCATGTGATCTGCTGCCGGCGGCATCGCCTGCGCGATCGCTTCGGACAAGCGATCTGCGTCTTGGCGCGCGCGTTCGGCGCGGCGCGCGCGCTCGGCGGTCTCACCGTTGTGGCCGGGGAACATGCTGGCTTCGGCGGAGAGCTCGCCGCTCGCTTCTTGGAGCCCGCGCTCACTCGCTTCCGCCATGTCCTTGCCGCGCGCCAAATCGCCCGTTCGCAAGGCTGCGTGCGCATCGCGCAGACGCTCCTGCGCGCGGCTCATGGCGGCCGACTGCCAGCCTTGCTGCTCGGATGCGAGCTTCGACACTTGCTGCTCGAGCGCTTCTGCTTGCGGTGCGAGCTGGCGCGCGCGTTCGGCGCCGTTACTGCCCGGCGCTCGGTTTTGTGCTCCGCGCGCGACCTCGGCCGACCGACCCGCCAGCCGATCTTGTTCCGACGCGAGCATCTGCAGTTGTTGCAGCGCCGCCGCGAGCGCCTTGTCGCGCGGCCCGAAGCGGTTTTCCGCGAGCCGCAGGCCGCCCTGGCCGAGTTGGCCAGCGAGGTCGTCGATCTGACGGGCGAGCGCATCGAGGTGATTGGCTGCAGCTTGCAGGTCGTGCTCGCGGACAGCCTTTTCCAGATCGCCGAGCGACGACTGGGCTTGCTCCTCTTGCACCGCGTCGCGATTCACGAACTCGCTCGGCACGCGCGTCGCCATGCGCGACAAGCTCTGTGCGAGCTCGGCGAGCCGGCGTTCCGCTTTCGCAATCTCCGCGAGTAACTCGCGCTCCGCTTCCGGGCTCTGAGTCTTGCCGAGCTTGTCGAGCAACGACTCGATCTTCTGCTTCAAGCCGCGCAGCTCTTCCGCGATGACGCGCGCTTCGTCGATGTGGGCTTTTGCGAGCATGTCGGCGAGCAAAAGCACGTCGCGTTCGAGCTCGTCGACCGCGCGGGCATCTGCATCCAGACGCTCCGGCTTCGATCGCACCGTGGTCGCGTGCAGATTGGCTTCGGTGCCGAGCAGACGTAGGTTGCGGCGCTTGATGCCGCGGAGCTGATCGCTGTCGACGACGTTCGAAGCTTGGGCGTGATCGGCGCGCTGCAAGATCGCTTCGAGCTGAGCGAGCCAAGCGCGCGAGCTCTTCTCGACGTTCGCGAAGCGTGCGCGCGCGGCCTTCGAGTCGTCCGGGACGTCTTGCTCCAGTCGATCGCCGAGCACGTCCACCGCGGCATCGGCGATCGCCTGCAGGTCCGGAATGAAGCCCGACAGCGTGCGGCCTTTGCCCGTGACTTCGAGGCTGACCTCGGCCGACTTACCGATGTTCGGCCCGTGCACCGCGTCTTCGTCCTGGGCTTCGAGCCACACCGTGAGCGTGTCGCCTTCACGCGCACCGAGCTCAGAGGGCACGAGCTCGACTGCGGCGCGCAACGTCGGCTTCGAACCGCCGTCATCGAGCGCCGAGAACAATCGCCGCTGGCGCTCGACCCCGGCTGGGGTTCGCACGTGCATGTCGACCGCAGCTACGCCGACGTCGTCGCTCGCGACGAAGCGCAGCGCGATCGACGCATCCGCAGTTACGAAGGCTCCGTTGGCAGGCTCCTCGATCTCCACGCTCGGCTTCGTGTCGGCCGCGACGTGGAGCTCGATCGTCCGCGGATCTTCGTAGCGGACGCCGTCACTTTCGATCCGGATGCGATAGCTGTCGCTGTGGCGGGCGGTGAAGCGCCCTTCGAGCGTTCCGTCATCCGAGTGCGAGAGCGCGACCTCGCCGCTGCGTGCCCGCAGGCTGCCGCGCAAAGCGGCGAACGCGGGCGTGACTTTCAACTCGAGGTGACTGCCGACCGGAACCTCGAGTGTCCGCGGATCATCGACGGTGTGTGGGGCGCGGCCGAGATAGCTCGGATACGACACGCGAATGTGCACGTGCTTCGCAACGTTCGCGACGCGCGTACCGTCGTGAAGCACCGGCGCGGGCGTGCGCATCCCTTGCAACAGCAATTGTGCGCGCGGACTGCGAACCAGCAGCACGCCACCCACGAGCGCGGCGCCCAACCCGACCGCGAGGCTCCAATGCGCGAGCTTCCGCCACGGGATGACGCGTGTGGCTGGCAGTGCCGACAGCGAAAGCTCGACGTCCGCCAGGTGTGCAGCGACGAGGTCTGCAGAAGACTCCGGAACCGGTGCCGAGTGCAGCTCGATCGCCGATCGCATGCGCGCTGCGAGGGCTGGATCGCGCGTTGCGATCAATTGCGCGATTCGCGATCCGCGATATTGCAACGCCGGCAGAAGCGCGACCGCAAACGCCGCGAGCGCGATACCGACGACCCAGCACCAGATCAGCACCGCCGAACTCCGTGTGAGCACGGGCGGTGCGAGGAACGCCGCCGCGAGAATGGCGCAGGTCGCGGCTCCGATCGCGAGCACACCGCCCCGCAGCGCGTGGATTGCCCACAGCCGGCGGGCTAGCCGCTGCACGTAGGCGTGCACACTCGCGAAATTGTCAGGGCTGCGGGTCACGAATAGGGTCGGTGGGGATTGCCCACATGTGGATCGTCCAGAGGCTCGCTGAGAGACCGTGCTTGTGGCGGACCTGGATAAAGTAGGCGATGATTCGCGCCTTCGCACCCGGCATGACGATGCAGGATCCTCTTCCGCAAGCCGCAGGTTCGTTCGATGTACGGAACGAGCCGACTGCTCCCGAATCGGAGCCCCCCGTGGCCGAGCCCAGCGACGCCGCTGGCGAGCTCTCACGGCTCGAGCAACTTTTGCTCGAAAGAACGCGCGAACGTCGCGAATTGGCCCAGGAACTCGAGCGGCGCAGTGAGCTTTTGCGCAATGCTTGCGCTCGGCTGACCGAACTTGGGCCCCAGGTCGCCGCAGCGGCCAGCGAGCACGCGGTTCATTCGATCCGCGAGGAGCGCGACGCGGCCGTGGCTAGGGCGGTCGAGGCCGAAGTCGCCCGAGCTGACGCGACGTTTCGCGTCGACGAGCTGATGGGCCAGTTGCTCGGCGCGGGTCGGGCGATTCCGGAGCCGGCGATCTCGCCGAGCGCCAGAGAGCGTGCGCTGAGCGCGCGACTCGCCGAGCTGGACGAGGGGAAGCTGACGCTGGAGGCTCGCTTGCTGCTGCTCGAGGACGAGCTGGCACACGCGCGTTCGCAGCTCGCGACCGCGGCGCGCGACCGCGTCGAGACAGGTGAACGGCTCGAGTTCGAGATCGGCCAGGCGCGGGTTTGGGCTGAGACGGCGCAGCAAAAACTTTCAGAGCTCACGGATGCGCGCGGGGCGTTGCTCGGCGAGCGCGATGGTACGCGCGCGCGGCTCGATGAAGCGGAGCGGGCGCTGACTGTGTCGCAGGAGCGACTGACACGGACGTTGCGGCAGGCGAACGAGGCGAAGGAGAAGCTCGAGCTCGAGCGAACCGAACGGGCGAGCATTCTCACGGTCGCCGAGACGCGGGCGCTGCAGATCGAGGAGCTCTCGGGCCTGCGTTCGCAAGAACAGGAACAACTGCGCGAGTTGCGGGCCGAGTACGAGCGCACGTTGCGCGATGCGTCGGCCGGTGACGAGATGAACCTTGCCGCGTTGCGCGGAGAGCTCGAACGCGAACGGACCCAGCGCGCCGAAACCACGACCGCATTTGCAGTGCGCGAGAGCACGCTCGCCGAGCTGATGACGGAGCTCGAGCGCGAACGAGCCGACAAGGCGGAGAGTGCAAAGGCGCTCGCTGCGCGCGAAGGCACGTTCGCCGACTTGGAGGCCGAGCTCGCGAGTGTTCGCGCGCGAAGCGCCGAGAGTGTGCGGGCGCTGCTCGTACGCGAGGACGCGTTTGCGCAGCTGCAGACCGAGCTCGAGCGCGAGCGATCGCAACGCAATGAGAGCACCAGCACGCTGGCTGCATCCGAAGTGGCGCTGAACGAGATGCGTGCGGAGCTGGAACGCGAGCGGATTCAAGGGCTCGAGATCGCAAACCTTCTGACTGCGCGGGACGCGAAGCTCGCCGAGCTGGAGGACGAGCTCGACGCCGCGCGATCGCAGAGTTCGACCGGCGGTCATACGTTGGCGGAGATCGAAAGTACGCTGCTCGAGGTTCAGGCCGAGGTCGAGCTGAAGCAGTCGCAGATCACGGCGAGCACGAACGCGCTGACTGCGCGCGAAGCCGCGTTTACGGAACTGCAGGCCGAGCTCGAGCGGGAGCGTTCCGCGCGTAGCTGGATGGCCGCGCAGCTCGCAGCTGCGGATGCCGGGCGGACGTCGGCGGGCGAGCCCCGCTCCGATGTGTCGAATCAAGACCAAGTGGAGACGCTCCGGGCGTGTCTACTCGAGCTGCGTTTGCCGCTGCTCGAGTTCGAAAACGGTCTCGCTCGCATTGCGCAGGGCAAGGGTGGCGGGCCGAGTGATTCGACCGAGCAGATCGCGCATCGAATTTTGATCGATCCAGAGACGCTCAGCGCGATGGACGAGCAGCTGCGTCAGAAGGACACGAAGATCGAAGAGCTCGAAGCTGCGCTCGCGGCAGAGCGTCAGGCGAGGGTGGCTGCGTCGCCCGAGGGGCGTGAAGCGCGCGCGGCAGCGCGGGATACGAGTGTTGCGACGCTGAAGGGCGAGTTGATCGACATCCGGGCGAATGCGACTCGGCTCTCCGACGATCTGACGCGAGAGCGAGTGCGCCGTCGCAAGATGGCGGTCACGGTGCGAGCGCTTCAGGCGGCAACGGAGTCCGGTGAAGCCCCAGGCCCGTGGATCGAGGAGTTGATCTCGCTGATCAACGAGGGCGCGTCGTCGCTCCCGCCGAAGTCCTGAGCTCTGCGCACGCAGGCGCGAGAATTTCAAGCCGCTGACCAGCGCTCGGCACAGCTCGGGTCGAACTTCGTGCTAGTGCGAGCGAGATGGTTCGAAGCCTCTGCGCGTACGATCGACGCGTCTTCAGTGCGTACGGTCTCCTCGCGCTCGCCGGCTGCACCGTCATTCCTGACGTAAATCCTGCGGGATCGGCCACGGACGACGGAACTCAGACCTCTGACAGCCCGGTAGCGACCGAGCCCACGATGCCGTCGATGAGTGCGCCCACTTCGAGCGGTGACGGGCCGAGTTCTGCTTCAGGATCGGGTGCTCCACCGCCTTTGCAAAACGCTGCTGGTAGTGCTGGCCCGGCCGGCGGTGTCTCGGGCGGAGCAATGTCGAGCGCCGCGGGAACTCGCGCGCTCGCAGGGTCGAGCGCAGCCGGCGCCGGCGAACTGAGTGCGGCCGGACTTGGCTTTGGTGTGGAGTGCGGAGCGGACTCGCAGTGCGCGAGCAGCCAATGCGTCAAAGGTCGCTGTTGCGGCGTGCGCGATTGCGGGCCGTGCCAGCGCTGCGGCGACGACGGCCAGTGCCAGAAGATCGTCGGCGAGCCCGACCCTTACACGTGCGACGCGAACGTGGGGACGTGCGACGCAGCGGGCAAGTGTTCGCTGAAGAACGGTGCCGCTTGTTACGCGACGGCGACCACTTCCACGTGCGCGTCGGGTCACTGCGACAAGTTCTGCTGCGCGGTCGCGTGCGGAACCTGCTCGCGCTGCAGGAGTGCCGGCGATGCCTGCGAGCCGGTCATGTTCGAGGATGACGAAGGTAGCTGCTTCGGCGCCCAG
>DASRXR010000208.1:0-4742 GCA_035687405.1 Polyangiales bacterium
GCATCGGCGCGCGAACACGCGACACGCATGAACATGTTCACCGGGCACAGCTTTCAAGCGCTGTTTCGCTACGAGGCGCTCGTGTACCAGGCGCAAAAGCAGCGCTTGCTCGATGCGATGACGAAGACTCGCGGTCAGAAAGAGCCGACGGCAAAGCAGCGGGCGGCGCGCGAGAAGAGTGAAGCCGCGGGCAAGCGCGGATTCGGAGCGCTCGTCGTCGTGGAGTTTTTGAAGTCGCAGTTCGCGACCACCGAGGATGTCCTCGATGTGCCGGAGCGGTGGCCCGCGTTCGAGTACACGACGGATGCGGAAGTCGTGCGCATAGCCGAGCCTCACACACCCGAATAAAGATCGAAGCTCAACTTCAGCCGGCACTCCGGCTTTGGCTTGAGAAGCGCTTCACCGGGTGTGGTGGGCTCGTGATCGATCAGCACTTGGCCGAATCCAAACAGCGGCTGTTCCTCGAGCCAATGAAACTTCGGATCGTTGCAGACGTGCCGCGTCGAAATGAAAGCGGTGCCGGGGACGGTGCTCGCTTTGCCCTCGCCCCGCAAGCGTTCGAACCCGCGTGGCAGTGCAGCGACGCCGCGATACTCGATGCGTAGCTGATCCCCGGAGCCGGGCATCAGTTGCGCGAGAAGCACCCCGTTCACGACACCCATGCCCGCTTCACCGAGATCGATCCAGTCGTCGCCAGAGACGATCTTGACGCGCGGCACGTCGTGCAATGCGCCGTCCGCGCCTGGAGTCACGACCTCGTCGCACACGTGATAAGTGCTGCACTCAGTCGCTTTGATCGCGGAGAGCCGAAGCCGGATGGTCGAGCTGTCCGGAACGAGTAGCCGATAGTGCACATCCAGCGAGAATGCGTAAACGAGTTGCTTGTCTGCGAGACCCCAGTGTTCGGTCCAGCCTGCGTCGTCGAATGTGCCCGTGCTCATGTCGCTCAAATTGCTCGTGCCGCAAACGGCACGGTGGTGTAGCCGGCCGAACGCGTCGGATGGGTGTGGCGTTTACGAACCACGCTGCGTGCGAAGCTCGAGACGGCAAGGCCCGTGTCGAACTCGCACCCGGAGTCCGCAAACCGAGCGTGCGTCGGCTCAATTTGGCGGCGAACACAAGTCGAGGGAAGTGAAGGTCGTCACACTGCCTACGTATTCGCGACGTAGTCGAACGCGCACGCGAGCGTTGCACACGCGAGAACCTGGAAATGCGTAGAATCTGTGACGCGCGTTGCCGCAAGCGCCCGCGGCGGTTTTCAACGCTTCTGCGGAGGCAGACTAAGGCTCGGAGCGGGAAGCTCTTTGAGCGCCGACTCCAAGAGCGGGTGCGCTTCCGACGGTTTCACCGGATCGGCGCCGCGGATCGCATAGACCAACTCCACGCTCGGCTTTGCGTCGGTCAGGCCGAAACCTCCACCTGACAAGATGTCCGCGTACAACGCGGTGTGCAGCTCGGTGAAGCCTTCCGAAAACTCGATCTCCTCACCATCCATCGAGAGTGATCGAAACGCAGGCTTGCCTGCTGCGATCGACGAGGCGGGTAGATCGGCGCGGTCCACCGACAAAAACCAGGTCACCTCGGCGCGCTCCAACTCTAGAAAGCCGGCCATCTTGTCGGGCCTCGACAAGTGGACTTCCGTTCTCTGACACCGGCCGAACAGCCACAGCAGCAAGTCGAAGAAGTGGACGCCGATGTTCATCGCGACGCCACCGGACTTACTGGCGTCACCCTTCCACGACGTCTCGTACCAGGGGCCGCGCCGCGTCACGTAGGTCAGACACAACTTCGCGCGTTTTCCCGGCGGCTCGCGATCGAGCTTTTCCTTCAACGCTTTCAGCTTCGGCACGAGGCGCAGCTGCAAGACCGTGTAGACGCGTTGCCCGAACTCTTGCTCGAGCTCGGCGAGCGCATCGATGTTCCACGGATTGATCGTCAGCGGCTTCTCGCAGATCACGTCGGCGTGCACCCGCAACCCCAAGCGACAGTGCGCGTCGTGCAGATAGTTCGGCGAGCACACCGTGACGTAATCCACTTGCGTATCGCGCCGCTCGCGCCGGAGCCGCTCGAGGTGTCGATCGAAGCGCTCGATCTCGGTGAAGAACCGCGCATCCGGAAAGTAGCGGTCCATCACGCCGACCGAATCGTGCGGATCGACTGCCGCGACCAGCGTACCCCCGTTGTCCGATATCGCCTGCAAGTGGCGAGGTGCGATGTAACCAGCGGCTCCGATGAGCGCGAAGTTCTTCTTCACGAGATATCTTTGCTCCAGGCCGGGTCTTGCGTCCGATTCGGACCAGCCTCGCGCGTGCCGGCATCGCGCGCTTCACGTTCAGCATTGTCGATCGCCAAACGCCGCACGAGAACCGTGATCTGCCGGTCGAGCCGCCTAAAGCGCCCGTACACGTAAAAGAACCCGACCAGCATCAGGAGTACACTGACGTACAACAGCAGGTCCGCGCCGCGACCGATTCCGAGCGAACGCGCGATCACGACAGTCGAGCGCGGCCAAATGATCGCGACTCCGCCCACGCTCCAGATCGCGAGCCACATAAACGCGATCCGTTTGCGGACCATGCCCCGAAACGCAGCCGACAGCGTCACCGCCGCCAGCAGCGAAAACAGCATCAGCACGAGTCCTTGGAACACGTTCATCGCGTCAACCGGCCGAGCAAGTAGTCGAACGCGACGCGCAGCGCTGCAGAGCTGCGCTGACCTTTACGGAGCGAGTATTCGGTATAGCGAATGCGCACCGGGATCTCTCGATACGGCAAACGCGACTGGTAGAACTGGTCCACGATCTCGCTCGCGTGGGCCATGCGGTCGAGCTGAATGTCGACGCTCTGTGCGGCCTGCCGCGAGAACGCACGAAAGCCGTTGTGGGCATCGGTCAACTTCACGCGCGACGTCACGCGCATGAATACCACCGCCGCTCGCAACACGAGCCGCCGCAACCAGGGCATCTCGGGGCGCTTGTCGAGAAAGCGCGACCCGAGACAAATGTGCACCTCGCCGCGCGTGATCGGCGTGATCATCGCAGGCAAATCCGCCGCGTCGTGCTGGCCGTCCGCATCGAACGTCACGATGATCTCGGCACCGTGCGCGACCGCGTACGTGATCCCAGTCTGCAGCGCAGCACCCTGCCCGCGATTGACGAAGTGCCGGAGCACCGTCGCGCCGGCGAGCCGCGCTTCTTCCGCGGTCGCGTCGGGGGAGCCGTCGTCGACCACGATCACCTTCGGATACGAGAGCGCACGCAACTCGCGCACGACCGACGCGATGCAACCGGCTTCGTTGAACGCCGCGATCACGATCGCAGTGCTCGCTCGCACCGCTTCAGGCAGTGCGGGCTCCGATTGAGCGAGTTGTGTCGTGACCTCTGCCGTCATCTCCATCCCAAGGACGTGCATTATCCCGAACTAACCAGCTCACCGCCAGTCGGCCTCATCCTCCGCCGGCCCGGCGCGCGGCGGTCGCGGCTGCATCTTGCCGCCCGGACCCTGTCCCAAGTCAGCCATCTGCGCGTAGAAGCAGAAGAACCGCTTCACCACGTTCTGGGAGCTGACCTCGAACCTGACATCTACGTCGCGCTCGCCCTTCGGCCCGCGCCCGACCGGCGCCTTGAACCAGTGCATCTTGTTGTCGCTCTCGGTCTCTCCGACGTACGCGGCTTCGCCGTTCACGAACACCTTGAACTCCACCGGCCGCTTCAGGCGCATCAGTCGGCCCGCCCGCTCGACACCGAAGTACCCGACGACCGCATCACCGGCCGGCACACTTTGGAAGTTCAGTTTCGTGACCGCCCACTCGTCCGGGCGGAACCGAATACAGCGCACCATTCGATATTCTTCAATCTCGGCCGGCGTCGACGCGATGTACCTCTCGTTGTCGAGCTGACCCTCCGGCGTTCGACAGACGAATCGATCGCCCATCCGCCGGCAGCGACGCTCGCCCGTGGCGTACATGATATGTGCGCGCCCGAGCGAGAGCTGTTCGAGAAAGTCGAACCGCACGTTCTTCACGACCGCACCGTTCAGCTCCTCGAGCGCGAGCTTGGGCGTCCACTCGGCGAGCGACACCATCGCGACGACGAACGCGAGCGCAACCGCAAACAGGCTCCAGCGCCGCAGCCGCCCGAAGCGAGGCGTCGATAGCGCTTCGAGCGCGGCGATCCAACCCGAGACGCGCGAACCAACACGCACGAGCGCAGCCCGCCAGCGGGCCTTGCCGCTGTCAGCGGCGAGCAACACGAACGCGAACAGCACCCCGAGCCCAGACAGCGGCCCCGACAACCGGTCGAGCAAGCTGAGCTCGAACACGAACCGATACTCGCCGGGCTCGAGCCACACCGTCATGAAGGCGGTGCTCAGCGGCGCCTCTTTCAGCGCCGTCTTCCACAGCGAGATCGGTTTCCCGTCGCGGTAGGCTTTCCAACGCGGGAAGTACGAAACGTTCAGTCGAAGCTTGCCGTGCGACCCGGGCGCTGCCCGCAACACGATCTCGTCGTCTTCGAAGCGCTCGAGCTTCACGTCGCCCGAACCCTGCGTGATCACGAACGGTTGGGGCTGCCAGTGTTTGAAGCGATAGACGTGGTAGATGCCGAAGTGAGCGACGCCCTCGTAGTCCTCTTCGGGCATGAACTTCTTCGCGATCATGTAGCGGACGTTCACCGCTTTCATGACCTCCGAATCTTCGACGTTCACCTTGTAGAGGAAGTTCTCGGCCGGGGTGAAGCCGCGTTT
>DASRXR010000209.1:0-6841 GCA_035687405.1 Polyangiales bacterium
TCTCGCTGACCTTCCCGTGACGCGCGCTGGAATTCAGCCCAGCCCTGCCAAGTGACAACGACGTCAGTTGACCAAAAGTCGCATGAAATCCCGCCAAGCCGGGTAGAATGCAGAAATGAAAGGCGCCGTCGCGTTTCCTGGATACCAGGCCAAAGCGCCCGCTGAACAGCGGCGCTTCGATTCACTTCGCAAGGCTTATCGCTTCGTCAGGTCGTACGTCTACGACGTCGGGCTGTATCCGTATGGGCGGTACCGGCATCATGAGCTGCTTCGCAGTAGCGACCGGCTCTCGACGCATACGTGGACCTGCTTCTATCGAGCGCCAGCACAGCTACGCGCGCTCAGCGGGCCGGTGCTCGACTTCCTCGGCAACCCGCAGCGAAGCGGCGAGCGCTTAGAAATCCTGCTGCTCGCGTGCTCGAGTGGTGCCGAGGTCTACACGATCGCATCCTGGCTGATGCAACAACTGCCGGGGCTGGACTTCCACATCCACGCATCGGACTTGCACGAAGAGCTGGTCCAATACGCCCGCGCCGGCAAGTACACGCCCGATGAGGTGTTGCACAGCGAGTACATCGGCCAGCCTTTCATCGACGCGACCTTCGAGCAGGTCGATGGCGCCTACGTCGTGCGCCCTGAGATCCGCAAGCGGACTTCCTTCCGGCAGGCCAATCTTCTGGATGGAGACGGGCTCCGGAAGCAGTTCGAGAAGGCGCCCCTGGTGATTGCACAGAATGTGCTTTTTCATCTGTCGCCAGCGCACGCGACGACGGCCTTCGAAAACCTGGTCAGCTTGATGACGCCGCGCGCGGTCTTGCTGTTGGAAGGCATGGATCTCGACCTGCGGTCGGAGTTGACCGCCGGTCACGGCCTACGCCCGCTGCCGACGGACGGGCGTCAGATCTATGAAGAGACTCGGGTTCACACGCCCCGGGACTGGTGGAACTACTACTGGGGTATGGAGCCATACACACGCTTCCATCCCGATCGCGAGCGCCGCTACGCGACGATCTATCTGCGTCCGTAGGATCGCGACCAAGCTTTTGCGTCCCGCTCAAATGGGAATGTCATGCGCGACATGCCGTTCAACGTGCCTTCACCGATTGCCGTCGTAGGTATTGGATGTCGTTTTCCTGGTGCACGCTCGTCCGCCGAGTTCTGGGAAAACCTCGTGCAGGCGCGCGAAACGGTCGAAACCCTCGACGAACAGACGCTGCGGGCAAACGAGCTCGACTACGAAGCGATTCGGGGTGACGTCGACTTCGTTGCTCGTGCAGGCGTGCTCGAAGGAGTCGAGGATTGGGATCACGGGTTTTTCGGCGTCACGCCGCGCCAAGCGTCGCTGATGGATCCGCAGCATCGACTCTGGTTGGAGTGTGCATGGGATGCGATGGAAGACGGGTGCCTGGACCCGAGCCGCTTTGCGGGCAACGTCGGCGTCTTCATGGGCATCGGCAATCGCGGCAACTACCTGATGGCCAACATCGTGCCCGATCGCGGTTATCTGGATGTCTACGTTCGCAACGGCGACGTCGATGTCTACGAGACTCAACTTCTCAACGACCGCGACTACGTCGCTACGCGCACGGCACAGACCTTCGGGTTGCGCGGCCCCGCCATCACGCTGCAGGCAGCTTGTGCAACGTCCCTGGTCGCCATCTCGCAGGGCTGCCGGAGCTTGTGGTCCGGTGAGTCGGACGCGGTGCTCGCCGGGGGCAGTTCGGTGCAACTGCCGCAGAAGCGGGGTTACCGCTACCAAGCCGGTGGCATCTTATCGAGGGATGGTTCGACGCGTGCATTCGACCGCGAGGGCACGGGGACGGTGTTCACGTGCGGCGTGGGCGCAGTTGTCCTGCAACGCCTCGAGGATGCGCTCGCCGACCGCCGACCCATTTATGCGCTGATCCGCGGAGTCGCGATCAACAACGATGGCGGCACCGGATCGAGCTACATCGCTCCCAGCGTCGCGGGACAAGAGCGCGTCATTGCTGCAGCACAAGCGATGTGCGGCGTGGACGCGCGCAGCATCTCGTACATCGAGGCGCATGGCACCGCCACGCAACTCGGTGACCCGGTCGAGGTGCACGCACTTACGGCTGCGTTCCGGAAGCACACCGCGGACAAGGAGTTTTGTGCGCTGGGCTCGGTGAAGACCAACATCGGACACACGTCGGCGGCTGCTGGCGTTGCGGGCGTCATCAAGACGAGCCTCGCGCTCCGTGAGCGCACGCTGCCAGCGTCGCTGCACTTCAAGGAGCCCAATCCCTTGTTGGAGCTCCGTTCTAGCCCCTTCTACGTCGTCGACTCGGCGCGCCCCTGGAAAGGAAACGGAGAGCGGCCGCTGCGTGCCGGCGTGAGCGCCTTCGGCGTTGGAGGGGCCAACGCGCACATCATCATGGAAGAGTTTCGATGAGCGAGTTGCTGCAGCCGCCGAGTGAAGACTCGACCGCGCCCGTCCGAGATCGCAGCCCCGAGATCTCGCCGGAGAGCCGCTTGCTGTTCGCTTCCGCGCACGATTCGGAAGCCTTGCAAGGTCGCGTCGACGACATCCTTGCCCACGTGGCTTCCGGTCAGCATCGGCTCGACGACGTGGCCTACACACTCGTTGCCGGGCGGCAAGCCATGGAAATGCGCGCAGCTGTCGTTCTCGCGCAAGAGGACTCTCCGCCGGAGGCTTGGGACAACCGCACTGGCGTCCACGTCGGTCGCGGCAAGTTGCCCCCCGGCAAACCTTCGATCGGCTTCATGTTTCCGGGCCAGGGCGCTCAGTTCGTGGGCATGGGCTGGCAGCTCTACGATCGTCAGGCACGCTTTCGCGCGCTCTTCGACCGTTGCGACACTCTGCTCGAACCGCTGATCGGAACTCGTCTGCGCGCGCTCCTGTTCGCGGCAAATGGTGGCTTGGACCGCGAGGCTCAGCAGGCACTCACGCAGACGGCCATCGCCCAACCTGCGCTCTTTGTCATCGAGTACGCGCTCGCCGATCTGCTGCTCCACTACGGCGTACAGCCGCGCGTGTTGTTGGGCCACAGCATCGGCGAGTTCGTCGCGGCGTGTTTGGCTGGAGTCTTCGAGCTCGAAGCTGCGCTGCAGCTAGTGGCCGAGCGCGGGCGCCTGATGCAATCGCTGCCGCCCGGTTCGATGCTCACCGTCAAGGCGGAGTTGGAGCAGGTCGAACCTTTGTGCAGCGACGGGATCGATTTGGCGGCCCACAATGCACCGGGCCTGATCGTCGTTTCGGGTGCGACCGAGCGCATCGAGCAATTCGCAAGCGAGCTGCAGGCGCGCGGAATCGACACGCGGAGGCTGCACACGTCGCATGCCTTCCACTCGGCCGCGATGGACCCAATTCTCGAGCCCTTTTCGCGAGCAGTCGAAAAGGCGAAACCGCGTTCACCGAACATTCCGATCGTCTCGACGATGACCGGCAAGCAGCTGAGCAACGAGGAAGCGCGCTCGAGCACGTACTGGGCAAGCCAGTTGCGCAATCCCGTTCGGTTCGTGGATGCGGTGGCTTCAGCCTGCGAGACGAAGGAGTCTGTGCTCGTCGAGGTCGGGCCAGGAGTCGCGTTGAGCACTTTCGCGGCCCGGCAACGCGAAGGTGTCGCGCGGCCCCGCAAGGTGATCGCAACGCTCGGCCATCCGGAGGCCGCTGTGCCAGCGTTGGACGCGACACTTCGCTGCGTAGGCCAGCTCTGGATTCAGGGGCTCGACGTGAACTGGGAGGTCTTGTACGGGGCGCCGGCGCGGCGGCTGGTGCGGCTCCCAACCTATCGCTACACGCGTCGCAGGCATTGGATCGAACCGCCGCTCATCGCAGCTGCGGGTGCAGCGCATCCGGTGCGTTCGGAGACTGCCGGTGTCGAAGCCGACGGCGTGCAAACACCAGAGTCGCAACTGCGGCAGCGCCTGCTGAGGTTGCTCGGCTCGCGCCTCGGCACGCAACTCTCCGCGGATGATCTCGAGTCCACATTTCTCGAGCTTGGTTTCGATTCCCTGGCCCTGAGCCAGTTGGCCGGCAAGCTGCGCCAGGAGTTTGGCGTGCGTGTTCCGATCCGCCGGCTGTTTGAAGATCTCAACACCGCAAGTCTGATCGCCGACCACCTGCTCGCAGAAGGGGCTTCCGTATCGGTCGCGCCGGCCGCGCCACGTCCGCCGTCGATCCCGCTCGCGTCCGAGAACCGTGCGCTTGCCCAGATCCTCGACCGTCTTGAGCGCATCGAGCAGCGCCTCGAGAGCGGTCCGGTCGCTTCGTCGCAAAAGGCTGCGCTGAGCGCGCGCGGATCGGCACCTCCCGCCATCGCAACCGCCCATGCCCATGCCCGCGAAGGAGTTCCCCTCACGGCTTCGCAGCGGGAGATTTGGGTCGCCACGAGAGTGGGCGGGCCCACTGCTTCCGTCGCGTACAACGAGTGCCGCGCGTTCGGATTTCGTGGGCTGCTCGACCTCGTCGCGCTCACCAAGAGCCTCGAAGAAATCTCGCATCGGCACGAGGCGCTGCGCCAGACCTTTTCCGACGATGGGGAGCGCTGCATCACGCACGCATCCATGCCAATCCCGCTGTCCAACTCGGACCTGCGGAAGGAAGACCCATCGACGTGCACTGCGCGACTGCTCGATCTGATGCGCGAGCAAGTCTCGGTCCCGTTCGATCTCTCGACTGGGCCGTTGTGTCGCGCGCGATTGGTGTGGAAGACCGATGACGAGGCGCAGCTCATCATGTGCGCGCATCACATCGTGGTCGACGGCTCTTCTTGGGAGATCCTGATTCGCGAGCTGTCGGAGCTGTACTCCGCCCGAGTCGAAGGACGGCCTGCCAGCCTGCCGCGCGCGGCCTCTTTCGCAGAGTACGCCGCCGCAGAGTTTGCTCACACGAACACCGCCGAAGCGCGCGAGAGTGAGCGCTTCTGGCTCGACCATCTGCGTGGCCAGACCGACGACCTCGATCTCCCGCTCGATGAAGCACGGCCAGCTCAGCGCTCTTTTAGGTCGACCCGCAGCGACCAGCAGCTGTCTGCATCCGTCATCGAGCGAGTGCGCGCAGCCGCCATGCAGGCATCCTGCACTGCAAATACACTGTTGTTGGGCGCCTTCCAGCTTCTGCTGTACCGCTTGAGTCGACAGACCGATCTGATCGTGGGGATCCCGACATCGGGGCAAGCGGCGGCAGGGTTCGAGTCGCTCGTGGGCCATTGCGTGCACGTCCTGCCGCTGCGCACGTTGATCGACCCGGACAAGCGCGTGTCGCAGTACCTGACCGAGCTGCACGACGCGATGCTCGACGGGCTCGACCACCAGCAAGGCAGCTTCACCGAGTTGCTCCCCAAGCTGAAGCGTCCGCGAGATCCGAGCCGCCCCGCGCTGATCCAGGTGGCGTTTGGAATGGGCCGCTCGCCGAAGCGACCGGTGTTTGCCGGCCTCGACACCTGGGTCCACGTGGTGCCGCGAGTCAGTGAGACCTTCGAACTCTACGTGTACGCGACGGACATCGGCGGAGCCTTCGAAGTCTCCTGGTCGTACAGCACCGATCTCTTTTCCGAAGCGACGATCGGCGTGTGGCAGCGCTGCTTCGCAACGATCATCGAGGAGCTCATCGGCGCGCCGGATGCGCGAACGTTGGCTGAGATCTCGATCGTAGCGAAGACGGATCGGGATCGCCTGCTGGAGCTCGCGTTGGGTGCGAGCATCGCGCATTCGCCACACGTTCCTGTGCATCGCATGATCGCCGAGCAGGCCGCGACACGACCGAACAAGGAAGCGATTCATGACATTCTGGGCGCGCACAGCTACCGGGAGTTGGATCAGCGGGCCAATCGGATCGCGCGTTGGCTGCTCAGCAACGGATTGGCTCCCAACTCTCTAGTGGGAGTCTGCATCGATCGCAGCTTCGATCTCATTGCGGTGCTGATCGGAGTCTGGAAAGCAGGCCTCGGCTACGTACCGCTCGATCCCACGTATCCGGCACACCACCTCGAGATCATCATCGAGGACTCGGCTTGCGGGATCGTCATCACATCCGAGGCGCTCCGCGATCGAGTCACGCGCGCATCTCGAGTGTGCAGCCTGGAAGACATCGCGGACGCAATCAGCGCCGAGTCTCCGCTGCCACCCGCGATCGACTACGCGGGAGCGGATACTGCGTACGTGATCTTCACCTCCGGCTCCACCGGACGGCCCAAGGGCGTGCAGATTCCGCAGCGCGCGGTCGAGAACTTCATCGCTTCGATGCGAGTCGCACCCGGATGCACGGAGAGCGACCGCTTACTGGCAATCACCACCATCAGCTTCGACATCTCCGTCCTCGAGCTGTTTCTTCCCTTGGCTGCTGGTGGCCACGTGACGATTGCCACGCGTGACCAGGTGATCAATCCACCCGTCTTGCAGCAGCTGCTCGCCGAGCAACGCATCAGCATCATGCAAGCGACCCCGGCCACCTGGCAGATGCTCTTCGATGGAGGCTGGGCCGGGCAACCGAGCCTGAAGATCCTATGTGGTGGCGAGGCATTCCCCAAACACCTCGCCGAACGGTTCTTGGCTTCGTGCGGCGAGGTGTGGAACGTGTACGGACCCACCGAAACCACCGTGTGGTCCACGGCCAAAAACGTCCAGGGCGCCAACGATCTCACGATCGGGCGACCGATCGACAACACCTCGGTCTACGTGCTGGACGAGCAGTTGCGCTTGGTCCCACCCGGAGCGCACGGCGAGCTGTGGATCGGTGGTGCCGGTGTCGCCCATGGATACCTCCGTCGCCCCGAGCTCACCGCTGAGCGCTTCAAGGCGAGTCCCTTCCGCGACGGCGAGACCATCTATCGCACAGGTGACCTCGCGCGGATTCGAG
>DASRXR010000210.1:0-8767 GCA_035687405.1 Polyangiales bacterium
GAGGCGTGTTTCGCGCCCGAGCCAGCCTCGCCACCTAGGCCGGCGCAGGCGGTGGAGTGTCCGGCGCCAGCTGGAACTGGCGGACCCGTTGTGCCGAAACCGCGCGGCGCATCTCGCCGGCGCACGCGGACCGCGCCGCCAGCAGCGTTCGATCGCGACGCGAACGAGCAGCTCGAAGCGGCGCTGCGCACTTCGCTCGCGTTGCCGGTCCGCGTGACGTTGACGGACAACCGCCGGACGATGATTTCACTCGAGCGTAGTCCGCAGCGGATGCACGTTCGGTTGCATCACATGTTTGCGGCGGCGGACGCGAGCACGCTCCAGGCACTCGGGTCGTACCTGGCGTCGGCCGACCGACAGGCTGCGCAGCTGATCGGCCAGTTCATCGAGCAGCATCGCGGCAGCATTCGTGGCCGGACAGTGCGCCCGGTTCAGCTTTCTGCGGTCGGCCTGCACCACAACTTGAACGACATCTATCGCGACGTGAACGCGCACTACTTCGCGAGTCGGGTCGAAGCGAAGATCAGCTGGAGTCGCGATCAGCAGCTGCGGGCCCGCCGCCACCGGCCGCGTTCGATCAAGCTCGGAAGCTACACGGCGCGCGACAAGCTGATTCGCGTGCACCCGGCGCTCGACGCGGAGTTCGTGCCGCGCTTCTTCGTCGAGTACATCGTGTACCACGAGATGTTGCACCACGTGTTGCCACCGCGCCGGTCGGGAAAGCGTCGAAGCTTGCATGGCCCGGAGTTCCAGGCGCGAGAGCGAGACTTCGAGCAGTTCGACCTGGCGCTGCTGTGGGAACGAGAAAACCTAGACCGCCTGCTATCGCGGCGCTAGTGCAGCCCTGATGGCGTGACTGCCGCTCAACGGGTTCGCGACGGCAACTTCGCCATCGCTCGACGGACCGCCTTGCGCTGCGCCCGATCCAGCATGCCCACCGTCACGATGTGCAGCCGCTCGCGGCACAACACCTCTCGGGCCACGCTTCGGATCTCGGCCGCCGTCACACTTGCGATCTGCTCTCGCAACGCGCCGATGTGACCATCCTGACTCAGCAGCGCCCGCTGGCCGTAGTGCGCGCACAACGCTTGCGCGTCATCCAAGCTCGCCTCCAGTTGCCACTGGTAGCGCCTCTTCACCTTGTCGAGCTCCATCTTGCCGACCGGCCGATCACACATCTCCGCCAAGAGCCCGAGCGCACTGCGCACGAACAGCGGCGTCTTGCTGTGCTCGATCGAGCCACCGAGGTCGAGCACACCGGCCTCCTCGTACGGTTCGAGCGTCGCAAACACTTCGTACGCGAGGCCGAGCTCTTCGCAGATGCGCCGGTGCAGACGCGTGCTCATGCCGTCGTCGATCACGCGCACGAGCAGCTCGAGCGCGAGATACCGCGGGTCATTCGCACCGAAGGTGGCAAACGACAACCGCACGTCCGTTTGCGAGCCCTGGCTCTGGACGCACTTCATCCGATCGACGCCACGCGGCCGCGGCTCGATCTTCGGCGCGATCACCGCGACGCTGGGCGCACCCGTCCGCAGCTTCCCGAAGTGCTTCAGCGCCGCCTGCAACACCGCGCGTTCATCGACCGGACCGGCCACGCACAACACCATGTTGCTCGCGACGTAGTGCCGCTGCATGTGCGCGCGCAGCTCTGGCACGCCGAGCGCCTCGACGTTATCGAGACTGCCCGTGATCGTCATACCGAGCGGATGTGTACCGAACATCAGCTCGCGCGCCAGATTGTCTGGATCGACCTCGCGCCCCTCTTCATCGAGGTACTCGAGGATTTCTTCGCGCACGATCTTCTTCTCGACGCCGAGCTCGGAGAAGCCCGGCTTCGCAAACAGCTCACCCAAGATCGCAATGCCGCTCGCGACGTTCGCCGGCGGCAACATGACCTCGAACAACGTGAAGTCCGCGTGCGTCGCACCGTGCAACGTGCCGCCGAGCTCTTCGATCGCCCGGTTCAACGCGTACGCCGAGGGATAACGCGCCGAGCCACGAAACAACATGTGCTCGAGCAAGTGCGACACGCCGTTGTCGCGCGAGTTCTCGTGCCGCGCTCCGACCTTCACCAGCACCGCCACACTGGCGGAGTGCAAATGCGGTTGCGGCACCGTCACTACGCGAAGCCCGTTCGGGAGCCCCGAGCGATGCACCATGTGCAGGTTGCGCGCGAAGTCCTGCTCGCTCGTCAGCCCGAACAATGCATTGCGACTCGTCAGCGCGTCAGTCAGCGCACCGCCGCGCTTGGCTGTCCGCGCCGCGGGTGAGCGACGTGCTACCCGCGACTGACGGCCCGTTTGCGCGGCTTGCGCGGTTTGCGCGTGAGGACCAACTCCACGCGAAGTGGTTCGACGCGAGCTCCCCGAGCTGCGCAGAGCTGGATTCGTGCCGCTTCGGCTGTTCCGCGCACTGCCCCGTCGCATCTCAGGCCTCCTTAGGAATTCTCCGGCAACGCGCCCGGAGTGAAAATTCGCTCGTCCACGAACACGGCTTTTGCTTCTTCCGCTTCGCGCACGAGATCCTGCACGTACACCGTCAACACTTCGTGACGCTTCCGATTCAACAAGCCGTCGTGAATGCGCTGCTTGTCTTTTTCGGTGAGGTCCTCGCGCTTGACGCGCACGTGATTCTCCAGCCGGTAGACGATCCATTCGTCACCCAGCTGCATCGGCGCAGCCGCTAGCGGCTGCTCCTCGCTCATCTCGAATGCGGCCTGCACGAGCGGCGAGCCATCGAACGGGCCGGCGATCGGCGTGTCCGTCCGGCTGAACGCCTGCGTGTCGCGGAACTGCGGCGCGAGAGCATCCGGCTCCTTGCCAGGGCCACCCGCGAGTTGCGTGTTCACCGCTTCGAACGACGTGCCGCTCTTGAGCTCCGCCAGCGCGCCGCTTGCGGCGGCTTTCGCGAGCTCAACCGCGTGCGACGTCTTGTACAGCTTCTCGGCGAGCTCACGCTTCGCCTCTTCCACCGGCACGTCACCCTCGCGCACGGCGTCCACCTTGATCACGTGAAAGCCGAACGGCGACTGCACCGGATCCGAGATTGCACCCGGCGCGAGTGCAAACTGCACGTCGTCGAACTCCTTGACCATGCGGCCCTTTGGATTGAAGCCCAAATCCCCACCCTTTTTCGCGCTGCCCTGATCTTCGCTGTTCAGCTTGGCCAGTTGCGCGAAGTCCTCACCTTTTTTCGCTCGCGCCGCGAGTGCCGCCGCGCGTGACTTCGCCGCTTCGCGCTGCTCGTCGGTCGCCTTCTCATCGAGCTTGATCAAGATGTGGCGAGCGCGAACCTGCTTGTCGAGCCCGGTGTAACGATGCTTCTCCCGCGCGAACTCGGCGTCGAGGTCGGCGCCGTGACTCGCGATGTAGGCATCGAGTTGTTCGCGCGTGGGCTCGAGACCTTGGCCGTAAAACACCGGAGAAAAGCGCGCGTATTTGAGCGTGACGCTCTCTTTCTCGCGCACGAACGCATCCCAAACTTCATCCGGACTCAGCGTGACTTGTGCACTCACCGTGTCGCGCATGTTCTGCGCGAGCGTCTCTTCCGCTTGCTCGTTCGCAAACTCTTCGACGCTGCGACGCAGGCGGTACTGGATGAACTTCCGCAGGTTGTCCTTATTGAACTTCCCGTCTTGGTCCTTGAAGTCGAAGCGGCGCGGACCCGCCGGCGGCAAGTACGGACCGGCGTTCACGGACATCGACAAGTACACGACGCCGTCGTCGGCAATCTTGTGCATCACGTCGTCCGGGTGCGCCTCCATGCCGAGCGTCTTTGCCTGGCGTGCCAGGAGCGAGCGCTCGACGAGTCCGCGCAGCACGTTGTGATCGAGCTGATGCTGCTTTGCGTACTCGGGCGGATAGTTGTCGCCGCCGGCGAGCGCGAACGCGGCGCGATATTCGTTCGCCGAGATCGTGTCGCCGTAGACTTCCGCTGCGTAGGTCGCCCCCGCACCTTTGCTGCAGCCCTCCGCTTGGGGGCCACCGAATTGCAAAATGAACACTGCCGATAGTGAGATCACCACCAGCCCCAACACGATGCCGCGAAACTTCTGAAGTATGCTCTCGAGCACTAGTTCCTCTATCTCAAATTCGGTTCGGTCAGCCCCCGCATTCGGCGTCGTACTTCAGCGTAGTGTCGGAAAGGCGCGGTAACATAAATGAGGCGTTTGGGCCTCGCAAGACATCGCACAAGCCTCGCAAAAAAACCCGTCTTTTACCGTGAATTTTGTGCAGTCGAGCACGTTCGTAGTCGCCTTGTGACAAGCTGCGTAGTGTACCTCTTCCTGATGCTGTTAGGGGTAGCCGAGCAGGCCTTCGCAGACACTTCGGCGACTCGATTCGGAGTGTTTTTTGGAGGCGCTTCGGACCTCGAATTGGCCCAGTCGCTACTGGCTCCCGAGGCCCCGTCTAAGACGTTTTTGGCCGACCCCCGCACCCCCACCCAGGCGGTCGATCGGGCCGATGCGGAGGCTTGGGTTCTGGCCGACTCTTGGTCGCCGGAGGTAGGAGTTACCCCGGCCGAGCTGGGTCCGCTGCGCCAGGTCGAGGAGCTTTTGGCGACGGCCCGAAAACGCGCCGCCGACCTCGACGAAAGTGGCGCTTTACGCAGTTTGGCCGAGGCCCAGCGATTGGCCTGGGACGCGCTGTCCGTGCCTGGAGCCGCCGCTTTTTGCGCTGAAGTCGAGCTGCAACTCGCGGTGACCGCGGCCCAGGCCGGCCGCTGGGAATTGGCGGCGGATTCGCTCGCGCGCGCGGCGCGGCTCGACGGGCCGCGGCGGCTCTTGGCGGCGGAGGCGAGCCCGGAAGTGGTCGCGCTGGCGGACCGTGTCTTTCGCGATGCGGCGGCGGGGGCCGAAGGCGAAATGCCTATTTTCGTAGATGCGGAGCGCGCACGCATCTTCGTCGACGACGTCGACCGCGGACTCGCACCGCAACGCATTCGTATGCGGGTGGGCACACACGCGCTGCGCATCGAAGCAGCTGGGCGGCTTCCCTACCATGCGCGCATCGAAGTCGCGCAAGGTCTACGTCCGACGCAACGTTTCGTGCTCGCGCCCGATCCGCGCGCGCTCGCCAAAGCGCGCGTGCGTGCTGCGTTGAGTGCCGACGCAACGACGCTCGAGAAAGAGATCGCGTCGCTGCTGTCAGCTGCACCCGAGATCGGTACGGTCGCTTGGATCGAAAGCGACGCGCGTTCGAAGCGGAGATTGATTCAGCGTTGCGACGCGAGTGGCTGTACTGAGCCGGTGCGCGTCGAGCGCGATCGAGCGCTCTCCAGACGCACCGACCGTCTCACGTCAGAAACGTTGCGCGCGGCACGTGCGTGGCTTCGTGACGACGTGCGCATTGCCCAGTCGAGTGTCCGACAGGATGACGCGCCGTGGTGGAGTCGCTGGTACGTGTGGACGGTCGCGAGTGCGATCGTGATCGGCGCGTCCGCTGCCGTCGTAGTGGCGCACGAGCCGGCGCCGACACGTTCGTTGCGCGTCGTCGTCGATTCGGGTGACCTGCGCTGACGCAGAGAGCCAGCCGCGGGAGCAGCACTCGGCACTACAGCTCACCGTTGCGCTCTCGAGAGGGCTCTGTAGACTCGTGGCGGTCCGAGTCGCTGCGTGCGAGCTCGCGACTCGTGTATTCGTGTGGCGCGTGTGACAAGGTGACGTCAACGGATCGCGTCGTCGGAGTCGAAAGGAAGCCTTCGTGGCGGAGACAGCGAAGAGCGGCGGAAATCTGAAGTACATCGTGGGTGGTCTGTTGGCGTTGGTTGGAGCGATAGGCGTCTTTTGGTTCCTCAGCAGGCCAACGCCCGCGGCTGCTCCCGCGCCGCCACCCCCTCCACCGCCTGCGACTGCCGAGCGTGTGAATCCGATGGCGGAGCCCGACTTGATCCTCGATGAGCCGAAGGACGCCGGGAAGCCCGAAGAAGCGGCGAGTACGGAGAAGCCAAAGCGCGTCGTGAAGGAAGTGCGCGGCGAGTGGGATTGCGAGGGCGATCTCGCGCGCGCATCGCTGCAGAGCGTGATCGACAGCAATCGCTCGCAAGTGCGCAGCTGCTACGAGCGGCGACTGAAGGTCAACAACGTGCTGCAAGGCGATCTCAAGTTGAAGATCAAAGTTGCGCCGAGTGGGCAGGTCTCCGCGACAGCGATCTCGGGCACGTTGAAAGACAACGAGGTCTTCAGCTGCGTGCGTGGGATCGCGGCCGGTTGGAAGTTCCCGCCGCCCCAAAACGGTTGTGCAGTCGTGCAGATTCCATTTCAGTTTTCGCCCAAAACGAACTGACGACCAACGTCGGATCAGCGCACGCGAATTTTGGCCGGTGTCTCGTTCAGATCGACGACGACTTGTAGGTCTTGCTCCGGTTGCACGTCGAGCGAGACCTTGGCTTCTTTACCGAGGGGCGGACATTCGAGGAGCAACGTGTGCTTGCCGGCTTTCACCGGTAGGTGCCTGCGCGGTGTCACGCCTAAGTCGCGGCCGTCGAGTTGAACACGCGCCCACGGCGCTGCGCTGACGGTGACGTAGCCGGTTTTCGCCGAGACGGGAGTCGCGCCGCCTGCAGCTGTCGGCGGCGGCGTGCTCGCGGTGCCGTTCGCGGCTGGCGCGGCCTCGGCTCCCGCGGTCAGCTGCGGCGTGGCCGCGGGCCCGGGCGGTAAAATGGGTTGCGGCAAAGCGCCCCGTGCAGTGCTCGGCGGGGTCGGCTCGACTGGTTCGACCGGCGCGCCCTTGAGTGGCGTTGGAATGATCCCGCGTTGGTCGACTCCTACGTAGTCTTCTTCCGGCGTTCGCGGATAGTGATTCGCGACCCAGACCGCGACGAACAACGCGAGCGTGATCACGACGATGTCGCGGAAGAAGCGCCGGACGACTCGGTGCGCCTCGGGATCTTGCGAGACTTCTTCCGCATCCGAGAGTGATCGCGGCGGCTCTGGTTCGGGGCTTTCACGCTCGATGCGTAGCGTCGCCTGTTGCAGCAGCTCTTGCATGGCGGGGCTGACCGCGAGCGAACGCACTTCGATCCGACCGCTGCTGACGGCTGCAGCACTTTCGGGGTTCGGTGTCGGCCGGTACTTGCGTGCAGCGTGAGCTCGACGGGCGCGCGCGGCGAGCTCCTGCTCGACACCTTGCGGGTGCCGTTCAGCGAGCCAAGTGCGCAACCTCGTCGCGACTTCGGCTGCACTCTTCGGACGGTCCGCCCGATCGATCGAGATGAGGCGCATCACGAGCGTAGAGATCGCCGGCTCGGTCTCGGCGAGTGGCGTCGCTGGCCGGTAGCTCTCGCGCTGCCCGGCGTTGCGGCGGGCTTCGGGGAATGCGGGGGTGCCTTGCAGCGCTTCGTACATCACGGCGCCGAGCGAGAAGAGGTCGCTCTCCGGACCGAGTGGCCCCCCGAGCAATTGTTCGGGGGCGATGTAGCCCGGCGAACCGAATAGCTCACCTTTGCCTTCGTGCCCGATGGGAGCGGCGATGCCGAAGTCGAGAAGCCGTGCGTGGCCGGCTTCGTCGACGATCACGTTTCGTGGCGTGACGTCGCGGTGCACGATTTGAAAGCGTTCGTGGGCGTAGCGAAGTGCGTCCGAGATTTGGGCGCCGACTTGGGCGACGAGAGCGGGTGCGAGCGGCCCGTCTTCGAGGAGCTCCGCGATGGTGGCGCCTTCGACCGATTCCATCGCGAGGAAGTACACGCCGTCGATCACGCCGAGCTCGTAGACGGGCACGAGGTTCGGGTGGCTCATTTGCACGAGCGTGTTTGCTTCTTTGACGAAGAGCTCGATGAAGCTCGGGTCGCGGGCGAGCTCGGGTAGGACTTGTTTGACGACGAGTTTCTTTTCGAAGCCGCCCGGTCCGCGAAGGCGGGCGCGAAACACCCGAGACATGCCACCGCGAGCGAGCTCTTGGTCGAGCAGGTACTTGCCGAAGTGAATCAGCTCGGGCTCGGAAGACTCGTCGGCCATAACTACACCTCAGCATAGCCGCGAACAGTGTCGCCTGGCGCCCGATCCATCGGCTCGCGATGCGTGCGACGCGGTTTCAGCCCGGTAGCGTTCGGGGAACGGACGTCCGGGCGGAGTCGCGCAACGAGCGAGAGGCTCGGCGCTCGATACAGGTGGGTGCATTGGCGCCTCACGCTTCGTACGCATCGCCTGTAAGCTGTGCACTCGTACCGCGTTGGGCCGCGGCACCTTGCGGGTCATGCCTGAGCAGCTCCGAGTCGGACGTCTGCAGTTGGTCGCGCGCGCGCTTCTAGCGCTCGTGTGGCTCGGCGCGTGTAAACCCGCTGCCGAGGTCAGCGAAGCTGCATTCGAGCTCCAGACGTCCGCTGGCTGCGAGCTCGGCACACCTGAACGACTCGAGCTCGCTGCACTCGGCGACTTTCCAACGCGCCGCGCTCGCTTCGACCTTCGCGACTCGCGCGAAAGCATCGACACGTTCCCGATCGACACCCGCGAGCTCGCCATCCAAGGGCGCTTTGCTGCCGCTGCGTCGGCTGGCGGTCGCGCTACCCTGGTTGCCGCTGGGAGCGGCACTGGCGCCGCCACACCGCGCTCCATCGTGGTGCTTCCCGAAGGACGGTCCTGTCCGTTGAGCGACTTCGGCATCGTCGCCGGTGAAGGGGCGGTGGTCGCTGCATTACCGTACGGCGGTTTGTTCATCGCAGGCGGAACCGGCACCGACGGCAGCGTGCTGTCGAGCGCGCTGACCGTCGCCCCCGGTGAGCTGATCGGCGCGCTCGTCCCGGATGGAATGTTGCTGCGCCGCCG
>DASRXR010000211.1:0-10836 GCA_035687405.1 Polyangiales bacterium
CTGAACACGCTGGACACGACGATCGGGCCCGGCGTGCACGATGGAATCACCCGCGGCAGGGCCGTGTTAGTCCTCGCGGAGCCGGGCGGGCGCCGCGTGCAGGGTCCGTGCTAAATCCGGCTGGGACCGGTGGCTTGCGCCGGCCTCGCGGAAACTCAAATCTAGGGCGAAGTCACAGATGATGCGGACTGGAAGACAGCCAGGCACCATTCGCGCGAGGCGGTTCACAGCAGGTTTGGTGGGTTTGGCAGCGATGTCGCTCGCCGCTTGCGGCGACGATTCGGGAGAGCCGGCCTGCGTCGAAGTCGACCTGCAGTGCGACCCCGCATTTTCGCCCACGTTCGCCAACATCCACAAATTCGTGATCAGCCCATCGTGCGCGGCAGCAGGGTGTCACGGTGCCAATGGCGAAGACGGCCTCAGCATGCCGACCGAGGACGACGCGTACGCGGGCCTCGTCGACGGCGTCGGCGGTAAGCCGCGCGTGATCAAGGGCGACGCGGCGTGCAGCATCCTGACCGAGCGCATCGAGACTGACGACACTGCTCGGCGCATGCCTTTCATGGGCGCCAAGCTGAAGGCGGGCGACCGCTGCGCGATCGAGCAATGGATCGAGGCGGGGGCACCCCGATGACGCGCTGGCTCGCAGGCGTCCTCTTGCTGCTATTGGCTGCAGGCTGCGGCGGTGAAGACCCGCCGGTGAAGCTCACGCGCGAGCAGCTCCTCAATCCGGAGAACTGCAAAGACTGCCACCCGAAGCACTACGACGAGTGGTCCGCGAGCATGCACGCCTACGCGGCTCGCGATCCAGTGTTCATCGCGATGAACAAGCGCATGCAAGAGCAGGCGCCTCAGGACCCGAAGTTCTGCGTGCAGTGCCACGCCCCGATGGCCGTGCGCGAGAACGCGATCACGAACTTTGCAGACTTGAGCAACGTGCCGAAGCACTTGCAGGGCGTGACTTGCTACTTCTGTCACAACGCAGTGAACGTGGGGACCGATCACTTCAACGCGAAGATCGATCTCGCCAACGACACGATCATGCGTGGCGCGCTCGGCAACCCGAACGCGGATGCAGCGCCGCACGGCGTGCAGCCGACGTCGAAGTATCACGACCCGAGCAGCATCGACAGCTCGACCTTGTGCGGCACCTGCCACGACATCAAAGCGCCGTCCGGTACGAACATCGAGCGCACGTTCGAAGAGTACATGATGAGCGTCAGCTCCAAGCCTGGAGCAGGTAAGTTCAACTCTTGCCAAGACTGCCACATGAAGAGGAAGCCGACGGACGAGCCGGCTGCGATGGTCGAAGGCGTCGGCAATCGTCGCGTTCACTCGCACCTCTTTCCCGCTGTCGACGTCGCACTGACGCCGGACATGCCCGATCAAGATGCGCTGCGCACGGCGATCGAAAAGCGCGAGCTACAAGCGTGCACGCTCAGCCAGTTCACCGTCGACTTCGGAAGCTGGCTGCCCGGCGAGCCGTTCGACTTCGTCGTGACGCTCGAACAACTCGCAGGCCACAGCTTTCCGAGCGGTGCGTCGGCGGATCGGCGCCTCTGGCTCGAAGTCGTCGCGACTGACGACACGGGTCAAGTCGTGCTCGAAAGCGGGCGGATCGCGGACGGCGAGATCGAGCAAAAGCCGATGGGCGACCCGAAGTATGATCCGCAGTTTCTGCCCTTTCGCGATCACTTGATCGATGCGATGGGCAACGAGACCCACATGTTCTGGGAAGCTGTCGACTACAAGAGCGATCTCTTGCCGTTCGCAACCAATCCCGATCCGGCGATTCCGCACTCGGCGACGCGCACGTTCCGCACGAATCGCAGCATGCGGGCGCCTCCGGCGAAGATCGAAATCTGGCTGCGCCTGCGGCCGCTGGGCGTCGATATCTTGGAAGATCTGGTGAAGTCCGGTCATCTCGATCCGGCGATCATCACTGCGATGCCGACCCTGACCGTCGCACACTCGGAGTTCACCCCCGATCTGCAGAAGCAGACGTTCATTCCCAAGGACCTGACGGTGGACGCGGAGTGCAAGACGTTCCAGACCCTCAGCGACCTCAAGACGCAGCTCTAGCGGGCTCCAGCGGGGCCTGCGCCTAGGCAGGCAAGGCAACTGGCAAATCGTCCCCATTCATGGTGAGACTCTCGGCCGCGAGTCCCCATGAACACCGTCCTGATCGTACTCGTCCTGGTTGGCTTCGGCGCGCCGTGGACGTGGCTGCTGTATCGACGCTCATCGGATCGCACGCTCGAGGGGCTGCTCGATTGCGTGTGCCTCGGCTACGCGATCTCGTTCGCGCTGCTCTTCGTGACCGCTCAGCTGCAGTTGTGGCTGTTCCTGCCGGTGTGGGCGGTGGGGGTGCTGCTGTGCCTCGTCGACGCGTTTCGGCGGCGGCGCGAGCCCGCAGCCCCGCGCGTCAGCCTTCGCCCGAAGATCGGGCCCGAAGGCTGGATCCTGCTCGGGTCGTCCGTGATCTACCTCGTGTTTCGCTGTCTGCCGTTCATCGTGCGGCGGTTGCCGATCGGGTGGGACGCGTACTTCCACATGACGATCTCGGAGTCGATCCTCGCGCGCGGCCGGGCCGTGCACGACTGGATGCCCTACGAGAACATGCCGCTCAACTATCCGATCGGCTCGCACCTGCTCCTCGCGCTGACGCAGTGGATCTCGGGTGCTCGGCCGCATCAGTTCTTCGAGCTGATGGTCGTGCTGTTCACCTTACTGTCGGGCCTGCAGCTGTTTTCGCTCGGTTCGCGTGCGACGAACGATCGACAAGTCGGCTGTTATGCAGCGCTCACGTATTTGTTTCTCGGGAACCTCGGAAGCCTCCACTACGCGATCTGGAGTGGCCTGCCGAACCTGATTGGCATGTACTTGTTCCTCGGGTTGCTCAGCGCGCTCACCGTCGACGAACCTTCGCGCGCTCGGGCGATCGGCGTATTCGCCGTGTATTTTCTCGCGGCCTGCTTCGTGCACCACCACGTGATGGTGACCGCGGGCCTGTGTCTCGGCTGGACCGCCGCGGTGTTGCTCGTGCTGGGCGATCGAGAGCGCGCAAAGCGCATCATCACCGGGCTCGTCGCATCCGCACTGATCGGCTCACCGTATTTCTTGATGTACGTGCTGCGAACCGTCGGTCTGCGCAACACGGGCATCGGCGAGTACATGGAGAACATGGCCGACGCGTGGAGCATTGCGCAGGACGTCGGGCTCGGGTTCGCGGCGGCGGTGCTCGCCGGCGTGTTCCTGTACTTCCGAAATCGCGAGCAGGTCTCGCAGATGGTAGTGCAGCCACTCGTCGCGATGCTCGCGCTGTACGTGCTCGTGGAGTTCATGTTTCGCACGGCGTCGATCGTGCTGTTCGAGCACGAGATGTCGCCGTTCACGCCAAGCCGCTGGATCACCGATGCGGTGACGCTGCTCTCGATCTTCGCCGGGATCTTCTTTCGCACGATGCAGGGAACGCGGCAGACCAATCGTTATGCGATCGCCGCGATCATCGTCACCGGGTTTTTCGTATTCAACCGCGCGACCTACCGCGACACATTCCGCCAGGAAGTCGGGCGCGACCGCCGCGCGACGTACGAGTGGATTCGAACGCACGTGGACGCAAACGCGGTGTTGATCGATCCGGATCTGCACGCGACCTATCTGACGCGTCGCATGTCGTCGAGCTTCCCGTTGCCTACCTCCGAGTACTCGGCACTGGCGACGAATCACATCTTGCTAGAAGACATCGCAGCAGGCCGGCAGCCGCCGGAGCGCGCCGATCGGCAGGTACTCGTCGTCGTGGATCCTGGCGCGCCCGCGCCGCCAGGTCCGGTGCTGTTCGAGCATCCGTCGGGGATTCGTGTCGTGGAGACGTTCGCCGCGCCGAAGCCTGTCGCCGTCAGCGGCGAAACAGCCGCGCAGTGACGCGGGCTCAGTGTTGGATCTTCCGGATCCAGACGAGCGGCGCATCCTGGCGCGTGATCGCAGCGATCGTCTTGCCCGGCCGCCGGTGACAGTTCCAACGCTTGGTCGCGATCAGCACGTCTGCTTGCTCGTAGTTTCGAGTCACGCGCACGTGGTCGGACGCGCCGGGCCATTGAGCCAAGTAGTACTCGAGCCGTTCGTTGCCGGCGAGGTCACACCCGACGACGCGCGTGCGACGTGAAGGGTCCAGCTGCGGCAGCTGCTTCACGACGTATTCCAGCCCTTCGCGATAGCCGATGCTCCAGTAGTCGGTTTCGAAGCGCCGGTACTGCTTCACGAGCCCGCCACTCAGGCGGTTGAAATACGTGTACTCGAACGGATGCAGCTGCACGATGTCGACCGATACGAGGATCGCGAGCCCGACGAACACGCCCGCGAACGCGCCACGCACCGCGCGCGGTAGCCACTCGGCGCCGAACACTTCGGACAGCACGCAGCCGGCGAGTGCAGCCAGAGGCGGCAGCAAGAACAAGACGTGCCGCTGCGCGTCGTACAACACCGGTCGCGTGATCAGCACCGCCGCGAACGGCAAGCCGACGAACGTCGACAGCATGGTCCAGCCGAGCACGTGTTCGCCGACAAGCTTCGGGCGACGGATCGCCAGCCCGACGAGCAGCACGGCGATCGCGAGCGCCGCGAGCAAGTAGATCTCGGGGAGCGTGACTTTGAACCACACCGGCAGATAGCGAAGCGGCAGATTCCCCGCGTCGATTAGGTTGCCCTCGAAGAGCACCGTCCCGGTCCAGTTGAAGCGCCGCGCGGCTGCCATCGCTGCGAGTGGACGCTTGAACGGTTCGAGCTGCGCCCACGGCCACGTCAGCAGCATGATCGGCCACGCGATCACCAATACCAAGAGGACACAACTCACGAGGCTGACAGTCAGACGCCCGATCCCGAGCGGCGCACGCAGCTTGACGCGGCGCAGTACTTCCAAACACAGCCGAAAACCTGCAGCCAGATACGGGTAGCCGACGACGAAGTTGCCGCCCGGGCGTACCGCGAGCGCGATCCCGACCGTGACGCCCGCCCAGCAAATGTCACGCAGTCGGAGCGGCGCCGGACCCATCGCGAGTCGCAACGACGACAAGCTCGCAAATGCCGCAGCAGTCGCGAACGGAATGTCCTTCGGATTGAAGAGACCATGGCCGATCCAGCACGGTGTGAGCGTGAGGATCAGCGCGCTCAAAAAGCCCCCGCGCGGACCGGCGATTGCCGCGCCGATGCGCCAGGTCGCGACCACGCCGAGCAGCGCAACGAACGCAGTCAGAAAGTGGCGCGTCTCGTAGACTCCGTACGGCGAAAACTGCACGAGCCACTGTGCCGGCGCGTCGAACAAACCTCCGTACAAGTAGAGGTCGCGAAAGGTCATCGCGCTTTGATCAGTGAACGAGCTTCTAAACCACGCGAGGATCAGATCGCCGTAGTGCCGCTGCGAGTTTTCGTCGTAACTCACGCCGGCGTCGTCACCGTGGCGTACGATCAAATACGCGAGGATGAGGAGCCCTAGCCAGGAGAGCGCGAACCATGGGCGGTCACCTTCGGTCGCGCGACGCGCCCAGCCCAGGGCCCGCTCGCGCAGGGGGACAACTTCGGCGTTAGGTTCCGGCTGCGATTGCGCTGGAGGCTCTGCCCCTTGTTCAGCCTCGGGCTGAACTTTCGATTGCGAATCGTCAGTCTCGATGGCCGACCTCATTGCCCATCGCGTCGAGCGTAGTACTCGAGAAGCGAACCTGCTGCAAAAACACGACTGCGGTGACACTTGCAAGGGGCCTGCAGGGGGGAGCACCCTTTTTCTGTGTCACGCTGGCTCTGAAAGGCGGTCGCTCGATGGAAGATCTGCAAGGCAAAGTCGCAGTCATCACTGGAGCCGCGAGTGGAATCGGGCGCGGCATGGCCGAGGCGTTCATCTCCGCCGGCATGAAAGTCGTGCTCGCGGACATCGAGGAGCCCGCGCTCGAAGCGGCGCTGCGAGAGTTGCGCGCTGCCGGTGCCGATGTACACGCCGTCCCGACGGACGTATCGAAGCCGGAGCAGATCGACGCCTTGGCGAAGGAGACGCTTCGCAAGTACGGCGCCGTGCACGTGGTGTGCAACAACGCCGGCATCGGTTTGCGAGCGAGCTCGAGTTGGGACACCACGGTCGACGATTGGAACTGGATCCTCGGCGTCAACTTGATGAGTGTGGTGTATGCGAACCGTGTGTTCGTTCCGATCTTGATCGACCAAGGGACAGAAGGACACATCGTCAATACAGCCTCGTTCGCAGGTTTGGTCCCGGGTGCGGGGACTGCTTACGCCGTTACGAAAGCAGGCGTCGTCGCGATGTCGGAGGGGACGCACTTCGAGTTGCAGCGAAGAGCGCCGAAGATCGGCGTCTCGGTGTTGTGTCCTGCATTCGTCGATACGAACATCCTCGACTCGCACCGCAACCGGCCTGCCGGTCTGACCTCGGCGCCGCCGACTGAACGTACGCCCGAGACCGAGGTGTACATGGAGTGGTTTCAGTCGCAGCTCAAACACGGGTTGAAACCGCGCGACGTGGGTGATCAGGTGGTCGCGGCGATTCGTGCTCGCAAGTTTTACATTTTGACCCATCCGGACTTCACGCCACTGATCGAGGAGCGGATGAAGCGGATCGTGGCCTCGGAAAATCCGCAGCTGAGCCCGCCCCCCGGCTTCGATCTGCTGCTGCAAATGCTGCAGGCCCGGCTGGCACACCAGGGCTGAGTGGCGTCGAAGTTTCAGCTTTGGTAGAGGTCGCCGGTGCGAATCGGCGTGATCGGCGATGTGCATTTGGCGTGGGACGACCGGGACGTCAGTCTCCTCGATGGCGCCGGGTACGACCTGCTGCTGTTCGTGGGTGACCTCGCGGGCTACGGCGCAGAAGGGGCCGTGCGGGTCGGGCGTTCGATCGCGCGGTTGCGGACACCGTCGCTCGTGATGCCGGGCAACCACGACGCAGTGACGACGCTGCAGCTGGGAGCGGAGGTGTTTTATTCCTCCGAGGCGATGCGTAACCTGCTCGCGATTGGGATGGCGCAGCGGGTCGCGCGGTTGCGAAGTGCGCTCGGAGCGATCGAGCTCTGTGGGTACAGCCTGCATCGGTTCGAGGCCGGCGTGGCGATCCTCGCGGCGCGGCCGCATTCGGTCGGTGGACCCCGGCTCGCGTTTCGGCGTTACATCGCGCAACGTTTTGGCGTGTCGACGATGGAAGAGTCGGCAGCGCGGCTGCGCTCGCTGTTCGACGAGGTCGCGCTGGGCGAGCGCGTGATCGTGCTGGCGCACTGCGGGCCGGTCGGGCTAGGCGCGACACGTGAGGCGATCTACGGCAACGACTTTCGGCCGGAAGCTGGCGACTGGGGTGATCCGGACCTCGCTGATGCGCTCGCGCACGCAGCTGCGACTCGAAAGTCGGTCGTCGCAGTGGTCGCGGGGCACATGCATCATCACCTGCGCGGCGGTGGCGAGCGAACCTGGCATGTCGAGCGCGATGGCGTGCATCACGTGAATGCGGCGCGCGTACCGCGACGCAAGCGAAACGCGGCCGGGAGCGAGCGCCATCACGTGCGGATCACACTCGACGGCGCCGCGGTGGGCGTCGAGCAGGTTTGGGTGAGCGCATGACGGACGCCCTTGCACTGGAAGCCGAGCTCGATCGGCTATTCCAGCTGCCACCGGCGGAGCTGGTACCGGCGCGCAATGCGCTTGCCGACACGCTTCGAAAGGCGGGCGATCGGGCCGCCGCCGACCGCGTCAAGAGCATCAAGCGCCCTACTCCCGGGGCTTGGTCGATCAATCAAGTCTCGTTTCGCGAGCCGGCGCTGCTCGAGCGAGCGAGCGCACAAGCCGAGAAGCTGCGTGAGCTTCACGCTTCGGACGGTGTCGACGGGCGGCAGCTGGCGGCGGCGGTCGACGCGCAACGCAGCGCGACGCAAGCGGTGGTCGAGACGGCAGTGCGCTACTGCGATGCGGCTGGCTTGGCCGGTGGGCCGCCCCAGCAGCGGAAGATCTTCACGACCGTGCAGGCCTGGCTGTCGGGGGCTGCCGACGAAGCGCCCGGGCGGATGACGCACGACGTCGAATCGAGCGGGTTCGACGCGATCGGCAGCGTGGGTTTGGTATTGCCGTTCGTGCGGCCTCCGACCGCAACGGGAGCTGCTCTGGGTGCTCCGCGTGCCCCTGTTCCAGCGACTCCGCCTGCCGGGGCGAAACATCCGAAAGCGGCCGCACCCGCGCTGGTACCCGCATCCCCACCCGCTGCTCCGAAAGGACCCGACCCACGCGTCCTCGCGCACGCGACCGACCAGCTTGCAAAACGCGAGCGTGAGGCGCGAACCGCGGTGGAGCGCGCGCGCGAACGTGTCACCGAGCGGAAGCAAGCAGAGCTCGAGCTCGACCGCGCGCGGCTGCAAGTGAAAGATGCGGAGCGCGCACTCGTGCATCTGAGAGCGGCGGTGGCTAAGCGCGAGGCGGAACATTCCCGTGCGACGACAGCCGTCTCAGAGGCAGAGGAAGATCGAGTTCGCACCGAAGAAGCAGTTGCGCAGGCGCGAACCGAGCTCGCGAACCTGCGCGGCCACAAATCCGGCTCGAAGTAACCCGCGCCGGTCAATCGATTCGGATCACGACTTTGCCGAAGTGGGCGCCGCTCGCCAGATACTCATACGCGGCTTTGGTTTCGCGGAACGGGAACACGCGATCGACGACGGGCTCGATCTCGTGTGCGACTAACGCTCGCACGAACGCCTCGAACATCTCGACCGAGCCGACGTAGACGCCGTGCACGCGCAGCGCTTTGTGCAGCACTTGATGAGTGTTGACGGGGCCCTGCACGCCGGTCAGCACACCGATCAAGCTCATCGTTCCGCCGAAGCGCAGCGACTTCACGGTCTGGTCGAACGTGCCGGAACCACCGACTTCGACTGCCACGTCGATCCCGCGGCCGCCCGTAGCTGCGCGCGCGAGCTCACCCCAGTTGGTGTTCTCGCGATAGTCGATCGTGGTCTTCGCGCCCAGCTTTTCGAGCCGTGCGCGCTTGTCGGCGGAGCTCGAAGTCGCGATCACTTGCGCGCCCGCCGCGCGCGCCAGCTGCAACGCGAAGATCGAAACTCCGCCGCTGCCCTGCACGAGCACGTGATCGCCCGGCTTGAGGCTCGCAGCTTCGAACAGCGCATGCCACGCGGTCACTCCTGCACACGGCAACGTGGCGCCTTGTTCGAACGAATACGAGTCTGGAAGCCGCACCCACGCGGTCTCGGGCAATACGACGTGTTCTGCGAGCACGCCATCGAGCGAGCCGCCGAGCGCGTTGTTGTGATGTTCTTCGAGCAACTCGCCGCGCAACCAAGTCGGAAAGAACGCTGCCGCGACGCGGTCGCCGACTTTGAAGCGCGTGACGGCGCTGCCGACTGCCGCGACTTCACCTGCGCCGTCGGACAACGGAATGACCGGCGCCTTGCGCGCTTTCGCGCCCCGAGCCATCGCGAGATCCCGAAAGTTCAGCGAGGCTGCGCGCATGCGCACGCGCACGCCGTGTGGACCCGGCGCCGGCGGATCCGGACGTTCGACAGATTGAACTGAAGCGAAACCTTCATTGGGATGCAGCTCGTACGCCTTCATCGTGCACCTCGGTCGAGTGTTGGCGACAACGTTGCTCAGCGGTGGCCGCGGTGCAAGTACTCAGAAAGTTGGACAGGTCAGCGGTGACACTGACCCCACGGCCGCCCACCACGCTATTGATTGAACACGAACCGCAACGGCGAACACACCGTTGTCGATGTTGGCTGCAGCCCGTGAGGGTGTTCGAGAAGTGCGCCTACCAGTTGCCGCGAAGCCCGACCGAACCCGGACCGAGTGTGACGTCTACGTTCGACGCGGATGCGGCTCCAGAAGACTTGTCTTCTTCTCGTGCGAAGACGAATGCATCGAAGAGCGCGATTGCGACGCTGCCTCCGAGGAGGCCGTATTGGGCGCCCTCGCTAGCGCAGTCGTCGCTGCCGGCTGTGCCTGCGCATGCGCCGATCAGGCCGATTACGGCGCCCATCGGGCCGAGGATCAAACGCATACCGAGGGATGCGAAGCCGAAGCCGATGTTCCCGTGGGCGAAGTGAATGATCGGAGCGCCGATCGAGCCGATGAGGTAGTCCATCACCCAGAGTGAGAGGCCGGGGTGAGGTCGATCTTTGCCGTCGCGAGGTTCGCGCAGCGCGTAAAATGCGCCCACGCCGTAGGCGATCACATCGAGCGCGAGCGTTTGCAGTCCGTACCAGCTGCCGCCGGGCCCGGGGCCGTCGCGCATGTCCGAGTTCGAGAGCACGAGCGCGTCGAATGCTGCGGCGCCTACGAGGCCGACGAGCATACCGCCGGCCCAACCGCTGCGACTGCAGCTCCGTTCGAACTCGTCGTTGTAGACGCAGGATGCGAGGACGCCGCCTGCACCCACGACCGGAGGGAACAGTGCGCGAAGGGCGAAGTCTGCGAGGCCGATGGGCCAGTGACGATTGGCGTAGTGGACGGCAGGGGCGCCGACGACGCCGACGCCGTACCAGGTAGCAGCGATGAGTCCGGCTCCGGAGGCGTCGCTCTCAACGGAAGCTGAGACGCCGATGCCGATTGAGAGGCCGGCGAGATCGACCATCAGAGTTTGCCAGCCGGTCCACGCTTGTGGTGGTGGTGGAGGTGGCGGTGGCGCCGCGGGCGCTTGCGTGGTCGCAGGCTCGGGAGGCATGGCCCACGCCGGGACAGCAGCAGGCGGCGGGGTCGTGGTGGGTTGTGCTTCTGCTGGTGGGGGCGCGGGTGGTCGGGCGGAAGGAGCCGCTGCCGCTGATGGCTGCAGGGAGGGAGTTTGTGCGG
>DASRXR010000212.1:0-3104 GCA_035687405.1 Polyangiales bacterium
GTACGTTCGCCGTATCCGCCGACGACCGCGCGTTCGTCGTGGTGATCGGTCACTCCACTGCACTGCCGGGTCACGTCGTCTCGCCGATCAATCCGCGTGCGCTATTGGTCGGAATGGACACGTCCCTTGCGTACGCGCGTGGGGTGCAGCGCGTGGAGCTCGCGAGCCGTGCGCGCGACAAGCCCGGGTTCAACTTCTACTTGGTCGAATTCGAGCAGGCTTGCAACGCAACCAAGAGCTTGCGCGCAACGCCGCGGGAGCGATGCCACCGCCCGATGCTCGCCAGCTCGACAAGGCCACGCGCGCGCGATTGGTCGCGTATCTGAAGCAGGACGCGCCGATGCCGAAGGACGACTCGCTCGAGCGCGCGGCACAGTTGGGGATGGCAGGCGGCGGTCGGCCCTGAGTGTCGAGTCTCGCAGCCAATCGCGGCCAATCCCGACGTGCGAGTGATTTCCGCTAGCTAGCATCCGCTCGTGTCGACTCTCTCGGTCGCGCGTTACGCTGTCTTCAGCGGTGCGTTCGCACGATGTTTGAGCCGGGGCGCCCGCGTGGACACCTACATGCAAACAGTCGTTGAAGTCGAGTCAGCCCCGCAGCTCGAAGAGCTGTGTCGCGACGCAACACACGTGTCGTGCGCCTACGGCAACATCGTGATCTTCTACTCCACTGTGGAGCCGGATAGTCACTACTGCGATCTCAACGCGAGCTCCGTGATCGCGTACGCAAAGCGATACCCCGCAGGGTTGGGCATGCTCGTGTTGATCGCGGCCGACGAGCCGCCGCCGGGCGAAGCGTCGCGCCGGGCGATTCGACACAGCTACGTCGCGATGAAAGACGCGATCGACGCTGGAGTGTTGGTGGTCGAAGGCGAAGGGTTTGCAGCTTCGGCGAAGCGAAGTGTGATCACTCTCATCAACACGACTACGAGCCTGCCGTTCCCGATGCGCGTCGCCGGCAACGTGGCCGATGGCGCGGCAAAACTCGTGCGGATGTTGGGGCCGAAGTTGGCTCCGGGTTTGAACGTGCAGCTGGTGGCGGCGGCCGCGACCGAAGTGAAGACGCGTCTGCTTTGAGCGCAAAGTGTTGTGTCGCCTGACGCTCTAATGCGCACCGCGTTGCGCCCGCTGATGTCACCAGGTGACGAATCTACTGTGGAGATTCGCAACACTCGCCTTCTCCAAGTGCCTCCGCTGCGTCAGCTTGGCCTCAAATGAGGGTTGGATCGCCGCCGAGACAAATGGCACAGAGCGGTTGAGCCATGCCCCAAAAACAGTTTGTCCTTTGTATCCTCGCCTGCATCGCGCTTTCGGCGTGCAGCGATAACAGCGGCACACAACAGAACCCCGCACTTGCAGGAGCGTCTGGTTTAGCTGCCGGCACCGGAGCTGCGGGTACGTCCGTTGCCGGTACGACCGGCACGACCGCTGGCGCACCACCCTCCATGACGAGCGGCGGTGCAGGACGGAGTGGTACGGCTGGCTCGACTGCTGCTGGCAGCGGCAGCGCCGGAGTGGCTGGCTCGTCCACCGCGGGCAGCACGGGTGCCGCCGGTGCGACTACGGCGGGCGCGGGCGGCGTACCCGCCACCGCGGGTATGGGCGCCACGGCAGGCGCTGGAGGTGCGCCGGGCGGAGCGTTCGAGACGTGCGTCGCAGCGCTCAAACCGAAGTGTGCCTACTCAGATAAGGAGACCGCGTGCTCCAGCGTGACCACGGCCGTGATTCCTCTCACGAACGGAATGATGTGGGGCAACACGGAGATCAAGCTCGGCTCGTACGGCGGCTACGTGGAATGGAACCAGGGCAAAGACTTCGCGAATCCCGTCAGCGCGAGCGAAAGTTCGTGCGACGTGTTGGCTGCGGCCTTCGGCGAGCCCGCAAGCACGACGGCTGACATTCTCGATCTTCGCGGTCAAGACTTGAGCCTGTACACCGTCTTCCGGCCTGCCTGCATGAAGGATGGCGAGAAGTATCCTGTGGTCACCTGGGGCAACGGCACGTGTGGTCAGTCGGGTGGCTATGCAGCGCTGAACATTACGTTGGCCTCGCACGGCTACGTGGTCATTTCCGCGAACTCGCGTTTCACCGGCGCCGGCAACAAAGAGATGCTGAAGGCGTTGGATTTTGCGAAGTCGCTCAACGACGATCCGATGAGCATCTACTACCAGAAGCTCGACCTCGATCACATCGGCGCGATGGGTCACTCGCAGGGCGGTGGTGCAACTGCGGATGCAGCGAGCGATCCGCGCATCAAGTCGGTGATCATTTGGAATGCGGGCCTGTCTGCGGTGAAGCCGTTCCTGACGGTCTCGGGTGAGCGGGACATTACGGGCTTCACGCCGGCTTCGATGGCTTCCGGCGTCAATGCTGCAGCTCAACCGGGTGCGTGGCTCTTCTATCACAAGATCTTGGAGACCGGCGGTGGCGTCACCGGGCACCTAACACTCATGGAGCAGCCCGAGCGCGTGGTCGAACCCACGATCGCGTGGTGGAACTATCAGTTGAAGGGCGACGCTGAAGCCAAGAAGATGTTTGTCGGTACCGACTGCGGTCTGTGCGCTTCGAAGGCCGACTACGAATTCGGCGCGCACAACTTGCAGTAACTGTCGGCGCGTTGAGCGGTAGAGTTTAGTACGGCTCGCGGTGCGATCGAACGCAGCGCGGGCCGTCTGCATGTCTAGCCGGTGAGTGTTCATGCCTCACCTTGACGTGCATGCGCACACTGCTGCCGGCATTTCACAGTCTGCTCACTTGGGCGCACGGACATAACCGTCACAACAGAGACGCACTCTGCTGCTGTAGAATCTTGGGGTGGGCCTCCCCGACCCCGCCGAGCCACTCGTCGGCAAACAACTCGATGGTCGATACGAGCTGCTCGAGGTCATCGGCGACGGTGGCGTGGGGATGGTGTATCGCGCCCGGTGCGTGAACCTCGAACGCATGGTCGCGGTGAAAGTGCTGCACGAATCGCTGGTCGAAGAGGCCGGATTTGTCGGCCGCTTCAAACGCGAAGCGTCGGCCATGAGTCGCCTATACCACCCGCACTGCGTGGCCGTGATCGACTCCGGCGTATACGAGGCTCGGCCTTACCTCGTGCTCGAA
>DASRXR010000213.1:0-3246 GCA_035687405.1 Polyangiales bacterium
AGTTCATGAGACGCTGCGCCGCAGTTGTTCTTCCAAAATCGCGTGCGCGTTCGGAACGCTCGCGAGCACGTAGCGTGCGCGAAGCACGAGCTTTTCTTCGGCGGTCAGATCACCCGGCCGACCGCGCATTGCCGCTCGCAGCGTCAGCGCCGCGGCGACCGAGACGTTCAAGCTCTGCACGAACCCGCGCATCGGAATCGTGTACGCACCATCGGCCAGCTCGCGCATCTCGGCGCTCACGCCCGCGTGCTCGTTCCCGAACACGATCGCCACGCGTTTCTCTTCGGCGAGCGCTTCGGGGGTAATCTCGCCGTCCATGGCTGCAACGTACACGCGGTAGTCGTGCGCACGCAGCGCCTGGAAGCAAGCCTCGGGGGAAGGGTGCTCGACCACGTCGAGCCAACGCTGTGTGCCTTGCGCGATCTTCTGACTCGCAAAAAACGGCTCCGTGTTCGCGACGAGGTGCACCGTCTGCACGCCGAATGCCTCGGCCGAGCGCAGCACTGCAGCCACGTTGTGAGGGTCGATCAGCCCATCGAGGACGGGCGCAACTGCGTGCGACCGCGCCGCGATCACCTCGGCGATACGCCGCTTGCGCTCCTCGGTCAGCAGCGGCTCGAGCGCCGCGCACACGACTTCGGGATTCGCGGGCAGGACGTCCCGCGAATTCAGCGCAAATAGCTCAGGTGTTTCCCGCCGCATCGACGGCCATGGTACACGCTGGGGGCGACGCGATCACTTGTGCGTGGGGAGTTCCCCGACACGCACGCCGATCAAGATCGTGCCACCCTGATACTTCTGGCCCGCGACGAAGAAGCGCTCGCCGGGTTTTGCCGCCACTTCGAGCAGCGGCAAGTAGTCGGTTTTGTTCGGCCGATTGATGGACACCTGCACTTTGAAACGCCCGTCTTTGCGACGTTCGAGCAGTGTGATCCGGAGCTTGCGGCTGGCCGGCAGCGCGATTTCCTCGGCCTGACCCGGCAAGAGCTTCAGCCCCTCGCGCGCCAAGATTTTGAACGATTTATAGCCGTTGAACGGCTTCACTTGCAGAGCGCGGACCGTGCTCAAGTCTGGATCGATCGGGCCTTCTTCGTCGCCGGCGAGGATCACCAGAACCTCGCCGGGCGTCGTCGTGGCTGCCGCCGGTGCGGCCGCAGGCGACTCTGCGATCGCGAAGTGCGGCAGCGCGAGCAGCAGCGCCGCGATCACGGGTCCGACAGCGGACTGCCTGGCAAGTTTCGCGCGACTCATCGGCCCCACTTATTCCTCCGCGTCGTCGTCATCGTCGTCGATCCAGACTACTGGAGTCGAGGATCCATCGTCGTAGGCGATGTCGAATACCGCACCGGCGTTGGGGCCAAAGTCGACGTGCGTGATCTCGGAGTGCGAGGTCTCGAGCGCGGCGAGCGGTCCATCGGAGTCATCGCCATACGTCTCGTCGGTTGGAGCCGGGTCCGGACCGCGAGAGACCATCAGTAGGACCGCCGCTGCAACCGCGATCGCACCCACGCCCGACATCACGGCGGGTCGGAACCACTTCGCGCGCGCAGCGCTGCTCGGCTGGAGCACCGGCGCGTCGCGGACCGCGGGCTCCGGCTCTTGCGCAGCTTGCTCGATGCGCGCGTACATACCTTGCCAGCTCACGTTGTTGGCGGCGTCGTCGACAGCCATGCGGAGCAAGCGTTGCAAACGGCCGAGCTGTTCGAGCCGTTGGTTGCACTCCGCACAGTCCGCGAGGTGCTCGTGCGCTTCGGCCGCTTCGACCGAGTCGAGGTCGCCATCGAAGTGGCGTTGCAGAAGCTCATCGCTGAGATGATTTTGGCTCATGGCTCAGCCCCTATCCGTGATGTCGAGGTCGCCCTCGAGATAGGGTTCCAGCTGCTCCTGAAGCTTGCGTCGCGCGTGGAACAAGCGGCTCATGATCGTGCCCTTGGGCACATCCAACACTTGTGCCATTTCCTCGTAACTCAGACCTTCGATCTCTCTCAGAAGAATGACGGCCCGGTGGTACTCGGGGAGCGAATCGAGTGCCTCCATGATCTTGCCAGACAGCTCGCGCCTGACGACTGCTTTGCTCGGATTTTCGTCCGGCATGTGGGGCACGAGGGTCCCATCACCTGCGTCGTCGCTGCGCTGGACGTCGTCACCCCACTCGGTGACTTTCCGGACCTTGCGGATATGGTCGATCGCGAGGTTCATGACGATCCGATACAGCCAGGTGTAGAAGCTCGAGCTTCCCTGAAAATTACCGATGTGTCGGTGGACCTTGATGAAAGCGTCCTGGACCACGTCGAGGGCGTCTTCCGGCCGCTTGACGACGCCGAGGGCGATGGCGAACGCCCGGCGGTGGTACTTCTGGAAAAGCTCATGGAATGCGGCACGATCGCCCGTGCGAGCACGCTCCACGATCGCGTCGTCCTCATGAATTCTGCGTGCCTCCTTGGGATCTTCGGACGCAGCAGGCGCCTGTTCATTCAAGGACTTGGCACCAGCCGCGGCAGGGCCGGGAGGCTTCATGGAGCCGTGTGTAGCATGTTTCTCCTTGGATTTGCCCAGCTTGGGTGGGCGCTGGCCCCACGCCGCGGGACAATAGGACTTGGGTCTTCGGGTTCGGAAGGTTAAGTTGCCGCGCGTGAGTGCTCTGACACTGAACGCTGAACAGCAAGCTGCGGTGGTCTACGGAGACGGTCCGCTCGTGGTGTTCGCCGGAGCTGGCAGTGGCAAGACGCGCGTCATTACGCAACGCGTCGCGCATCTCATCGAAAAACGAAACGTGCCGCCTTGGCGGGTCCTCGCGGTGACCTTCACGAACAAGGCCGCGCGGGAGATGCGCGCGCGGCTCGAGCAGTTGATTCCCGGACAAGCGTCGTCGCTGTGGGTGGGGACTTTCCACGCGGTGTGTGCGCGTCTGCTCCGCGCGCACCACGAGCAGATCGGGCTGCGGCGGGACTTCGTGATCTACGACGACTCGGATCAGCGGTCGCTGATCGCGCGGGTGATGCGGGCGCTCGAGATCGACGACCGGGTGTACGCGCCCAAGCAGATGGCGTTTCAGATCAACGCGGCCAAGCAAGAGGGGATCGGGCCGGCGGAGTTCGAAGCGCGAGACCCGCTGACCCGGGTCGCGCGCGAGGTGTACGCCCTGTACGAGGAGCGCTTGGCCGCGGCGTCGGCGCTCGACTTCGGAGATTTGATCTTCCGGCTCGTGCAAGCGATGCGGAAAGATCCGGCGCTCAAGCAGGCTCT
>DASRXR010000214.1:0-3006 GCA_035687405.1 Polyangiales bacterium
GCTCGAGGAGAATAATGCCTTGGCCGAATGCTCCAAAAACGTTGTCCATCTGAACTGCTGACCTCCGGCGACATGGGCTCGATCGCGCGACGTTCCCTAAGCGGAGGTCGGACTCTGCTGCATCCGGGTGGTTGGGCTAGCGCTCGCGGCCAAGCGGACGTCGCCCTACAAATCTCGCTCCGCCTTTTCGTGCCGCGCGTGCGGTTGCGATCGTCCATCATTAGCTGAGGGAGTCCCTGTGCTAACGAACGACGCGGCGAACCTCGTGGAGTCGAAAGTCCTATTCCGCGCGCCTGAGCACGTGACAGTCGCGCACTGGGAAGATATCGCGTTCGTGCACTGGCTTGCGCGGGCCGACAGCATGGCGATGGAGCGGGTCCACTCGGAGCTGAGGCCGATCGTGAACGCGTACCCCGAAGGAGTTTCCTTCATTCACGTGACACATCAGGATGTAGGGCTGCCTGACGCCGGTGCGCGTAAGGTGCTCGCGCGGATGATGGCCGAGTTTGCCCAAGTCACGGTGTGCGTCGGCGTCGTTCTGCTCGGCAATGGATTCTGGGCGAGTGCGATGCAAAGCCTGCTTACCGGCATGCGCTTGATCGCACCGCCGCGCCGCTGGCAGATGCGTTTTCCCGCGCATGAAGCTGTGATAGCGGACTGGGTCGCCAGGATGCACACGCAGCGCACTCAGCGCGCAATCAACGCCGATCATATCGCGGCCCTGATCCAGGAAATGCGCGCGCGGCAATGACCCGGTGTGCGGCCGTGCGGCGAGCTCGCGCGAAACTCAAGTCGACGCTGGGGCTGGGCGATACGTCCCCGGGCTCTTGCCGCGCCATCGCTTGAAGGCCTTGTTGAACGAGGGCGTGCCTTCGTATCCGACGCGCGCGGCAATCGTGCTCACCGCCTCGCTCGTGTCACGAAGGAGCTTCGCTGCGCGCGTCATGCGCCAGCGGCCGAGGTACTGGAGCGGAGGCTCGCCGACAAGCTCGGTGAAGCGCGCGGCGAACCCGGAGCGTGAGAGGGCGTCTCCGCGCCGGTGACCGGGAGCCGGCTGCCGATCATTGTCTTCGCGCACGGCTTCGGGAACTCATCGGAAGGTTACGCGCCGCTTGCGAATTTCTGGGCGGCTCGCGGCTTCGTCGTGCTGCAACCCACTTTTCTCGACTCGAGGATGTACGCGCTCAACCCGAACGATCCGCGGACGCCGCTGATCTGGCGCTTCCGCGTCGACGATGTGAAGCGCGTCCTCGATCATCTCGACTTCATCGAGGCATCCGTTCCGGGGCTCGAGGGACGGGTCGACCACTGCGAATGAACGGAGATAGTCCGACGCGCAGGAGCAGCAGCTCGTCAGGGCGGCCGGCCGTTGTCGAGCGCAGCTGACGGCGGCAACGCGGAAGAGGAGGGTGGGAGAGCAAGCGGTGGACCCAGATCGAACGCAGCGAAGACGATTGGATCGCCACTTGGGTCGAACAAGGCACGTTTTTCGGTCGCTGCGGTCCAGGAAATTTGGCTGAGATGATCGAAGCGTTCCTGACGTTCGCTCGCGTGTAGCCGGACGCTCGGTGGATCGCCTGAACGGGGCAGATCATTCCTACTTGTGCAACCGGAGGAAACCCACGAAACCCGCAGCGGGGAATTACGAATATCTGATGCACTCACGAGTGCCTGATTGCGCCCTCAACCCGTACGTGGCGGAAGGGCTCGCCGCAATGAACGGAGACAACGCTGTGTCGAGTGCAGCGGACGGCGGCAGCAGGACAGACGAGGGCGGTAGAGCCGGGTGCGGTTCTCAAGTGCGTGTTCGCGTTTGACGCGCACGAACCGAGATGCGCGAAGTTCACTCCACGGTAAGCGTGATCTAGCCACACGCGCTTCACGACGCGGGCGCATGCAGGGTTGCAGCTTGGCTCCAGGTCCGTTAGGGGACTGACGAGCGCACGATGCATCGATGCTGGATCGAACACACTCGGGTATGGCGTCCCGGTCCGATGACCTTTTGGGTTCATCGTGCACCCGCCGGCAAAACGTGGTCCGCGGCGAGCGTTCTGATTCCACCGAAGCCGAAGGCGGTCGTCGGTCTAGGTTACCCTTCATACTTCGCCAACTATGATGGCTTCGTTTTCTACTTCGCTTCCTTGGACGAGATGCGCGAATGCATCGCCATCCTGTCGATGAAAGCACTGCCGACCACTCGAAGTCTCTCTGCGGGGATGGGTGCAAAGCGCCGGGCCCACTCAAGTGAAGCTGAAACAACTTGAGCCGCTGCGGAAGCTCTGCGATCAGAATCGGTGACGGTGCTGCTGATGGCGTCGGCGGCTGGCGGGTGCTAGCGGATGGAGTCGAGACTCACGCCGAGCCGCTCGGCGTAGAGGGCGAGGGTGCGCTCCCAAGCCGGGCGGGCGTGACAGCGCTCGAAGTAGGCCGTGAGCCTCGGGAAGGGCTCCATCAGGTCGGTCTTGCGGACGCTGCGCAGGACGTTGGCCATCATGATGTCGGCCACCGTGAAATCTGCGCAGGCGATCCACTCGCGGTCTTGGAGGTGCCGCTCGACGTCGCTGAGCCAGCGGCCGGCGAGCTTGCGCACCTCCGCGAGGACCTTATGGGCGGCCTTGTCGCTGTCGAATATCTCGATCACGTCGAGGCACATCAGGGTCGGCGCGACGGTGCTGACCGCGGCGCAGCACCACTGGCTGACGCGGGTGCGGCCCTGGACGTCGCCCGGGATTAGCTTGCCAGCTTTCTCAGCCAGGTAGAGCACCACCGCGGCGGATTCAGCCACCACGAAACCGTCGTCATCGATGACCGGTGCCTGGTGGAACGGGCTGATCCGACTGTAGGCCTCGCCATCGAGCTCGCCGGCGGCGTGGTCGAGCGCGTGGACTCGATACGGCAGCCCGGTCTCCTCGAGCGCCCACTGCGCCCGGAGGTCCTTCGTCTCACCGACTCCCCCGGGAAAGATGTTTCCAAAGCCATAGAGCGTGATCATGTTGTTCTCTGCGG
>DASRXR010000215.1:0-4893 GCA_035687405.1 Polyangiales bacterium
CGTCGAGCGCGGCGACAACGTCGTAGTACCCGCGATCGGGTGTGCCATCGACGATGCAAATCGAAGCAGCTGCCCGGAGGAGGTCGAGTACGTCCAGACTCGTTCCAGTGCCGTCGAACAACTCGCGAGCGCGGATCGCCACAACCACTTCTTCAGGCGTCACGAGCCGGCGCAGACTGACAGCATTTGCGTGCTCCCTCAGCTCGCACAGCCGCACGACGGGCGTCTCGGTCGCGACGATGCAGCGCAACAACTCCAGAGCCGCTCGGACGCGATGATAGTCACGGTCGCGCGAATACAACCATTCTCGGGAGCCACCCGTGTCGTCGAAGAGAAGCAATGAGGCGGCCTGGTGGATCGCACTCTCGAAGTAGTCTGTCGTCGTTGCCGTTCGCTTCGGCAGTGCCGCGCAGCCGGCAACGCCCTGATACAGCGGAGCGTCGACCGCCAGCGAGAAGTCACGGGCGAAGCAGGACCTCAACTCGTGTACGCCTGCAAGCGGGACGAAGACGACGGAGACATCGTAGTCAGGCCAGAGCTCGCGGGCCCAGTGCTCCAACGAGGCGATGCACGGGTTCGCGACTTCTTCCTCCGTGGTCGCGAACACGAGGTCGATGTCTGAGCGTAGGCGAGCGCTCGGACCGCGGATATCGATCGACGGCTCCTGCCGCGCAAGCGACCCCGTAACGTACAGGCTTCCGTTCGCGCGCTGGTCGCTGAGCCGGGCGTGGAAGTCTCGGAAGATCGCATCGAGCTGTCGATTGACCGCCTGAGCGAGCTCGGGGCGTGCGTATGCAGAGTATGCAAACCAGTCGCGCATTACTCGTGTTGCCTCAGCAGGCCTTGGGCGACCGCGGACATGTCACATGCACCAAGGCCGTTTGCGACCGTTCCCTGCAAGGCGCCTAGAGCTGCGCCGGCCGCCGGTAAATCGAGTTGAAACCGCTGCGCGTCCTCTCGCGCGTAGGTAAGATCTTTCACCATCGTTTGCACCGCACAAGCGACGGGTTCGTGCTGGCCGCGCACCATCGATCGACCTTTGCTCGCGGCCGCGGAGGCGCTCCAGCCGTTCGTGTTTTGCGACAAGGCTTCGACCACCTCGTTCAGGTCAAGACCGTACGCTTGGCCGAGCGCGAGTGCTTCGGCGAGCGCAACCAGGATCGTTCCGCCGAGTTGGTTGTACAGCATCTTGAAACGCATGCCGCGCCCGGCCGCCCCGAGCCAAAACTGCTGTGACGAGAGAGCCTTCAAGACTGGTTCGACCTCTGGATACTCTTGGGCTCGACCGCCAAGAAATAGTGTGAGACTGCCCGCTGCCGCTGCCGACTTGCTGCCCGTGACTGGACAATCGAGCGCCTTCAGCCCTCGCTCAGTCAGTCGCGCTGCCCAGCGGTCGACACAGCGCACGGAGAGCGTCGAGCACTCGATGCCGACGGCTCCTGCGCGCATTCCGTGTACCGCGCCTGCCGGGCCGAACCACACGACGTCCGACGCCGCATCGTCGCGCACGCACGAAATGACGGTAGCAGCGCCGGAGGCAGCTTCCATCGGGGTCCTGGCTACCCTGACCCTCGGACCTTCGAGCGCGCTGGCTCTCTCGGGTGTGCGATTGTATATCGAGACGGACACACCGGCGCGCTCCAACGCAGACGCCATCGCGCTCCCCATGATGCCGGCGCCCAGAACCGCGACGGCATGCCCCGCCCAGGGTGCATCAGCGTTTGGGCGAGTCATACCGATGGATGACCTTCGTACCTAACAGCGTGAAGCCTTCATCGAACACGCGTGCTGAGATCACTTCGAGCGGCTGCAGCCGAGTCACCGCATCAAAGCGAGATTGCTCGATCTCGACTTCGCCCCTACCGCTCCAGATCGCGTCCTTCACCGCGTCTCGCGCTTCGATTGCGACCAACTCTCGAACCGCGACTCCGCTGCCGTCCGGGGTCGGATAGTGCCTCATCAGATACATGCCCGCGCCCGCGTACATGTCTTCCGACTCCCGTCGTTCGTAACAGAAGCGGGCGGCGATGCGGGCTTGCCCAAAGGCCTCACAGATGGCCGAAATCTTGGCGCCTGCTTGGACGCCTCCGATCGCACGGTTCAACGGATGCAGGCGAGTGACCGAGATCTGTGCGAGCTTCTTCCCGAACCCCATTAGAAACCCCCGCATGAGCGAGAAGTCCTTGTCCACCCAAGTCGCTGGAACGTACCACCCGGCGACGCCCTCAAATGTGCAGTACATCTTGATTAAGCACTCGTGAAACTGACTGCGCTCCGGCCGGAGATAGGCAGTCTCGGCGTCTGCGACTGACGTCATGTCGACGATCGACACCGCCGCGAGATAGCCGTGCGGCGACGGAGCCAACGGTTCGGGCAAGAGCCGTCGAAAAACCGCCGGTTCCACTCGAAACGCGATCTCCACGACGTGCCCCCCGAAGTACCAAGGCGGCGCCTGCACCAAGGAGGACTCACCGTCTTCGGAGAGTGGCAAAGTATAACCCTTGAGCTCGTCGATCCGCATCCTCACGCTCCCACATACTCCGCCAGTTCTGGCGCCTAGCCTCGCGACCTCAACCGACCGTTCGGCGATAGAGTGCCCAGATCATGTTCGGTTCAATCGTCTGCAGAACCTCGAGCTCGGGATGTGCTTGGACGTTGGGCAAAGACCCTACGCAGTAGTCGAACTGACCGCGCGCGGTTGCTTGCACTCCACACGGCTTGCTCGGGACTGTATGTATCTGCATCGGTCCCTCGAAATGTTGAGCGAACTCTGGCCGTTGGAGAAGTCGCCGCGTAGCCGGGTGCAGCACGAGGGTGTTGCCTCGCGCTTTCTTTTTACGCGCGAGACACATCGGCATGATCGGCACGACGAAGACCTCGTAACAGACCATCCGCCCGTAGTATTCGAAATGTAATCCGACCCAGTTGGAGGCCCCGGTGTGCTCATCATGAAGCGTCTCGTCCGCGACGTATCCACAGCACATCAGCGCGACTTGCGCGTTTTCATGCGCGCTGCGCATGGCTTCCGGAAACGATGGCAGCAACTCCAAGTTGTCCGTCAACGCAGCAGCGGTGACCGCCGAATCGCTCGCGCGAGGACCGAGCGTACAGATCTTTTGGCCCCAGTGGCGCTCGCGGAGCGTGGCAATCGAGAGCGAGCCGGCAGCCGCGCGCTGCGCTGCTCCGCTGAGCTCCGACTTCGATTCGCTTTTCAGCCCCGCGTCTTGCTCTGCCCATGCCGGCATCCTTGCCCCCCGTGTTTGTTTGTCGGATTCGTGCTGGCTGACTGTTAGTCAGTCGAGTGCGCTGGGTAATTAGCACGCGTTGACGGACGCGCAACGAATTTGCGTCGAGGTTCGTAAGCTAATTCGATTACACCCAGTTGCGGTGTGTAATCGTGCTGAGGGTTGTCGGACGATCGATGGTTACGCGGCGGAGTGGAGGCGGATCTGCGCATTCTGCTTCGTGGTTGCAGACAAGGCTTTCTTTTGCGTGCATCGGGCTCTTCTGCCGTACGTCGGTATGTGAGCTGACACAGCAAGCGCGCCAGCAGCGGATTGAAGCTCAACGTGACATCGAGAGTATGTGAAGTGTCATACATCGGTATTGCGTGCGAGCTGTTCGCTCGCTCGCTCGTTTGTTTGCGGTTGCGTTACCGAGCCTGCTCACGTAAGAGATCGCGACCGTGACTCGGCCGGGAATCACGTTCTGTGTTGCGAGCTTCTCAGCAGCAACGAGGCAGCAACTCGGCGGCGACTATAGTCCGAGACAATCGACCAGCGATGACGGGGAATCATCATGACGAACGCCGTAATCATCGCGATGGATAATGAAGTGGCGACGCTCAGTACCAATGCTTGGATGCTCGTCACCGCGATGTTTGCAGCTGAAGCGCGGCGACGCCAACGCGCGCCGGTTCAGCAAATTTCGGTGCCCCCGCGCGAGGAGCCCAAGCGGCATGAGGTATCGGATCGCGGTCGCAGCGTCGGTCGTAAGCAGCATCGGAGTTGCTTGCCGTAAAATGGCGCAGGCAGCTGGAGCGCTCGCGACGGAAGATGCTCGAGCGGTTCGAAGGCCGGCGTTTGCAGCGGAGCCATGATGATGACGTTAGAGTCGACGATCGATGTTGCACCCGCTGCCACTACGCGCGCAGCGGCTGAAATGAGCCTTCCACCGGCGCGCTTGCTGCGCGCTTTCAATTTTGTCCCTCTGAGGCTCCGCTATCTCTCGTTGTACGCGTGGGGTAAAATGGCGGTCGGCCGCCCCTCCAGCGAGGTTTGCGCGAGTCGACTGGCGGGTGTGTCTCTCGCCGCAGATCAACTGCGACTCCAAAAGTCTCCACAAGATGTCGTAGAGGCGATGGAGACCGAATACTTCGCGCGTTGGGCGCTCCTGGTCGCAACACTGTTCCAACGAGAGTGGCGATCGAGTCCGTTCTTGACGATCCATGGCCTCGATGAGGTGCGTGCGCTCGGAAAGACCGGACCCATTCTATTTTTGGGCACGCACTTTGGGATGCACTGGATGGTCGGCAACTTCCTGCGCTCGATCAAAGCGCCGCTCCATCCTCTCATCTTCCATACCGAGGTCGCTTACCTCGCCGTGGCCGAGAAGTGGATGCGCGCTTCGGAGCCGAGACTCAACGAGATTCGACCAATCGCCATTCCGCAAGCCGACTCGCTCTTGAAGGCCACAGCGGCGCTGCGCCAGGGCCATGCCGTCTACATCGTTCCGGACACCGACACCGGCAGCGTAGGTAAGAAGTACAATGCCAACTTACTGGGGCGCACGCTTTCCGTGCGCGGTCCGGAGACGCTATCTCGCATCTGTAACGCGCCGATCGTGTTTTGTTACGTTGAACGACGTGGCGGGTCGAACCCACTCGATCACACG
>DASRXR010000216.1:0-10419 GCA_035687405.1 Polyangiales bacterium
GGTGGCGGCGGCGGTCGCGGCGGTTACGATCCCGGCCCCAGCAACGACGACTTTGGTGGCGGTCACGAAGCACCGAACGACGACGACATTCCGTTCTGAGTGTCAAAGAAGCAGCGAGCAGATTTAGCGCTGGTCGAGCTCGGTCTCGCACAAAGTCGCGAGCGGGCTCGAGCGCTGATCCTTGCCGGGCAGGTGTTCGCGGGGGATCGCCGGATCGACAAGGCCGGCGACCTGATTCCGCTCGGCACTGCGCTGCGTGTGCGTGGTGAAGATCATCCGTACGTGTCGCGCGGTGGCGTCAAGCTCGCGGGTGCGCTCGATGCGTTCGGGCTCGATCCGGCTGGTCTGGTGGCGGCCGATATCGGTGCGTCCACCGGCGGGTTCACGGATTGTTTGTTGCAGCGCGGAGCGGCGAAGGTCTACGCGATCGACGTCGGGTACGGGCAGCTGCACGACAAGTTGCGGCGCGATTCGCGCGTCGTCGTGATGGAGCGGGTGAACGCGAGGTATCTAACCGGCGAGTCGTTGCCGGAGCAGGTCGATTGGATCGTGATCGACGCGTCGTTCATCGGTTTGGCCAAGCTGTTGCCGGCGGCGAAGATCGTCTTGCGTCCCGGCGGCCGCGTGGTCGCGTTGATCAAGCCGCAGTTCGAGGTCGGTCGCGAAGCGGTCGGCAAAGGTGGCGTCGTGAGAGACGCCGCAGCTAGGAGCGGCGCGATCGACAGCGTGATCGAGGAAGTGAAGCTGTTGGGGTTCAGCCTCGAAGCGCAGGCAGACTCGGTGCTGTCAGGTCCTGAAGGCAACCTCGAGCACTTCGTGTCGTTGAAGGCGTGAGCGCTTTGGTCTCCGCTCCGCTCAGCGCTGCAAGTGTTATTGAATGGATGCAATAGCCCATCGAGATGTCACCCGCTTTGGAGCTGTGCCAGCTCTGCAGCCATCAGCGTCAGGGAAAACCCGACTCGAAAGACTCGACGAACGTTCGCGCTGACAACAGCACACGTCGTCGGATGATTCACTGGACTAGTAACAACGTTGGTGTGACACAAATGGTGTCGATCATTCCGCTGACACTCCACTGAATTGTTCGATCCGCGTGACATGATGGCCGACCGCGAGCACGGGCAGCTCGCTTGGGAGGTCGTGATGACTAAACACGGGTGGTTCCGGCGTAGTGGATTGATCGCTGCAATCTTCATCGTGATCGCGCTAGTCGTGACGCGCATCGCGACGGATGTCGCTGCGCAGAGCATCGATGGCTCGGCAACGCGGGTCCCGGCTCCACCTCCGCCACCGGCTTCGGCTCGGGCTCCGGCTCCGCCACCGGCTCCGGCTGGGGTGATCGCGGACGCGTTCGGTCCAGACAACCTCAATGACGACTCGGTGAATACCGCGCTCTCGAACGACGCGCGGGGAAAGTCGTGGCCGAGCGCCGGCCACGATCTGTTGAACACGCGCAACCAACCGAACGAACGTCGGATCTCGCGCAGCAATGCGAACACGCTGATGGTCAAGTGGGTGTTTCAAACCGAGGGCGACATCTGGGCGACGCCCGCGATCGACGACAAAAAGCTCTACGTGCCCGATGCGGCCGGCAATTTGTTCGCGATCGATACGAAGACCGGAACGAAAGTTTGGTCGAAGAAGATCAGCGACTACACCGGCATCGCCAACGACATCTCGCGCACTACGCCCGCAATCACGAAAGACGCGCTGGTTTTCGGTGACCAAGGCGGTCGCCAAGGGCAAGGCGCGTCCGTGATGGCCGTCCATCGCAACTCGGGCCAACTGTTGTGGGTGACGAAGGTGGACGACAATCCGGCTGCCGTCATTACACAGTCGCCGGTGGTGTTTCGCGACATGATCTACGTCGGCGTGTCGTCGCTCGAAGAATCGTGGGCTTCGTCCTCGCCGAACTATCCGTGCTGTTCGTTCCGCGGCAGCATGATCGCGCTCGATCGGAGGACCGGCAAAGTTCGCTGGAAGACGTACACGATTCCGAGCCCGGGCTACTCCGGCGGCTCGGTCTGGGGCAGCACGGCAGTCATCGATTCACGGCGGAACTCCGTCTACGTCACGAGCGGTAACAACTACACCGTGCCGCAAGGGATCCTCGATTGTCAGTCGGCGGGAGACCCGGCTGCCGTTCAAGCGTGCATGGCCGCGGTGCCGGGCTCGCTCGAAAACCACTTCGACTCCGTGCTCTCGCTCGACATGCGCACTGGCGCAATCAAGTGGGCGCGCGGCATGGTGCCGTTCGATTCGTGGAACATCGCGTGCGTGTTTGCGACGCCGGGCAACGAAGACAACTGCACCGACCCGAGCGGCGAGGATTTCGACTTCGGCCAAGGCCCGACGTTGTTTACGACGCGGATGAACGGTCGATCGCGCGATGTGCTTGGCGCAGGGCAAAAGAGCGGTCAGTACTGGGCGCTCAACCCGGACGACGGCAGCGTGATCTGGTCGAGGCAAGTCGGACCGGGTGGAAGCCTCGGCGGTTTCGAGTGGGCGTCTGCAACGGATGGCCAGCGGATCTACGGTGCGATCGCAAACAGTCGCGCAACGCCGTGGATGTACAACGGCGTAGAGATCCGCAATGGGTTCTGGACCGCGCTCGATGCTGCGACTGGCAACGTCTTGTGGCAAACGCCAGGAAATCCTGCCGTGCGGACGACGAACCAAGGACCGGTGTCGGTTGCGAACGGAGTCGTGTACGCCGGAACGATCGATCGCTTCGGCACGATGTACGCGCTCGACGCCGCGACCGGCAACACGCTGTGGACGTTCGGTAGTGGTGGTTCGGTGAATGCCGGCGCCGCGATCGTCGATGGCTCCGTGTACTGGGGCTCGGGTTACGGCGTGCGTGGCATCGGGCTCACGCCGAACAACAAGCTGTACGCATTCTCGACGGCCGCCGATTGTCAGAGGGCTGGCACCTGCACGGGCGGCGGCGGCGTCGGCGGCGCAGGTACGGGCGGTGGTGGTGGTGGCGGGACGGGTGGCGGTGGTGGCGGGCCTTTGCCGACCACGTGGAGCGGAATCTACGCCGCGTACCTCGGGCCGGGGACTTCCGGTCACTGCTCGGGTTGCCACGACGGCAGCGGGCGTGTCGTTCCGCTGAACACTGCTGAGGTTGCTTACAACTCGCTCGTGCAGGTCGGGCAGATCAACGGCGTTGGTTCGCCGATTGCGAAGCGCGGGTTGTCGCGTTTGAGCTGGATCGGTGGAGACATGCCTCCCGCGGGGCCGACTAGCAATCCTGACGCGGAGCAAGCGATCGCGGCTTGGGTGGCCGCCGGCGCGCCGAACAACTGAAGTTAGGCTGCAGTGTACGAAGCGCGGCGCGTTCCTCGAGGAGCGCGCCGCGTTTTTGCGTGGCAGGTCCGCGCGCGAATCTGTCGCGGTAGGCAGCGATGTGGGAAAGCCTGCGTAGGGCTCAGGGCTGAGCCGGCCGGCCGCAGCTCACGCCGGCTGACGAAAGTTTCGGAAACCGTGCGATGGCTGACGACACATGAGCAGATCAACATGACCGCTCGATTTTGGCCTCTCATGCTTGCAGCCATTGGCGTTTGCACCGTTTCCTCCGGCTGTTCCGATGCGACGCCTGCTTCGGTCGGCGTCCGCGAGGAAACGGTCGACCTCAAAGATTGCTTCGCAGTCGACTGCGAAAGCGATCGCCCGACCGGGACGAGAATCGAGTTCCCGGCACCGGAAGCGACTCGCGCCACGGCGTGTGTGCCGACCGAAGCGCCGCCGGTGCGAATCGTCTGGATGCGCACGCTCCGCGATGTGAAGTGCGCCCCGCTGGGCTTTTGCTCTCCGAACGTCACGAAGTTCGCGCCCGACGGGTCGTTCTGGACCGCGAGCGCAACGGGAATTCCACTCGATAGCGGAAGCTCGGAACGAGCCGGAGTATTTCTCGCGCACTACTCGAGTCAGAACGAAGTGCTCGCCGAGAAGGTCATCGGAACGTGGACGCTCCCGTACGTGAACTATCCAAGTTCGGGACAGTTCGGCGATGGAGCCGTCATCGCGATCGCACCCGACGACAAGTCGGATCACGTTTGGGTCTCGCTCTCCTGGTGGGAACGAGACGAGCGATTCGTGCTTGTTCGCGCTCCAAGCTGGCTCGCGGAGTACGACTCGAAGGCGGAGCTCATCGGTGGACGAAGGAGCGTCAACCTCGAGCCTCCTTCGCTCGTCAGCATCATGCCAAATCCTGAGGGCGGCGTGTTCTATCTCGCGAGCGCCGGAGCGAGCGTAGGCCAGTACGACGCGTGGGGCGGGCAAGTTTCTCCGCACGATGGCAAAGCCGTGCTCGCGAAGCTCAACCCCGAGTTGCGACTGGAGTGGACACAGGCAAACCCTCCCGATACGTCGGATGAATTGCTTGGAACCGACGACGGTCATGCCGTGCTCCTCGAGACGTCGGAGTGGACCGCAACCGTATCGTGGTGGAACGAGCGAGGGGTCTCCGAGGCGGAGCTCGTGTTGCCGCCATTCCACGACGTCATGAACGTCGTTCCGGATGGCGTGTTGCTGCGCGAACGGTCGACGCAGGCGAGCGTCACGTACCGCGAAGTGTCCCGAACCGGGCAAGAATGGTGGGCGACGCGCATCCCGGTCGCGCCCGCGCTCGCGGCGGCGGGCCGCGAGAATGTCCCGGAGTTCGAAACGAACCTACTGAGCAGCGCGGAGACGGTCGCCCCGGATGGATCGATCGTTCGAATCGCGACGTTCGACGTCATGCCAGGGGCACAGCCGCTGACTGCGATCTTCCGGCTCGATCCGTCGCACCAGACTTGCAACTTCTCGTTGATCGACGAAGACGGTCGGAACGGATCGTTCTACGACACGTTCGTGGACCAGCTCTCGGTCGATCGGGACGGCGGGATCTCCTTTCACGCGACCGAGAGCTTCAGCGCCCCCGACATACACGATCAGATGTTCGGACGAATTGAGTAGCTGTGAGCGCACCGCAGCCGCGCTACCTTCCGCGGCATGCGACGGTTCGGGGGGGCGTGTGTGTTGGTGCTGTTCGCGATCACGGTCGTGCCCGCAGGTCACGCGTGGGCACGACCCAAGTCGTTCTCGCTCAACTGGGTGCGAGATCCGGATGCCGAGGGTTGCATCACCAGTGGTGCACTCGCGCGGGTGATCGAGTCGATGTTTGGACCCGTGTTCGTCGCGCCGAGCGAAGCCGCGTTCGCGATCGAAGGTCGAATTTGGCCGCTCGAACACGAGGGTGGCTTTCGAGCGCGCATCAGTGTCACGGACCGGGGCGGCGTGCGATTGGGAGTCCGTGAGCTGTCGAACGCAGCTCCGAGCTGCAGGAGTTTCGATGCGGCGATCGCGCTCGTGATCGCGATGAGCATCGATCCGGAGTTGGGAGTCGAGCAGCTGCCGCCGGAGCTGCTCGATTCGTTGTCGGTCGAAGCGGACCCCGGAGCGGCGCTGCTTGCGGAGCTGCGCAGCGGGGCCGTGAAAGAATCCGTCCCGGCGCGGCAGCCATTGGCGGCAGTCGTAGAGTCCCCTGCGCCAGTTGCTGCTCCGCAGCCGCCAGCGGCGGGTGAGTCGCGTCCACCGGAGGCTACTGAGTTGAGCGCGCAGCTCGAGGCCGGCTACGCCGCGGGCCTCGCCGTTTTGCCGCAGCTGAGTAGCGGGCCCCTGGTCGGTGTTGCGCTGAGCGTGTCGCCGCGCTGGACGTTCGCCCTGCGCGGAGTGTTGTGGCTGCCGAACGACGCGCTCCTCGCGGAACCAAATCCGCGCGAGCTCGCAGTGCCGATCTCGATGGTGCTGACATCGCTGAGTGCGTGTTTCAGCGGAATCCGTTCGAGTGCTCTGGTTTGGGACGCCTGCGGCGGCGTTGCGAACGGCGTGCGGTGGAGCGATGCATCGGCGTTGCAGACGCCGTCCGACGTCACCACTGTCGACGTCGGGCCGATGCTCTCCTCGCAAGTACGCTTGCGGGTGCTCGATCCGTTCGAGCTGCGGGCTTCGATCGCCGCCTACGCGCCTCTTCAGCGGCAAGGCTTCACATATCGCGAGCTTGCGAACCGCGAGCAGGAGCTCTTCACGCCGGGTCGGGTGCAGGGCTGGGCATGGATTTCAGCTGCAATCGCACTTTGATTGGCAATCCCCCGGGGGTCTGGCGACTTAACGGGGGGAGCCGATGAGCGAGGATGTGGCCAGTGTGATTCGGGAGCACGGGCCGTTCGTATGGCGAGTGCTGCGCCACCTCGGTGTGCCGACCCATCAACTCCCCGATTCGAGTCAGGAAGTGTTCGTAGCCGTGTTCCGCAGTTTGGACCGATTCGAAGGCCGCTCGACGCTGCGCACTTGGCTCTACGGGATTTGTCGCAACGTTGCGGCCACGAGCGCTCGCAATCGCGCTCGGTCGCGCGAGCAACTTGCGGAGGAGTTGCCCGAGCTTGCGGCGCGGGAGGAACAAACGAGCGTGATCGCGCGGCGCGAACTTCAGGCGGGTTTGCAGGATGCGTTGCGCAAGCTCCCCGAGGGGATGCGGTCGGTGTTCGTGTTGTTCGAGCTCGAGTGTATGGCGATGGCAGACGTCGCTGCCGCTATTGGCTGCAGCGAGAGCACGGCGTACTCGAGGCTCTACGCAGCGCGCGAGAACGTACGCAAGCACTTGGTACGGGTTGGCGTGCTCGACGCGGATCGCGAGCTGGCGGAGGTGTTGCCATGAGTCGAGTGCTTCGCTGGGAGGAAGATGTGTCGCAACCGGGCGAGCTGCGCGATGCGATCGCAGCCGCGCGCCACGCGGGGCCGAGTGAACGCGAGCTCGAGCAGTTGATCGCAAATGTGCGCGGCGTGCTCGCAGACGGGGGCACTGCGCCGGCAGCTCGTGCGGGTCGCGTGTCGATCCTGCGGCGGCTGCTTGTACGCGCGGGCATCCCGTTACTGGTGTTCGTTACGGCATTTGTCTCGACGGCGATGTATCGGACCTGGACGAGAACGAAGCCCGCGGTTGCGCCGCTTGCGACGCCGGCGCGTTTCGATCCGCCACCCGTGTCAAACGTCGCGCCTCCGGAGGTGCCGCAGCTAGCGGCGCCGATGAGTCCGCCGCTTGAAGTTGCGGTGCCCCCGCCTGTCCAGAAGCCGCGCTCGCCAGCTGCGCCCCGAGTGCGAAACGAATCGCCGGCGAAAGCTGTGCTTTCGGCCGGATCGCCGCTCGAGGAGGCACGCTTGTTACGCGCTGCCAAGCAAGCGCTGCCACGAGCATCCCAGGTGGCAGCCGCGCGGCTCGACGAGCACCGGCGAAATTTTCCGAACGGCGTGTTTGTGGAAGAACGCGAGGCGCTCGAGGTCGAGGTGCTGTTCGATCGCGGTCAGGTAGCGCGCGCAGAGCGCCAGGCCGCGCAGTTTCGCGAGCGCTATCCGAACAGCAACTATCAGCGCCGCATGGATGACTTGCTCGCGGGTAGGATTTCGGGCTCACACGAGTGAACCTGGGAGCGTCCGGGTCGCGGGTGTGCAGAGCCTACGAGCGATTGCGACGCGCCAGCCCTGCGACTTGCGCGCGCTCCTCGGCCGACACGGCGGGCGGCGTACACTCGACACGGGCGGCGGAAATGAGGCCGCTCGCCGGAATTCGCCGCACGTTGCCATGCGAGATCGCAAAAGAGTGCCCGATCAATCGGCAGCCGGGTGCGAGCGTCGAAATCCGTGAGCTCACGAGCTATTGAAGTGGCGTGACCACGGGCACGCTATCGCTCGAGCTTCCGCCGCACTACTTTCGTCATGAGTTCGGGCGTCTGGTCTCGGTCTTGTTGCGGCGCTACGGCATGCGTCGCATCGAGTTGTGTGAAGACGCGGCGCAGGCGGCGTTGATGCGCGCGGTACAGTCGTGGTCGGTCGGCAGCATGCCGGACAATCGCGGCGCCTGGCTGTACCGCGTCGCGAGCAATCACGTGCTCGATGTGTTGCGGCGCGAGAAACGGGACGAGGCATTCGAGCCGGATGTTGCGCCGGAGCCGGACGCGAGCGAGTCGACTGACAGCGTGTATCTGGAGTCCGAGGTGAGCGACGACTTGCTGCGGTTGTTGTTCGTCAGCGCCGATCCGGCGCTCGCGCCCGAGTCGCAGCTCGTGCTCACGCTCAAAGTGTTGTGTGGCTTCAACACGGAGGAGATCGCGCTGCGGCTGTTTCAGAGCGAGGAAGCCGTGCACAAGCGTCTGCAGCGCGCGCGTTCGCGCTTTCGCCTGCGGCCGCTGGAGCTCGAGACGCCTTCGCTGCAGGAGCTCGCGGATCGACTGCCGCGCGTGCTCCACCTGTTGTATCTGGTGTTCAACGAGGGCTACAGCTCGGCGCAACCCGATCGATTGATCCGCTGCGAGTTGTGTGAGGAGGCGGTTCGGTTGGCGTCGATCTTGGTAGCGCATCCCGTCGGTGCGATGCCCCAAACCTATGCGCTCCTCGCGTTGATGTACCTGCACGCGGCGCGGTTCGAGGCGCGCATTGACGGTGCGGGAGGACTGCTTTTGCTCGAGGAGCAAGATCGGTCACTGTGGGATGCCGAGTTGATTCAGCTAGGTCTGTCGTACCTGCAGCGTGCGGCGCCTGGGGAGCGCATGTCGCGTTATCACTTGGAAGCGGCGATCGCGGCGGAGCACTGCTTGGCAACTAGCTACGCCGACGCGCGTTGGGATGAGATCGCGCGGCTGTACGCTGAGCTCGCGCAGCTGAACCCGTCGCCGCTCCACGTGTTGAATCGCGCGATTGCACTCGCTGAGTGGAAGGGGCCTGAAGCGGGTCTGAGGGAGCTCGAAGCGCTGAAGCCGCCCAGTTGGTTGCTCGGCTACTATTTGTGGGATGCCACGCTCGGTGAGCTGTATCGGCGAAGCGGCGATCGTGAGCGGGCCGTCACGCACTTGGAGCGAGCGTTGGGGTCCGCGCCGACGAACGCGGAAAAGGAGCTGCTGGAGCGACGCTTGAGTGCGTGCAACCAGGAGTGAGGCTCACGGCAGCGCTCCGCTTCGCATCGGATGACCCTTCGTCATCCAGTCGCCGAGGCCTTCGTTCAGCACCGTGACTTGCGTGAAGCCGGCTTCGGAAAGCTTTTGTGCCAGTGCGCCCGACTCCGCGTGCGGACAACCGCAGTAGCAAACCAGCCAGCCTTTTTTCGGTAACTTGTCGAAGAATGGCGACGGATCGTAGAACGGTATGTTCACCGCGCCTTTGATGTGCTCGCGCGCGTAATCGGACGGCGCGCGCGCGTCGAGCAGGGTCATCTTCGCACCGGCCTTCAGCTCGCGCGCTACGACGTCGACGGATGTGAACTCGGGTAGTGCTGTGAAGTCGCGCGGCTCGCGTCCTCGCGGATTGAGTGGGACAGCGTTGCGTGCGAACGGCTTCGGCAGCTCGACCACGCCGGCCTGTTGCAGTGCCGGTGATTTTGCGAGCGTCGTTAGATACGCGACGACGTCCTCGACGCCTCGCTCGCCGAGGGACTGGGCGTACGCAGGCATGCTCGTCGGTGGCCGGCCGTTGCGAATCGCGTGTCGCAGAAATCCAGGGCTTGCGTGTTCGAGCAACTGTGGATTCATCAAGCGCAAGTTCGGCCCTTTCGGCCCGTGACACTTCGCGCACTCGCGACTGAAGATAGATGCTCCGGAAAACGCGGCGCCGCGCATCGGTTTCTCGTCCAATTCGATCGCGGGTTGCTTCTGCCAGCTCCGCAGGAATCCGAGCACTGCGGCGACGTCTGCGGCTTGCAGTGGCCCTCCGAACTGAACGGACCAAGCTGACATCACTGTGCCGGCGCGTCCGTTCTCGATCGCGACGCGTAGAAACTCGTCGCTCACTGTGGCGAGATACGCTTGATTGCCGAGCGCGGGTGCTTGGTCCGCCTTGTAGCCTTCGCCGTGTGCGCCGTGGCAGACCGAACAAATGCGTCCGTAGAGTTCGGCCCCATGGGCGACGCCTGCTTCGCTGCGGTCGGCAGCTAAGGGCGGCGGTGGTTTCAGGCCTGCATCGGGAGGTGCAGCGGGTGCCGGTGCCGCGGGTGGTGGTGCTTCGGTTTTCGGCGGCGCAGGCGGTGCGGCCGGTGGCGGTTTCATGTCCGGATCGCCGCCGGAAAATCCGCAGCCTTCCGCGATGAATCCGAGTGCGACGAAGCAACTCAGAAGAGTTCGGACCAAGGTTGCGTAGCCCAAGGCCGAACGTTAGCCCGGGCTGCGGGCGAGTGCACACGTGGGGATGGGAAAGCGACATCCTGTGCCGCCTCGAACATCAGGCTGAGTTCCACGACGTGATGGAACTCCAAATCACGCCGCGAACGACACCTCGTGCCGTTCTTACTCACGAACCTGCATTGGCCACCGTCACGAGCGTAGACCTCACGCCGAAATGCACTCGGAATGTAGCGACCGTTTGGCTTGCCCTCAGCGCGCTTCCCCAACA
>DASRXR010000217.1:0-4338 GCA_035687405.1 Polyangiales bacterium
TTTCCGCGAGCTACTGAGATCTCGGGTTGCCGGTGAGTCCCCAAGGGGAGACCCCAACGCGGAATCCAACGCGCCGTCTGATCGATTGCGCACACGGGCGGGACCGCTCTACCGTATGCGCACCATGATCGCGTTTCCATCGTTCAAGCATCCGATCATTCAGGCTCCGATGGCGGGCGGGCCGTCCACGCCGGCGCTCACCGCAGCTGTGAACAACGCGGGCGGCTTTGGGTTCCTCGCCGCAGGCTACAAGAAGGCCGACGCCGTGAAGGCCGAGCTGCAACGCACGCGTGAGCTCACGGATCGAGCATTCGGGTTGAACCTGTTCGTGCCTTCGAAGCCGACGACCGACACCGCAGCCGTGCACGACTATCTCGCGTGGCTGCAGCCCGAAGCGGCCGCGCACGGCGCTCAGCTCGGTGGGCCGCGCCACGATGACGACGCGTGGGAGGAGAAGCTCGCGCTCGCGATCGCGGAGCGCGTGCCCGTACTGTCCTTCGCGTTTGGTTGTCCGAGCATCGAGGTCGTGCGGCGGCTCCACGACGCCGGCATCGCAGTTTGGGTGACCGTCACGGAACTGCACGAGGCGCGGGCCGCGGCCGATGCGGGTGCGGATGCGCTGGTCGTGCAAGGCGTCGAAGCAGGCGGGCACCGCGGGACATTCACGGACGAAGACGGTGAAGGTGAGGTCGGGTTGCTCGCGCTCTTGCGACTGTGCGCGCGTCGGATCCGCTTGCCGCTCGTAGCTGCAGGCGGCATCGCGGACGGTGCCGGCGTCGCAGCCGTGCTCGCAGCCGGTGCGCGCGCAGCTGCGATCGGAACCGCATTCTTGCGTTGCCCGGAAGCTGCGACGAACGCGCCGTTTCGTGAAGCGCTCGCACGGGCTGCTGAGCAGCCGGTTCGAACGGCATTGACGCGCGCGTTCACCGGCCGCCGCGGGCGCGGACTCGTCAATCGTTTCTTGGCGACGCACTCGGGGCAAGCACCGTCCGCGTATCCCGAGGTTCACTATCTGACGCAGCCGTTGCGAGCCGCAGCGGTCGCGGCCGGCGACTCGGAGCAACTCAACCTCTGGGCAGGCCAGGCGAACCTGCTCGGTGAGGAGCGGCCTGCGGCCGAGCTCGTCGAGTGTTGGGCCGCCGAAGCTCGCGTCGCGCTCGAGCGAGCGCTGTCGTCGCTTTGACAGCGATTGCGGTTACACTGCCCTGGTCCGTGTGATGCTTGTCACTCGGAACGGCGATTCAGCGCCGAGCATATCGAGGAGCCACCATGAAGGCAGTTCGCATCCACTCGTTCGGCGGACCGGACGTGATGAAGCTCGAAGAGGTGCCGACGTCCGCGGTCGCCGAGGACGAGGTCCTGATTCGAGTTCACGGCGCGAGCGTGAATCCAGTGGACTACAAGATCCGCGAAGGCAAGTACTTCGCGGTTAAAGCTGAACAACTCCCCGTAGTTCTGGGCCGCGATGTGGCGGGCAAAGTGGAGCAGCGCGGCGCGCGTGCGCAGTCTTGGCAGCGTGGCGATGCCGTGTACGCAGTGGTGGATCGGGGGCGAGGCGGTTATGCACAGTACGTCACGGTCAAGGCAGATCTCTGCGCTCGCGCTCCCAAGAACTTGAGCCTGATCGAAGCGGCCTCGGTGCCGCTCGCGGGTCTGACGGCGTGGCAGGGGTTGTTCGATCACGGTCAACTACAGCAGGGGCAGTCCGTGCTGATTCACGGGGGTGCGGGCGGGGTCGGGCACCTCGCGATCCAATTTGCGAAGGCGCGCGGCGCGCACGTGACGACGACCGTGTCGCATCGCGACATCGAGTTCGTACGCGGGCTCGGAGCGGATATCGTGATCGACCGAACAGCGCAGCGCTTTGAAGAGCTCCTGAGTGATATCGACCTCGTGTTCGACTTGATTGCGGGCGAGGTCCAGAAGCGCTCGGTGCAAGTGCTGAAGCGAGGTGGCGTGCTCGTATCGACGTTGGGCAAGCCTGACGAGAGTGCACTCAAGGAGCGCGAGATCCGGGGCGTCGGCTACATGGCAGAACCGAACGGCGCGCAGCTCACTGAGATCACCCAGTTGATCGAGGCGGGCAAGGTGCGGCCGTACGTGAGTGCGACGTTTCCGCTGCAGGACGTTGCGCGAGCACACGAGGTCGCCGTGAAGGAGCATCCGCGCGGGAAGGTCGTGTTGGAAGTCCCTTGATCGAAGAGCCGCCGCGCGTTCGACAGAGTCGAGGCGCGGCGGCGGCTTAGTTGTCGATCGAGGTAGGCTTTGCGTTAGTTTCGCCGCAGCTCACGGCTCCAGCTGGCTGAGCGGACCGGCTTCGTTCGGGAAGCTCGCAGTGTTGAACACCTGGACGCCCGCGTTGTGCTCACCGTTGAACGGCGTGACCGCATCATCGCAACCTGCGTAGCGCGCATCCTCGGGCGAGTTGAACCAGAGGCCGAGGTGGAACGTGTGGACCGGTGCGGTCGCCGGGTTCTCTTTTGCGTCGGCGATCGGCGAATAGTGAACTTGCGGAGCGGGCGCTACGCCCGGAGCGACGATGAATGTCTCGATGTTGAAGCGCCCGATGAACTGACCGTGTGCGTTGCCGTACTCGTCGGTCTCCATGTCACCCTGGTACCAAGACAGTCCGAACGGTGCGTTCGGGACTTGGATCACGAACAAGTCGAACTCGGTCTTTGCCGGCAGACCGGACAGGTAAACGTCCATCACTTCGACTGGACCTTGCGAGACGACTTTCACGTCGCCCTTCGCGTAGGGCACGCAGCCCGCAGCGACGATGCCGGGCGAACGGTCCAGGGAGAACTTGATCTCTTCCGGTGCTGCTGCTGGCGCGGGCGCGGGCTCTTCGTACGCGGGAGCCGGGGCGGGAGCCGGGGCGGGAGCAGGCTCGTAGTACTGTGCCGCTGCGCCGCTGATGGCTGCCAGCGAAAGAGCGAACGTTTGAAGCGAGCCAATGAGAATGCGGGGGTTCATGGAGTTTCCTACTTTCAGAAAATCGAAGGAGCGCGCTTCGTGCGTGCTCGGTTGGTTGTGTTCCCGCCTATCGCAAGCCGCAGGCCAACCATTTCGATCGGACCAGACCCGCTCGTTTCATCACGATTCACGCGATGCTGGCGCTCTGATGCGCTGCGCGAGCCGGCCGGGTGCCTGGCACGTGCCACGCGCGGGCGGGCCGTATTCCAAACGGTTTACAAAGGATTGGTGCGCGGCTCTTTGACGCCCTGACAGGTCAGATGAAAGCCAGGCAGACCGCCGGTCCACGTGGGGCCGCAAAACGAAAGACATGGCGTCGATGCCGGGAAGCACGCGCACGTGCGTGCTTCATTTGCTTGCGGGCGACACGCATCCGGCAAGCTGCGGCAGTGGCTCGACGTCGGCAACTCGGGCACGTCGCTCAGGTAGATTTCGCAGTACTCGCGGTTCGCGTTGCAGTAGTGGGTGCCGCACGGAATGAAGTCCGGCAGCACGCCCTTGCAGCGACCTAACACTGACAGCTCGGCTCCCGCAGCACGCGCTGTGCATTCGTTGTCGTAGACTCGGCCGTCGAGCCCGCAGACCGGAGCGTAGCCTTCGCAGGCTGCGGGCGCGGTGGCTGGCGGCGTGGCGCGGGCGTTCGGCTCGTTTGGCCGCGACCTGCATGAGCACAGCGCGATGCAGAGTGCGGCGATCAGACGCATAGCTGAAAGAGTTTTACAGCACAACCCGGGTGTGAGGTCGATCTCGGCGGCGTAGTAGGCGTCTATTCTTCGGGTATTCGTGTGTAGCGTTCACGATCCAATCGACCGATTTCCGGCACTTGCCGCCGTCTGTAGTTCAGCTCCGTGGGCGGCCGAATCATCATCGCGGTCGAAGCTGTTGGCGTCATTGGCGGGCGCGAGAAAGGCTGAATAAGGCGGGATGCGATGGCATGCTGGCGTCGAGGCTCACTTCGAAGCATGCAACGTTGCGGTAGCGGGCGCGCAGAGCCGCGCGCTTCGCGCTCACCGCGCCGTGGCTTCAGCGGCGCGGTTGAGGCTATTGGCGTCAGCTGCGGGCCAGAGGCTGGCTAAGGGGGATGCGATGACATGCCAGAGTTCTGGGCCCACTTCGCATGATGCTGCGCTCCGGCGGCCAGCGCGCAGAGCCGCGGCGCTTCGCGCCTCTCTTCGGCGGCCCCGTTTTCATCGATGGGTCTCGCTTTCCGGTGGTTGTCTGCTGTTGCGAGCTCTCCTCGTTATGCATGCATGCCTGTGGTGGTGTTCTCGGTCGCACTCGAGCGAGAGCGTTCGTCCTCGCCGCGCTGTTTTGGTTATCGGTCCGTGACGATCCGAGTTGTGTCCCTTTTTTGTTAGTTTT
>DASRXR010000218.1:0-5038 GCA_035687405.1 Polyangiales bacterium
CGGATTCTGAACGAAGGCGCGCCTGCGATTCGGCTCGGTCAGGAAGGTCGGCCGATCGGTGCGCCGATCGAAAACGGCGACGTGATCTACGCCGGTCCGGCGCGGCTGCTCGCGTTCAGCACGATTCCGTACTGGGGCCTCGGCGCACGCATCTTCCCGTATGCCGAAGAGCGCGACGACCGCTTCAACCTGCGCGTCGTGAACTTCGGTTCGATCGCGGCGGTCGCGAACATTCGCGAGATCTGGCGCGGCACCTATCGCAGCGATCGGCTGCACGACTTCTTGGCGGATCGCATCTCGATTCAGTTGCGCGAGCCGACGCCGCTGCAAATCGGCGGCGACGTAGTCGGCATCCGCCAGACGGTGCGCGCTGCCCTCAGCACGCGCCCGATCCGCGTAGTCGACTACTACTCGCCGCCGCCGGTTTGAAAACAGTGGCGCCTGGAGCGCGATTCAGCCTGCGACCGCACCGTTGGGCGGCTCGCCCTCTCGCTTCGAAACCGTCGCCGTCGGACGGTTCTTCAACGCCGCTCGTTCTCGATCGCCGCTGAGGAGCTCTTCGATCAAGTCGCGACACTCGGGCTTCTCGCGCAAGTGTCCGAGCAGCACGTTCGAGGCTTCGTCGAACTTGCGCTCGAACGTCAGCGCTTCTTTCACGCGCGTCGCGATGCGCTCGCGCCCCGCAGCCAAGTCGTTTTCGAGCGCGTCCGAGTAACGCTGCAGCTGCTTGCGGAGCTCTTCGATCTGTTTGCGCAGATCGCCCGCCTGCTTCTCGCGCTCGGTCGCATGCCCGACCTGGAATTCGAGCGCGCGTTGGTTCGCCTCGAGCGTCGCGCGCGCGGCGCCGAGACTTTCGAACACCGCCTTGAGCTTCGCGAGCTCCAGGTTCGGTACGTCCTTGGCGTTCGAGCGACGGGTCGCTTCCTCGAGTGCTGCCTTGGAATCGTTACAGGTGCTCTCGACCTTCTTCGCTCGGTCGCGCCAATCCGCCGCTTCACGGAGGGCGCGCGACTCTTCGGCCGCCAGCTCTTCCACTTTGCGGCCCATCTCCGCGCGCAGCGCTCGGCCGCGACGTTCGGTCGCTTCCAGCTTGTGCGAGTGGCTCGCGAGCTCGCCTTCGAGCCGGGCAGCCCGCAGCGCGAGATCCCACAACGCATCGGTCGCCTCTTGGATCTCCTGCGGCGGTTTGCCGTTCGGATAACTTCGCGCGAGCGCACGCTGGTAGTTCGCCGCGCGCGTTCCCCACTCCTGCACGCCCGGCGTCGGGGCGGGCGGTGGTGCGGGAGGTGCTGCTGGCGCGTCGGTCTGCTGCACTTCCCAGGCGCGACCCGGCAACGTTCGCTGGAACGCCTTCAGCTCTTCTTGCAAATGGTGACCATCGCGGAAGCGCCGGCTCGGATCCTTTTCGAGCAAGCGCAGGATGATCGCTTCGGCTTGCGTCGCGATGTCGCCGCGGATCGTACGCGGTCGCGGCGGTTGGGCCGTGCGCTGCATCTCGAGCAGCGTCTCGCGATCGCTCGAGCGGAACGGCAACTGTCCGGTCAACATCTCGAACAGCAACACGCCGAGCGCGTACAGATCGCACAACGCAGTCGCGTCGTCACCGCGCGCTTGCTCGGGCGCCATGTACTCCGGCGTTCCGAAGACTGCGCCCTTCGGTGCGAGCCGCGCATCCCGCGTCAACGCTGCCAAGCCGAAGTCGAGGATCTTCACGAAGTCCTTACGACCGCCCTGCATCGTCAGCATGATGTTGTCGCTCTTCAAGTCGCGATGCACGACGCCGAGGTCGTGCGCGCGCGCGAGAGCGGCACACATCTGTTCGATCACGTCGATGGCGCGCTCGATCGGAAGTGGTCCCTTCGCAACCACGCTCGAGAGCGCAGTTCCGACGAGATACTCCATGACCAAGTACAACTCACCGTCGTCGGTTTCACCGACGTCGTGGATCTGAACGATGTGCGCGTGATCGACGCGGTTGGCTGCGCGCGCTTCGCGCAACATCCACGCGCGTAGATGCGTCTCACCGCGCAGATCCGGACGGATCAGCTTGATCGCGCAAACGCGATCGATGAGCACGTGTCTCGCGCGGTAAACCACGCCCATCCCGCCCTCGCCAAGCCGTGCTTCGAGTCGATAACGACCCGCGACGGTTTTTCCGAGATAGGGATCTTGTGAACGACGAGAGGCAGCAGTGGACATGCGTTGTAAGCGATCCGGATTGTGGATGGTGGACACAACCCTGTGTCCTTTACCGCGATGATACACGCCCTCGCAGAGTGCGAGACAAGCCGCTTCCTTCGATGAGCAATGCAAGATGATCGTGCTGAAATGTAGGGCCTGCTGGGCTCGCACACGCTTGATCCACGCATCGGGCTACGCTCTGTGCTAAATATCTGCCTCGTGAGCTCCTTCGACCTCCAGCTACCCACGCATGCGAATGGCACCGCGCGGAACCAGCCGTCAGCGCGTTCGTTCCCGCTCCTCGTCGAAGTCCCGCACGCGAGCGTCGTGGTTCCTGAAATCGTGAAGACCGAGTTGGCCGCACCCTCGGATGCATTGTTCCGAGATGCCGACATCTACGTAGACGAGCTCTATGCGAATGCGCCTTCACTCGGTGCCGCGTTGTTGTGCTCGCGCGTGTCGCGGTACGTCGTGGATCTCAATCGCGCACAGGACGACGTGGACTCGGCGACCGTCAGCGATCATCCGGCGCCGGTCGGTGCGCAACCGCGCGGTGTAGTCTGGCGTGCGACGACGGATGGTCGCCCGGTACTCACGCGACCGCTGACGTTCGAAGCGCTGCGCAAACGCCTGGCGCGTTTCTACGTGCCGTACCACGAGGCGTTGCGGCAGACGCTCGAAGACATGCGCGCACGGCACGGCTACGCGATTCTATTGGCGGGTCACTCGATGCCGTCGCGCGGCCGGTCGTTGCACATTGATGCAGGTGAGCGTCGGGCGGACATCGTTCCGGGGACGCAAGGCCGCACGACTGCGGACCCGCGCGCGATCGAGCTCGTCGAACAGCACTTCAAGGCAGCAGGGCTCACGGTGCGCCACGACGACCCGTATAAAGGTGGCTTCGCGACGACGTTCTACGGTCGGCCGCACGCCGGGTTTCACGCGATTCAAATCGAGATCAATCGCGCGCTGTACGTCGACGAGGACACCTTCGAGCGCCGCCCGAAGGACTTCGCGAAGCTGCAGGAGCTGCTCGATTCCTTGGTCGGCAAGCTCGGCCAGCTGGACTTGCGCTGAGAGGTCCGCGACACCCGAGGTGGAGGCCAAGTTTGGCGGAGCCTTAAGCTGAAACGCCGCGCGGCCCTGGGGCTCTGCGCGGCGTCTTAGTCTCAGACGGTACGGCTGCTACTTAGCGACACTATCCAGCATCACTTCCTGCCCGCTCCGCACTTCCAGCCGGTAACAGCTGTTCGCGGTCTGCAAGAAGAAGACGTCATCGCCGGCGAGGCGAAGAACGCGCTTCACAGGTGTCGTCACGTACTCATGGAGGCCATCAGGAAACTCGATGACAACCACAGAGCCATTGCGTGGCGCCCTAACGAGGCGACCCGCAACGATGCGACCACCTTTGCGCCCAAGTTTCCGTAGCACCACGTCCACAATCATCAATCTAGCACAGGCTCGCGGGCCGGCAAAGGTTAGTTCGAGGACTTCCTCTTCTGGACCGCTCCCCATGTATGGAGGAACTGATCTAAGGCGGTCGGTGTAGGACCTCGCACTGGGCGGGTTGCGCTGGCCTCGAGCGTGGTTAAAACGCCCGAATCGAGCCGCTTTATTCGAGGCTGAAGCGAAAGCTGACCAAGCCCTCGGGCGCGCGCAACCGTGTAGTCATGCCAGCGAGCTTCGCGCCTGCGCACTTTCCAACTGCGCGCAGATCGAGGCCCGGGTCCGATGCGATGGGCTTCCACTCGATCGCCTGAACCGCTGATTTGCGGACCAGCAAACGCAACTCCGCAGTGCCTGCACCGGGGTCGGTGTCGCACATCGGCAGCGCTTCGAGCGCGTGCCAGACCTGCTCTTCGAGCTTCGGATCGCGCGGACAAGGAAAGCGAGCGTGAGGTCGCTCACTGCCTTCGCAACGCAGATATGCGAGGACGCCTGGCTTGAACTCGCGTTTCGTCGTGCGTTTCTTCGCGAGGCTCGTCGCCGATTTCGCTGAGGTTCGATCGCCGTCGCTTGCAGCTACTAGCGGCGCCGCCGGTTGGGGCGCAGCTGGGAGCGGCTTTGCGATCGCCTCGGATGCCGGCGCAGGCTTCGCGATCAGTTCGCTGGAAGGAGCAGGAGCTGGTTTCTCGCTCGGTTCGGTCGCGGAAGCGGGCCTCTCGTTCGGCTCGCTCGGTTCGCTCGGTTCGCTGGTGGCGGCGGGCTTCTCGATCGCTTCTTGTTCGATCTCCGCCGCATGCGCTTCCGCGAGGGGCGCCGGTCTGACGATGTGGGCGTCGTGCGGGTCTCCCAACCCGCGCGTCGTGCTCACGATTCGGGTCGGTTCGGCCTCGGTGCCCGGCAATTGCGCACGCGCGGCCTGAGTCACTTCGGCCATGCCTTCGTCGTGCGGAAGAAATCGCGCAACCCCCAACATGATTACGAAGCCGACTCCCCAAGCCGCGACCGCGACCATCGCTATCGATTCCGGCCGAGCCTGATCCTCACTGGGATCGGCGAGCTGAATCGTCGGGAATTTCCGCATCGCACTGGTCCATACCAAGCCGCCCGCCGGCCGTCGAAGGTTTTCGCTGCGCTAGTACTGCACTAGGTGGCCGTCGGCGCCGCAGTCGATTGCGCGTGGGGCGCCAGGCCGCCCGAACGTCGCTTGACCGCACCGGGTGCAAATCGCATCTTTGCCGCGCAATGACCTCCCCAGTAGCGTCCGGTTCGGCGCCTTTTCTCGAGCGCTTACTTCGCGGTGCGGTCGTACTCGATGGCGCGATGGGCACGGCGCTCTACGAACGTGGCCTCCTTTACAGCAGCAGCTTCGACGAAGCGAGCCTGACTCGACCCGAGCTCGTCCGCGCCGTGC
>DASRXR010000219.1:0-6008 GCA_035687405.1 Polyangiales bacterium
GGCGTCGAGCAGCTCGCGGTTCGCTCCTCGAGCACCGCGGAGGACCAGCACGTCGCGTCTGCCGCGGGCCTCCACACGACGATTCTCAACGTTCGCACCGAGGACGAGCTCTTCGCGGCCGTCCGCGAGTGTTGGGCGAGCGTATGTTCTCCACGCCTGTTGTCGTACCTGCACGCCCTGGGGCTCGAGGGCGCAGCTTCGGTCGGCGTGGTCATTCAAGCGCTCGTGCCTGCCAGCGTCGCGGGTGTGCTGTTCACGATCAATCCGCTGACGTCGAACACGCACGAGCTCGTGATCAACGCCGCCTATGGTTTGGGCAACCTGGTTGCGGACGGTCGCGTCTCGCCAGACACGTACTACATCGACAAGGACACGGGCTTTCTGCGCGACCGCGTCGTCGGCGACAAAGCGATTCGCGCGGAAGCTGCGCCCACGGGTGGCGTGCAGGAAGTCAGCGTGCCGAGCTCGATCGCGCGTCGCGAGGCGCTCGATCAACACGCACTTTCGCGCCTCACCGACATGGGGCGGCGGATCGAACGCCACTTCGGCGATGCGCGCGACGTGGAGTGGGCGTTCGTCGAGGACGCGCTCTACATCCTGCAAGCGCGCCCGATCGTCCTGAAGGGACTCGCGCCGACGCGGCGCAAGCAGCGCGGCAAAGGCAAGCGCTCTTCGATGCCGGATCGCGGCACGGTCTGGTCGAACGTGAACGTCGGCGAAGCGCTCCCCGGTGTCGCGACGCCGCTCACCTGGTCGATCCTCGCGAGCTTCAGCGACTTCGGTTTTCGCAAAGCGTTCGCAGCTCTCGGCTGCAGCGTGCCGCGTCACAGTAACCTGGTCGGAAACTTTCGCGGTCGCGTCTACCTCAACCTGTCGGAGCTGACGCGCATCGCAGCGCAAGTTCCGGGGTTGCGGCCCCGCGCAGTATTGCCGTTCGGCGGTGCGATCGAGATCGACCGCTTGGAAGCCGAGCTGCCGGAGCAGAGCAGCGTCGGATTTCTGACGCGCTTGCCAGTTACGGTCGCGCGATTTGCGCGCGAGAACCTCGGCTTACGCAGCCGTGTCGAACGCTACGAGCCCGCGTTTCAAGACGAAGGCGCTCGGATTCGCGCACTCGACTTGCGAATCTTGCCGTCGCCTGCGCTCGACGAGACGTTGTCCGACGTGCACCGCCTGCTGAACGAGACCGGCGGCTTGATGCTGACTGCGTACGGCGGTCTCTTGGCTGCGCTCGTGCCGCTGTCGGCGACGCTCCGCATGTTGAAGGGCGCCGACTCCGAGAAGCTGCAGCGCGACTTGTTGTCGGCGCTGGAAGACGTCGAGAGTGCGAACCCAGGTCGCGAGCTTCTCCGCATCAGCGAGCTGCTCGCCGACGACGAAGCGACTCGGCAAGTGATCACGAACGGGGCGCGCAGCCTGAGCGTCCAGGATCTGCCGAAAGGCGAGCCGCGGCGCGCAATCGAAGCGTTTCTCGGGCGCTACGGGCATCGCGGGATTCGCGAGGCCGAGCTCTCGGAGCCGCGCTGGCGCGAAGATCAGTCGCTGTTGTTCGACACGATTCGCTTGCACCTGCGCGGCCTCCACGTTCACGCCGCGGAGACCGTCGAGAGTCGCGGGCGTGCGCGGCGCGACGAAGGCGAAAAGGCGCTGCTCGAGTTCGGATTCACGGCTCGGCGCGCGGTGTTGGGTTTGCTCGCGGTGGTTCGCAACGCGATGCGCTTGCGCGAGCGTCTGCGCGATCACGTGGTGCAAGTGCTCGACCTGTTCCGTTTGCTCGCGATGGACGCCTCCCGCCGGATCGCGATTCGCGAGCCAGGCATCGGCGACGACGCGGCGTTCTTTCTGACGTTGAGCGAGCTTCATGGCTACTTGCGCGGTGAGCTCCGAACGGTGCGCCCGCTCGTGCAGTTGCGCCGCTCCGGGTACGACCGCGATCGTTCGCTGCCGGATCCACCCGATACGTTCGTGGACTATCCGCCGCCGGTCGCCCAGCTCGGTCGCAGCACGAGCGTGCTCGAAGGGCTCGCGGCGAGCTCGGGCCAAGTGCAGGGAAGGGCGCGCGTGCTCATCTCGACGACGGACATCTCCGCGTTCGAGCCGGGTGAGATTTTGGTCGTGCCGGCCGCGGACGTCGGTTGGTCACCGCTGTTTCTCGCCGCGGCGGGGCTCGCCACGGATTTGGGCGGACCGCTCTCGCATGCGTGTGTAGTCGCGCGCGAATACGGTTTGCCGGCGGTGGTGAACTTGCGCGTCGCGACCCGGGCCGTGAAGACGGGCGATCGCGTCCTGCTCGACGGCGATTCGGGACGGCTGCAAGTTCTCGGTCATGACTGAGCCTCGCGTCGTCCACCAGGACGGCGACCTCCTCGTGATCGACAAACCTTCCGGCCTGGCTACGACGAGCCCGGATGGTGAGAATTGCCTTGCGAGCTGGGCGCGCGAGCACGATTTGGAGGCACCGCGCATGCATGCTTCATCGCGACTCGACGCCGAGGTGACTGGTCTGGTGACTTTCGCGCGCACGACTCGAGCGATCGAGCAGCTGACGGCGGCGCGTACTGCCGGGCAGTACCGGCGCTTTTACCTCGGGCTCGCGCGCCAACCGCCCGAGCCGCTCGATGGTGAATGGCGCTTTCCGATCGGTCGCGATCCGCGCGACCCGAGGCGTCGCGTCGCGTTGGCGAACGGTACGTCCGTTCGCGGCGGCAAGGGGAAGGCCTCGACGAAAGGCTTTTGCCTCGCCGATAGCGCGTGGTCGCGGTACCGGACGCTGTCGTCGGCGTCGCACCTCGCGCTCTTGCTCTTGCAGCCGGAAACGGGTCGTACACACCAGCTTCGCGTGCATGCGGCTCGCGGTGGTGCGCCGCTGTGGGGCGACAAGCACTATGGCGGACCGGTGCGCGAAGTCATGGAAGATGGCCGCGTGCTGGCCGCGCGCCGCGTCATGCTGCACTGTGCGAAGCTCATTTTGCCCGGTATCGCGCGCGCGGAACCGCTCGTCGTTCACGCCCCGGTGCCGGAAGACATGCGAGGGTTTTTTGTAGCTCTGGGCGGCGACTCAGCGCTGCTCGCGCCTTCTAGCTGGAGCTGACGACCGCTCGTTGGAGCGGCCATTATTCAGGTTCGGGCTGGAGGGCTGGACGCAAGTCATCTGGAGGTTACGATCCCTCTCTAATGACTCAACCACCGAGTAGCTCGACTGGCGGTATCGTGCGCGCGCTCGGCGGCATGGCCCTGCAAGGCTTCAAAGACGCACTCAATCGCGGAACCAAGTCGGGCGATGCGCCGCTCGACACGCAGCAAGAGCCGCCCGTCGTCGCGCAGCTGATGATCGAGATCCGCTCCGATGGCTCGCACACGATCGCGCGCGGCGCGCTTCACGACTTGCGCTCGCAGGAAAGCGCGCACGTGCACGCGGAAGGCAAGTCGCCGGCGCAGCTCATCGCGTCGCTGCTCGGATCGCTGCTCAGCTTGCCGTCGGGCACGTTCGAGCGATTGCGCAACCCCGCCGAAGACAAGCGCGACACGCGCATCGAAGTACTGCCGCACGACTCGAACAAGTCGCACGACTCGAACAAGTCCAAGGACGAGCGGTAATTCAGTTTCAGTTACTGAAACGTGCCAGCACGTCTTCGGCGTCGAGGATCTCACACATCTTGCGAAGTTCCGCGTGATTCACGCCGCGAAACCGCGTGTCTTCCACCGTCTCGGTGAGCGGTACGTCGAGTCGCAGGGTCGCGAGCTTCTCGTATAGGAGCGCATCCTCGCGCGCCCGCGCCAGTTCACTCGCGAGCGCCGGCGCTCCGCGAACCTGCAGCTCCCAGCTGCGAGAGTCATCCGGGATCTCGGCCACGTTGCGATACTTCGAGAGCACCTTCGCCGCGCTCTTTTCGCCCCAACGCGGGATTCCCGGAATCCCATCCGCCGTGTCTCCGACGAGTGCGAGCAGCGAAGGCACCTGCTCCGGCGCGACTCCGAGTCGCTCGCGTACGCCTGCCGAATCGAATGCTTTCTTTTGGCGCCGGTCGTACGTGACGATCTTCGGATCGCGCACGCACTGACACAAATCTTTGTCGGGTGAACAAATCCGAACTTGCTCGATGCTCGGATCCTCGGCCGCGCGCGCGGCGAACGCGGCGAGTGCGTCGTCCGCTTCGAACTCGATCATCGACCACGTCACGATTCCGAGCGCACGCGTCGCTTGCTCTGCGAGCGGGAATTGATTCCACAGATCCGGATCGATCCCGGCGCCCGTCTTGTAGCCGGGGAACATGTCGTTGCGGAACGACTCGATCACCGTGTCGAAGGCGATTCCCACGTGCGTGACATCGGGGTCGAGCAACATGCCCGAGAACGATCGAAGCAGCGAGCGCGTCGCGCCCACTTCGCGTCCATTCTTCACGGCGCTCGGGGCGCCGAAAAACGCACGGAAGAGCTCGTAGGTACCGTCGACCAAATACACGTACGACATTCGGGCAACTCTAGCAGAGCTGCGGGCCTCGGTTGCGGCCCCGATTTTGGGGTATAGACAGCCCCTAGTCTGTCTCCAGCAGAGGTGCCCGATGGCGCGAGAATGCAGTCACACGGATTCCATCAAGTTCACGAAGGTGACCAAACACGAGTGCGAGGATTGCGTGAAGATGGGCGGCGAATGGCTGCACCTTCGCATGTGCCTCCAATGCGGACACACCGCGTGTTGTGACTCGTCGCCGAACAAACACGCGTCCGCGCACTTTCGGACGTCGCATCATCCGATCATGCGTTCGGCCGAACCCGGCGAAACTTGGACGTGGTGCTTCGTCGATAACCTCGAGCCGGGCGAGCTCGAGCTCTGAGTCAGTTCAGCGATTGTGGCCGATCCAACCCGGTGGATCGCTCGCGGGAAACGACTCGATCGATGCTTCTTCGACGATATCCATCTGCTCGGGTTGATCGTGGCCGTCGCCATTGGTCGTTCGCGTGGGGCGAACGACGGTCGGTTCGAGCGAAGGTGGTGGCAGGCTCAAGGTTGGGTTGCGCTGACTTGTGCCGGGCAGCTGGCCCGTGATGAGCCGCGCACCGCGCTCGAACGTCACGTACGACCAGGCCCACTCGAGCAGTACGGCGACGCGGTTGCGAAAGCCGACCAAGAACATGATGTGGACCACGAGCCACAACAACCACGCGAGCAGGCCCGCGAAGTGTGCGTGCGCGAATTCAGCGACTGCCGCGCCGCGGCCGATCGTCGCGAGTGAGCCCTTGTCGTTGTACTTGAATGCGATCGTTTCATAGCCGTAGAGCTGAGCCATGATTCGACGGCTCGCGTACTTGCCGGCTTGAATCGCGCCTTGCGCGACCCCAGGGACGGGCTTGCCGTTCTCCTGCTTGATGTTCGCAAGGTCGCCGACCACGTACACTTCGTCGCGCTCCGGCAACGTGAGGAACGGTGTGACTTGAACCCGGCCCTGCTTGTCGAGCGGCACACCGAGGAACGACTTCGCGATCGGTGATGCTGCGACGCCTGCCGCCCAAAGCACCGTCCGTGCTTCGACGCGACCTGAGCTCGTTTCGACGCCGAGTTCGTCGATGTCCGTCACGCTGCGCGAGGTGCAAACCTCGACGCCGAGGTGCGCGAGCTGGCGTTGCGCGTCCGCAGACACTTCCGGGCGATACGACGGCAAGATGCGGGGCCCTGCCTCGAGCAGCAACACACGCGCAGAACGCGGATCGATCCGCCGGAAGTCCTTCGCGAGTGTCGTGTCCGAAATCTCTGCGAGAGCACCGGCGAGCTCCACACCGGTCGGACCCGCGCCGACTACGACGAACGTCGTCCAGCGCGTGCGCTCTTGCGGATCGTCCTCGCGCTCGGCGAGCTCGAACGCCAACAGCACTCGGCGGCGAATCTCGAGTGCGTCTTCGATGCTCTTCAAACCCGGCGCACATTTCGCCCACTCGGTGTGGCCGAAGTACGAGTGCGTCGCGCCCGTGCCCACGATCAAGTAATCGTACGGCATGTTCCCTCGATCGAG
>DASRXR010000220.1:0-2094 GCA_035687405.1 Polyangiales bacterium
GGCAAAGACCCGGTCGAGTTTCGGCTGTCGCTGCTGAAGGACAAGCCGCGGCACACGGCTGCGCTCAAGCTCGCAGTCGACAAGGCAGGCTGGGGGAAGCCATTGGCCGCAGGCATGGCGCGCGGTGTAGCCGTGCACGAGTCGTTCGAGAGCGTCGTCGCGCAGGTCGCGGAAGTGTCGATCCTGCCGAACGGCCGGCCTCGCGTGCATCGGGTCGTCGTCGGTGTCGACTGCGGGACCGCGATCAACCCGGACGTCGTGCGGGCGCAAATGGAAGGTGGCGTCGGGTTTGCCCTCTCCGCCGCGATGTACAGCGAGCTCACGATCGAGCAAGGCGTCGTGAAACAGACGAACTTCCACGACTATCGCGTCTTGCGCATCGATGAGATGCCGAAGGTCGAGGTCTACATCGTGCCGAGCCATGCGGAACCGACCGGCGTCGGTGAACCTGGCGTCCCGCCCCTCGCACCGGCCGTGGCCAACGCCATCTATCAGCTGACGGGTGAGCGCGTTCGCCGGCTACCGTTCGTGCGACATACGTTCAAAGCCAAGGTTTGAACCCTTGTCGCGCGGGATTACCACTGCTGAGGTGTACGCATGAGCGAGCTCCGTGCCCTGGTGGAAGCCGCGCGCCAGCTGCGCGAAAAGCAGGAACCGTTCTTGAGTGCCACGGTCATGCGCGTGCGCGGGTCGGGGTATCGGCGTTCGGGTGCGCGCATGCTCGCAAGCCAGGATGAATGGCTTGCGGGGTCGATCAGCGGCGGTTGTCTCGAGCGCGACGTGATGACGAAGGGCTTCTGGCGAACCCGGAGCGAGCGCGTGCTGCTCGTCACGTACGACGAAGCCGAAGACTCGCTCGACGAGCGTAGCGGCTCCGGCTGCCAAGGCATCGTCGACGTGTTGCTCGAACAGCACCTGCCGGGCGCAGCGTCGCAGGCCGACGTGTTCGTTGCCGCCGACCGCTGCATTCGCGAAGAGCGCACGGCGGCCGTCGTCACGGTGTTTCGCTCGACTCGGCGAGACCTCCCGGTTGGCGCGCGGCTCGTCGCGTACGGCGGCGAACTCCAGGGCACGCACGCTACCCACGAGAGTGCGTTCGTGCGCGCCGGGCTCGCAGACGAGGCGCAAGCCGCACTTGCGACGTGCTCGCAGCCCTACATCGCGCAGCGCGCGAGTGCCGACGGTGAAGTAGAGGTCTTGGTCGAGTGCATCGTGCCGCCTCCGCACTTGTTCGTGTTCGGAAGCGGTCACGACGTGTTGCCGCTCGTCACGCTCGCGAAGAACCTCGGCTGGAGTGTGAGCGTCTGGGATGCATTGCCGCGGACGGCGGCGCGTGAACGTTTGCGCGTTGCGGATCACTATTTGACCGGCAGCCTGGAAGACGCGATCGCGCGCCTCTCGCGGAGCGTGCGTTCGGTCGCGGTCGTGATGGGCCATCACCTCGAGCAGGATCGCGCGTCGCTGGCGGCTCTATTGCCGTCGAGTTCGCGCTACGTCGGTGTGCTCGGCCCGCGCGCGCGAACCGAACAAATGCTCGCGGACTGCCGCGCGGCGGGTGTGATCGCGGATCAAGCCTCGCTCGCGCGCGTCTACGCGCCGGTCGGTCTGCAGCTCGGCGCGCAGACGCCGGCGGAGATCGCGCTCGCGATCGTCGCCGAAGCCCAAGCCGCGTTGACGCAGTCCGAAGTTTCGGGGTTGCGAACGCAGCCCGGTTCGATCCATCGGCGCGCCGCCCTTGCTGCGGACGCGCCCGCGCCGAGTGCGGCGCTGGCGCTGGAACTCAGCACTTCGTGAGTCGAACTCGCATTGGATGCGCACTTTTGGCTGCGGGTGGCTCGACGCGACTCGGCCGCCCGAAGCAGTTGCTGTCGATCGATGGTCAGCCGCTCGTCCGGCACGTGCTCGCGCAGCTGCAAGCGGCGGAGCTCACGCGTTGCGCGGTCGTGCTCGGCTCCAACGCGGAGCAGGTCGAGTCCGCGATTGCCACGAACGGCTGCGACCTGCTCGACAACCCGGCGTGGGCGGAAGGCATCGCCGCATCGATCCGCGTCGCGACGTCGTGGGCCCGTGCGCACCAGCTCGACGCACTGCTCC
>DASRXR010000221.1:0-25064 GCA_035687405.1 Polyangiales bacterium
CGGCGCGAGCATCGCGGCGTTGTCCCAGGTGATGCGCGTCATCGGGTCCGGCATCTCGAGCAACCAGGAGTTGTTCGCGAAGCGGCCGTCGAACAACTTCGGGTCCGCGATGAACGCAGCTTCGAAGGTGTCGTCGCCCAGCGGCGCGGGCTCACCGAGCTGCTTGAGCGCGTTGCCGACGTCGGCGTCGCGCGCCGCCAGTCCCGTCGCCACCGTACCGAACGTCGCCGATGCGATGCCCTTGTTCAGCAACTGCCGCCACGCGAGCTCACCGCGAATGCCGCGCTCGTCGACCGTGGCTTGCACGATGTCGTAGCCGCGCCAGTTCGGCAGACCCGCGAGCTTGCCGAGCACTTCGATGTCGCTGCGACCGCCCCACAGCGGTGCGATCAGCGGTTGTTGAACGCTGTACACGCCGGCGAGCGATTGCGCGTCACCCCAGGTCTCGAGCTCGTGCGCGCGCGGCACTTGCCACGTGCAGAGTGATGCCGTCTCGTCGAAGTAAGCCGAGAAGTGGATGCTGGTCGGAACCTTCTTCAGCGCTTCCGCGAACTTCAAGTCCGCCGGCGCGTCGTAGGCCGGGTTACCACCGAGCATGATCAACGTGTCGATCACGCCCGAAGCCATCTGCTTCGAGAGCGCGGTGATCGCGGCGTAGCCATCACCTTCGAGCGTGTCGACCGGCACGGCGTACGCGACAGTACGGTCGACGTTGCCGAGCGCGCGATTGAGCGAAGCTGCGAGCGCGTGCACGGCGGGCGGTTGGCGCTGACCGACGACGATCAACGACTGGCCGCGATTCGTGACGAGCTCTTTCGCGACGACCTTCAACCACGGCGCGGGAATGCCGTCCGTCTTCGTGCCGCTCACCGCCGCCGACAGCTGCCCGATGTCGACGCCGTTTGCGCCGAGCTCCGCCGCGAGCGCCTTTGCGTAACGCGCGACGTCTTGGCCGGACAGGCGCAAGCGATGATCGGCATTGCTGCCGGTGTTCGTCAGCGCCGGCTCGACCGCGTACAAGCGATTCATCTCGCTCGTGACACCCGCGACGTCGCGACCTTGCGCGAAGCCGCGCGACGCCTGCACGTTGCCGGGCTCCGTGCCCAAGAAGTCGCTGTCGAGCGAAACGATGACTTTCGCCTTCGAGAAGTCGTGGATCGGGAGCAGCGGCTGCCCGAACGCAGTCAGCGCTCCGAGCCGCGCGTTGCCCGAGTTCACCGGCGAGTAGGTGAAGAACGCCGCACGGGGCAGGCGCCTTAAGAGAAGCTCGCGCACGCGCACGTAGCTCGGCGAGAGCGTCGACTGCGTGAGGATCGCGAGACCCGCGCCGCCCTTCTTGGCGAGCTCCGAAATCTTCGCGTCGAACGCTTTGTCGAATGCCGCAAAGTCAGTCGCAACGCCGGCTTGATGCGGCGAATGCGAACGCTCTGGGTCGTACAGATCCAAGATCGCCGACTGCGCCCACATGTCCGTCGCGCCCAGGCTCGCCGGATGATCGGGATTGCCTTCGACCTTCGTCGGCCGGCCCTCGTAACTCGTGACCACCAAGCCGAGCGCTTCGCCCGAGCTCGAGGTCACCGTCGCGTAGTGCATCGGCACGCCGGGGTTCACGTACTCCGGCATGTCGGCGTACGGCAGGATGTTCTCAGCCGGGCGCCGGATGCAGCCTTCGATCCCCGCGAGCGTGCCGATCGCACCGCTCAAGGTGAGGAACTTGCGCCGATTGATCGAGAACAGCTCACTCGCGTCGATGTTGCGCTTGACGACGTCCGAGCCGCACTGCGCGTCCTTCACCTTCGCGGGTTCGGCCTTGTGATCCAAACTGCGCCAGAACACCTTCTGGCCGGATCGCGCCGCTTCGTTTTCCGTACTCATCGATGGCACCCCGAGCAATGTTGCGGGCCGCGTAGCGTGTTTTCGGCGAGCTGAGTTCGCTCTTCGTCCGACGGCATCCACGTCATGTTGGTGATCTGGTCTTTGGGCCGAAGGTTCGGGCCCGGGTTGCGGTGACACTCGAGACACCAGCCCATGTTCAGCGGCTGGTCTTGGCGCACCACTTCCATTTGATCGATGCGACCGTGGCAGCTCACGCAGCCGACGCCCGCAGCCAGATGCACGCTGTGATCGAAGTAGACGTAGTCTGCGACGCGATGCACGCGCACCCACTCCACCGGGTATCCCGTCGACCAGCTCGCGCGTAACGACGCGAGCTTCGGCGAGTCTTTCTTCACGACCGCGTGACAGCCCATGCACGCTTGAGTCGGCGGGATCATCGCTTCCTGCGAACGTTCGATGTTCGCGTGGCAGTAGCGACAATCGATGCCGAGCTCACCCGCGTGCAGCTTGTGGCTGTAAGGAATCGGCTGCTCGGGGGCATAGCCGACCTGCGTGTTACGCGGAGAGAAGTAATACCAAATGCCCAAGGTAAGTCCCCCGCCGAGTACGGCGACGCCAACAGCGGCGACGAGGGGCAGGTAGTTCAGAGAGCGCGAGAAGATCTGCATTAGCGAGCTCTTGTGATCTGGCGCGGAGGGAATCGGACCCGCAATCGGGCGCCCTTATACGAGATTGGCCTGCGGGTGCTCAAGCAAACTACGGGAACGGCCGCCCAGCCGAGTCCCACTTGTTTCGGACCTCACGACCAGGCGGTTAGGGTCAGCCCAATCCGCCTGTCAACGACGCGCGCTTTCGGGTACGCCGCACGTCGGCGCGGCGTTTTAAAGGCGAGATCGGGTCTCTAGGTCAAGGTATTTCCACGACCCCAGTTCAACGGGCTTTCTACGCTCGCCGTTGTCGTGCTGAGTGCTCCGAGGCAACCACCCGCAGTCGGCTTGCCTTCAAGCGGTGACGGCGCACTATTCTAGCTACGTCACCCTACCAACCTTGACGTTCAGCTGAGGCGGGTGCTAGCCCTGCCGAGCCTTTTACCGGTCAAATTTGCGGTTCCTCGGGGTTGTAGCCATCTCGGCGACCGAGCTAGCTCGTCGCCAGCCACACATTCATCAGGGGAGTCCGATGTCGCCATCGAAAGTCTTGGTCTCCGACAAGCTGAGTGACTCCGGCCTTCAGATCCTCCGGTCCGCTCCCGGCCTGCACGTCGACTACAAACCCGGTTTGTCCGAGGACGAGCTCGCGGCGGCGATCGGCGAGTACGACGCGCTCGTGATTCGGAGCGGCTCGAAAGTCACGGCCAAGGTCATCGACAAGGCCGACAAGCTCCGCGTCATCGGCCGCGCCGGCATCGGCGTCGATAATGTGGATGTGCCGGCCGCGAGTCGACGAGGCATCGTCGTGATGAACACGCCGACCGGCAACGCCGTGACGACGGCCGAACACGCGCTGTCGCTATTGATGTCGCTCGCCCGGAAGATCCCGCAGGCGACCGCCTCGATCAAAGCCGGCAAGTGGGAGAAAAACAAGTTCGAGGGCCGCGAGGTCGCGGGCAAGACGCTCGGTATCATCGGCATGGGCAACATCGGCCGAATCGTGGCCGAGCGCGGTAAGGGCCTGCATCTCCAGGTGATCGCGTTCGATCCTGTGCTCACCCACGAAAAGGCGGCGAGCCTCGGTGTCGAGCTCGTCTCGCTCGAGCAGCTGTTCCTGCGCAGCGATTTGATCACCGTCCACACGCCCCTCACGCCGGAGACGAAGTACCTGCTCAATCGAGACGCCTTCGCCCGGATGAAAAAAGGCGTGCTGATCGTGAATGCCGCTCGCGGCGGCATCGTGAATGAGGCCGACCTCGAAGTCGCGCTCCGGGAAGGCCAAGTCGGCGGCGCTGCGCTCGACGTCTTCGAGCAGGAGCCGGTGAAGCCGGATCATCCACTGCTCAAGCTCGATAATTTGATCGCGACTCCGCACCTCGGAGCCTCGACCGCCGAGGCCCAGGACCGGGTCGCCTTCGAGATCTCCGAGCAGGTCGTGGAGTTTCTGACGACGGGGTCGATCCGCAACGCGGTGAACGTGCCCTCGCTACCGGGCGAGGCAGCGGCGAAGATCAAGCCGTACATCGAGCTCGGGAAAAAGCTCGGCAAGCTCCTCGGGCAGCTCGGCTCGGTCGACGTTCGCGAGCTTCGGATCACCTGCACGGGCGAAGCAGGCGAATACGGTGTTCGGCCGGTCGCGAACGCGGCCCTCGCCGGTTATCTCGAACGTTTCCTGGAAGCGCCGGTGAATCCGGTGAGCGCGCCGTACGAGGCAAAAGAACGCGGCATTTCGGTCACCGAGGTTCGCGAAGAGGCCATGCGCCGCTTCACCTCGACCGTACGCGTCACGGTCTCGGGCGACGGCGGGCTTCACACGGCCACCGGGACGGTCGGCAGCACAGGACAAACGCTGTTGACCGGGCTCGACGGATATGAGCTCGATGCGCCGCTCGAAGGCCAAGTGTTGATGTTCCAGAACGACGATCGCCCGGGCGTGATCGGCGCGGTCGGCACCGCGCTCGGCAAACGTCAGATCAACGTGTCGCGGCTTCAAGTCAGCTTGCACGAAGGTCAGGCGTTTGCGCTATGGAACGTCGACAACACCGTTCCCGAAGAGACGTTGAAGGAGCTGCGTGGCCTACCCCACGTCCGCTCCGTGCTGCTCGTGAAGCTGTGAAACGCACCGAACCAGAACTGAACCTAAGCGACGCCGAGCTCCCGGAACTCCACGCCGACCCGCTCCTGTATCCACGCGACCCGCTGCGTACGCCGAAAGGCATGGGCGATTTGCTTCCGCCCGAAGCGGATGCGCGGCGCAGGTTGACGCGGGCGGTGCTGCGGGCGTTTCAGCTGTGGGGTTACGACTTGATCGTGACGCCGCTCTTCGAGCACGCCGAAGTGGTCGAGCGGGGCATCGATGCGCTCGACCCGCGCGATCTGCTGCGCTTCGTCGAGCCCGAAAGCGGCGAAGTTGCCGTGCTTCGGCCCGACATCACACCGCAAGTCGCGCGCGTAATCGCGACGCGCATGGCGCGGCACCCAGCGCCGTGGCGCTTGTGTTACGAGGGCCGCGTGATCCGGCGCCGGCGCGGGCGCGCGCGCAGTCACCAGCAGATCACCCAAGCAGGGTTCGAGTGTGTGGGTCTGGCCGGCCCCGAAGCCGATGTCGAAATCATCTTGCTCGCGTACGGCGCGTGCAAGGCAGCCGGCCTGCACGACGTGCGCATCGATCTCAGCCACGTGACGATCGCCCAGTCGCTGGTCGATCAGCTACCGCCGCAATTGCACGTGCCCGTCGCGGGGATGCTCGCGCGAAAAGACACGGCTTCGCTCACTCGCCTCGTCAAAGAGGCGCACATGCCGAGCGAGTTCGGCGAGCGCTTGTGCGCGCTCGTGGAGCACTACGGCGAGCTCGAGGTGTTGAAGTCCGCCGCGAAGTCGCTGCGCTGGCCGGCTGCGACTACAGCGTTGCGAAACCTTCGCGAAATCGTGGACCAGCTCGAGGCGGCAGGCCTCGGAGCGCGCCTCGGGATCGATCTGAGCGATGCGCGCGGTTCGAGCTATTACACCGGCATGAGTTTCAGCCTGCTCGCGGAAGGCCCCGGTGAACCGATCGGAGCGGGCGGTCGCTACGATCGGCTGCTCGGGCGTTATGGCATGGATCAGCCCGCGACCGGCTTTGCGTTCGATCTCGAGAACTTGCAGTGGGCGCTACGCCACGCGGGCCATACGCTGCACTCCGAGCCGACCGATCTGCGCATTGTCACGACGGGCAAGGCGCAGCTCGCAGCGTGGATCTCGGGACTGCGGGCGAAAGAAGTCGTCGTATCCGTGTTGCCAGAAGCGACAGAGCGCGCGGCTTGCCTCGCGTTCGCCCGCGCCTGGGGCTACGATGCCGTGCTTTTGGCCGGATCGACGCGCGAGCGGACACCGCTTCGCCGATCCGATGGACTGGACCGCGCACTGTTCGTGCGGGTGGCGGATGGGAGCGAGAGGACCGTGAACAACGCGGACATCGCAGGGATTGGCGCGCTTCGAAGCTGGGCGCGAAACGTGAACACAAAGGATTGAGCCATGGGAGCCGTGGTCGTGGTGGGCGCCCAGTGGGGCGACGAAGGTAAAGGCAAGATCGTCGACATCTATTCGCGCCATGCGGACGTCATCGTTCGCTACGCGGGTGGCGCAAACGCCGGGCACACGCTCGTCGTGGACGGCGACAAGGTGGTGTTCCGGCTGATTCCGTCGGGTGCGCTGAATCCGAAGACGCAGTGCGTCCTCGGCCAAGGCACGGTGATCGATCCGCAGGTGCTCGTGACGGAGCTCGAAGAGCTGAAGAAGCGCGGGCTGTTCGCGCCCGAGCGCTTCGTGGTCTCCGAGCGCGCCCACGTCGTATTGCCGCAGCACATGTTGATCGACGGCTTGCGCGAATCGCGCTCGGATTCGATCGGCACGACGAAAAAGGGCATCGGCCCGGCCTACGAAGACAAGGCCGCTCGGCGCGGCATTCGCATGGGCGACTTGCTCAGCGCGAGCAAGCTCGAAGCGAAGGTGCAGCAGAACCTCGATGCGTGGGCGCCCGTCGTCGCCGCACTCGGCGGCACGTTGCCGGTGCTCTCGGATATCCTCCGCACGTATCTCGAGCTCGGGCGTGAGCTCGCGCCGCTGATCGGCGAAGCCGCACGTCCGGTGCAACAAGCGATCGAGTCGGGCAAACGCGTGCTGCTCGAAGGCGCGCAAGGCGCGATGCTCGACGTCGACAGCGGCACGTATCCGTTCGTGACGAGCTCCGCGACGACCGCAGGTGGTGCGTGTACCGGCAGCGGTCTCGGGCCCACGAACATCTCGGCCGTGCTCGGGATCACGAAGGCTTACGCGACCCGCGTCGGGGCGGGCCCCTTCCCCACCGAGATGCACGACGAGCGCGGCACCGCACTGCGCGAAGCAGGAGACGAGTACGGTGCAGTCACCGGCCGGCCGCGGCGTTGCGGTTGGATCGACATTCCGGCGCTGCGTCACGCGACGCGTATCAACGGCTTGTCGGGCCTGGCGGTCACGAAGATCGACGTGCTGACCGGCATGGACGAGATCAGCGTCTGCGTCGCGTACGAGCGCGGCGGCAAACGCATCGACGACCTGCCGTACGATGGGCTCGGCGAAGTGACGCCGGTCTACGAGACCTTTCCGGGTTGGACCGAGTCGATCGCGGGCTGCCGCGCGCTGCACGAGCTACCGAAAAACGCGCTGCGCTACGTGACTGCGATCGAAGACCTCGTCGGCTGCAAAGCCTGGCTCGTGAGCGTCGGCCGCGATCGTGAAGAGACGATCGTGGTCAGCAATCCGTGGCCCGCACGCTGAGTTGCGCTCCGCAAATGCGAACGGCCGGCTGATCTCGAGGATCCGCCGGCCGTCTTTGTTTGGAGCGATGCGCTAGCGATCAGCCGCCGGTACCCGCGCCACCCGCGCCCGCTACGCCGGCGTCGTCATCCTCGGTAGGGAACCCGCCGCGCCCTGCGCTCGGTGGGCGAATGCCGCCATCGTCTTCGTCCATCGAAGCACCGCGACCCGCGCGACCCGTAGAGCCACGTCGGCCGGCGGCACCCGAGCCGCCGAAGATGCCTCCACCCGTACGCCCCGCACCACCACTACGGCCGGCGAACAAGCCCGGAAACGAGAAGCCGCCGCCGGCGCCGGCAGAGCCCGGACCGCCCGCTCCGGACGTTCCGTCACCCGGCACTGCCCCGTTACCCGCCGCGCCCGCGCTACCACCGTCCGCCGCGGCACCCGTGCCAGTCCCCGTGCGTCCTGAGTCACCGCTACCGGTGCTGCCGTCGCCGATCGCGACTTCGCCATCGACCGAAGCATCGCCAGTCAGCGGTTCGGTGTCGTGGCTGCGACTGCTGCAGCTGATGGCGGCAATGCCACATAGGAACGAGAAAGTTGTGAGAGCGGTCTTTGGCATTCTGAAACCTTCGTGAGCTCGCCTGACGCTTAAGCTGCGCCGCCGAACCTCAGTGTGACCGCGAGTGTTCCCAGACTCGCGGTACTTACGACAACGAAGGGATAGTTCCACGGTTCAGCCGCCACGGCTCGACTTGGACCAGTTTCTTTCGCTAAGTGTGACGCAATCAGCACAGACATCGGCTGACCACTGTCCGTCGCGCAAGCGCGCCCCGTGAACGAACCTGCACGAGGCGTCCGTCACGCGTGAGCGAACACTCTCAAGTCGCGGGGATCGCGAGCATTTCGATTTCGACGCGCGCGCCGCGCGGCAATGCTGACACTGCGATCGTTACGCGTGCGGGCCGATAGTCGCCCTTCCAGTAACTGGCATACACATCGTTCACCTTCGCGAACTCGTTGATGTCCACCAGGTAGATGGTGGCCTTGAGCACGTGATCGAAGTCACTGTTAGCGGCAGCTAACACGGCGTGTAGATTGTCCATCACCCGTTTCGTCTGCACCGTGATGTCCGGTTCGACGAGCGCGCCGGTCGCCGGGTCGAGCGGGATCTGGCCGGACAGGAAGATGAGGCCGTTTGCTTCCACCGCTTGCGAGTAGGCGGCAACGGCTTTCGGGGCCTGATCGGTCGAGATGGGCTTGGGCTTCATCGGCTTTCTCCGTGCTAAACCGCACCCATGCTGAAGATCGCGACCTGGAACGTCAACTCGATCAAAGCGCGGCGCGAACGCCTGCTGGCCTTTTTACAGCGACACGCACCGGACGTCGTGTGCCTTCAAGAGTTGAAGGTCGAAACCGAAGCGTTCCCGATGGAAGAAGTGAACGCGCTCGGGTACCAAGCCGTCGTCCACGGTCAGCGCTCGTACAACGGTGTCGCGATCCTCGCGAAGTCCGAGCTCGAAGCTCCGACGATCGGGCTCGCCGATGGCGGCGAGGACGCAGCGCGATTTCTGACCGCAGTCGTGAGCGGCATTCGCGTGATGTCCGTCTACGTGCCGAACGGCGGATCGACCGCGAGTGAGAAGTGGCAATACAAACTCGAGTGGCTGACGCGATTGTTGCGTTACCTCGAGCAACATCACGCGCCGAGCGAGCCGCTCGTGTTGTGTGGCGACTTGAACATCGCGCCCAATGACTCCGACGTCGCGCGACCCGACGAGTGGCGCAGCACCGTGTTGTGTGCGCCCGAGGTGCGCGCCGCGTTCCGGCGGCTCGTCGCTTGGGGCTTCACCGATGTGTTTCGCAAGCACCATCCCGAAGGCGGCGTCTACTCCTGGTGGGACTACCGGATGCTCGGCTTTCAAAAAGGCAACGGGCTTCGCATCGACCACATCCTCGCGACTGCGACCGTCGCAGCGCGAACGAGCGACGCTCGCATCGATCGCGAAGAGCGGAAGGGCAAGCTGCCGTCCGACCACGCCCCGGTGCTCGCGACACTCGATTGAGCCGCGACGACAACCTGCGACACGTGCGCACAACACGCGATGCCGCGGATGGCTGCAGGTAGGTTCGCACACGCGTTTGCGTGATGGAACTCGCACGCCTTCAGCTACCATCGATGCATCGCGTGAGGAGCTCGCACCGTGCACGCCGACGCGGATGTATCGCCCACCGCTCGGCAGCAAGTGCTGTCGAGTGCTCGAGCTCACCCGCTCCTGCTGAACGCCTGCGTCGCGGTCCTGTACTTCGGGTCGGCCAAGCTGGGCCTTTTGCTCGCTTCGACGACTAAACAAGTCACCCCTGTCTGGCCGCCTACGGGAATCGCGATCGTCGCGCTGCTTGTGTTCGGTCCGCGCTCGGCGTTGGGTGTGTTCGCAGGCGCGTTCTGCGTCAACCTCAGCATGGACGAGCCCTGGTACACGGCGCTCGGCATCGCGACCGGGAACACGCTCGGTCCATTCGCCGGCGCCCTCTTTTTGTCGCGGGTCTCGCACCTCGACGTGACACTCGCCCGCGTGCGCGATGTGCTCGCGCTCGTCACGTTCGGTTCGATCGGCAGCATGACGATCACCGCGACGAACGGCGTCGCCAGCCTCGCTGCGAGCGGCATCGTCGACTGGCACGACTACTTTTCCGTCTGGTGGGTCTGGTGGGTCGGCGATGCGATGGGCGTGCTCGTCGTCGCTCCGTTTTTGCTGACTTGGGCTGCGAAGCCCGCCCTCGAGTGGCGTGGGCCGCGCTTGCTCGAGTGGCTCGCGCTGTTCGGCTCGCTCGCGCTCACGAGTCGCTTCTTGTTTTGGAGCCCGATGCCGCTCACGTACGCGGTGTTCCCGTTCGCAGTCTGGGCAGCGCTGCGCTTCGGTCCGCGCGAGACCGCATCCGCGATGCTCATGATCGCAACCGGCGCGGTCTGGGGCCTGATTCACGAGAAAGGCCCGTTTTCTCACGGCCCCGAAGACCGGCAACTCGTTTTCCTCGTCTTGTTTCTCGGAGTCATGGCCATCACCGCGCTCGTGCTGTCGGCGGCGACGGCCGAACGTGAACGCGCCGAAGCAGCGCTCAAACACGCCCACGCCGCGCTCGAGGGTCGAGTGCAAGAGCGCACGGCGGAACTCGCGAGCACGAACGGCGCGCTCAAGCGCATCAACTCCGAGCTCGGGCGCCGCAGTCAAGAGCTGGCGGCGAAGAACGAGGAGATCGAGAGTTTCGTCTACGTCGTCTCACACGACTTGCGCGCACCGCTCGTGAACCTCCGAGGGTTTTCAGAGGAGCTACGCACTAGCTGCGGCATGCTCGAACAAAAGCTGAGCGACAGCGACTTGCCCGAGCCGCTCGCGAAAGACGTGTCGCGCATCATCCACGAGGACATCGACGGTTCGCTTCACTACGTCACGGCGAGCAGCAGCAAGCTGCAACGCTTGATCGATTCGCTGCTGACGCTGTCGCGCACCGGTCGCGACGACTACGAGCTCGAGCGCCTGCCCGTGCCGAACCTCGTGCGCTCGACACTCGATGTGTTGCGCGGCTCGATCGAGCAGAGCGGCGCGCGCATCGAAATTGGCGAGCTTCCAGACGCGCACGGCGATCTGACTGCGATCGGGCAAGTCTTCACGAATCTGATCAGCAACGCCGTGAAGTACTTGCAGCCGGGCCGGCCCGGCTTGATCGAGATCGCGGGCGAAGAACAAGACGAGCTGTGTCACTTCTGGGTTCGCGACAACGGCGCCGGTCTCCACCCGAACGCACTACGCCGCATCTTCCAAGTCTTTCAGCGCTTTCATCCGGACCTCGCCAGCGGTGAAGGGATGGGGCTCGCGATCGTCAAGCGCGTCGTCGAACGCCACGGGGGCCAGGTCTGGGTCGACAGTGAGGCGGGAATCGGCACGACGTTTCATGTCACGTTGCCGAACGCACGTGGCCGAAGGACCGGGTCATGGCGGAAGATAGCGTGACGATCTTGATCGTCGACGACGACGCGGGGCACGTCGAGCTCGTACGGCGCCACTTGCGCCGCGCTGGGATCACGAATCACGTCGAGTCGATCCGCGACGGCGAAGGCGCGCTCGAATACGTGTTCGGCCGAGGACACCACGAGCGCCGCGCAAACCGTTTGTTAGTCCTGCTCGACTTGAACATCGCGGGTAGCATCGACGGCTTCGAGGTGCTGCGGCAGGTCAAGTCCGAGCGGAGCACGCGACACATCCCGGTGATCGTGTTGACCACCGCCGACGACCCGCGCGACATCGATCGTTGTTATCACCTCGGCTGCAACGCATACGTGACGAAGCCGGTCGATCCGGCCGCCTTCAGCGAGAGCATCGAACGGCTCGGCATGATCTTGTCGGTCGCGAGCTTGCCGTCCGCGACGGAGTCGCAACTGTGAGTGCGCAACCAACGATCTTGATCGTCGAAGACGACGAAGTCACGGCGGAGCTCGAGCGCCGCGTGTTGACGCGCGCCGGCCGCACGACGCGCACCGTGCAGCGCGCCGCCGATGCGGTGGACCTGCTCCGCACGGAGGCATACGGCGTCGTGCTGCTCGATTACCACCTGCCCGACGGCGATCCCTGGAGCGTCGTCGAAGTCGCACAAGCGCGGATTCCGCGCGTGCCCGTGATCGTCGTGACATCGGCGAACAGCGAGCGCATCGCATCGGAAGCCCTCCATCACGGCGTATCGGAGTACGTACAAAAGACCGAAGCGTTTTGGATCCAGCTTCCAGAGCTGGTCGAACGCGTCGCAAAGACGGCTCAAGCCGAAGAGCGCGTGCGGCGCAGCGACGCGCTGTTCCGCTTGATCAACGAGAGCGCGACCGACTTGATCGCGAGCATTGACCTCGAAGGCCGCGTCCAAGACGTCTCCGCCGCTTGCAGCTCGATGCTCGGCTATGACCGCGAGGATCTGATCGGCCGGCCGGTTCCGGAGACGGTGCATCCCGAAGATCGCGAGCGCGTCGTGAGCGCGCTGCGCTCGAAGTCGCACTTGCGCGTCACGTACCGGCAGCTTCGCAAAGACGGAACACCCCTCTGGGTCGAGGCCAACGCGAGCGTCGTTCGCGATCCACAGACCGGACAGGCGCGCGAAATCGTCGCGATCATCCGCGACATCCACGAGCGCAAGCGCGCGGAGGACCGATTTCGTTCGCTGCTCGAGGGCGCTCCCGAAGCCAACGTGATCGTCGATCGCTCCGGCAACATCGTGCTCTTGAACGCGCGCGCGGAAGCACTGTTCGGCTACGAGAGGCACGAGCTGATCGGCCGGCCGTTCGAAGTGCTCGTGGCAGAACGCCATCGCCGGCCTGGCTCGACGCAGCTGACTGACACAGCTGGACCGGTCGAAATCGGAGGGCGGCGCAAAGACGGAAGTGAGTTCCCCTGTGAGATCAGCCTGAACCGGCTCGAGACCGAAGGCGAGCTGCTCGTGTCGAGCACGATTCTCGACATCAGCGAGCGCAAGACGCTGCAAGACCAGCACATGTTGCTCCGGCTCGGCGAGCAGTTCTCGCGTTTCGACGACGTCCACGCGCTCGTGCAATTCGTCACCGAAGAGCTGGCGCGGTACTTCGACGTCACGCGCTGCTCGTTTGCCGAGATCGATTACGACCGCGCCGTGACGATCATTCACGGCGAGTACCACCGCAACGGTCCTTCGAATCTCGGGGAGCACGCCCTCTCCACCTTTACGCCGGCGGTTCGCCACGAGCTGGAACAAGCGCGGGTCGTCGCGATCGCCGACACCGCGACGGACCTGCGCACGGCCGACGTGTATTCGTCGCGCTTCGAAGCGATGGCGATTCGCGCGATGGCTGCGGTGCCGTTGATGCGCAAGGGGCGCTGGGCCGCCAACTTCTTCGTGATGGCAGAACATCCGCGCCGCTGGACCGCGCGCGAGATCCAGATGCTGCAAGCGCTCGTCGAACGCACGTGGCTCTGGATCGAACACGTGCGGATGGTGCGCGCGCTGCGGGACAACGAGCGCAAGTACCGGCAGTTCATCGAGACCACACACGAAGGCGTGTGGGAGATCGACGCGGATACGCGGACGCGCTTCGTGAATCCACGGATGCAGCAGCTGCTCGGCTACACCGCGAACGAAATGCTGGGCCGCAGGCTGACCGACTTCATGGACGACGAGGGGCGCGAGCTCGCGCGCCAGCAAGTCGAGCGGCGCAAGGCGGGCATCTCGGAGTCGCACGATTCCAAGTTTTCGCGCAAAGACGGCACTGCGCTGTGGGTGCGGCTCGAGACAAGCCCGGTCGTCGACGAAAAAGGCGAGTTCAGCGGTGCGCTCGCGATGGTCGCGGACATCACCGAGCGCCGGCAAGCCGAGCAGGACCAGCAGTTTCTACTCGCGCTCGCAGAAGTGCTCACGATCGCGAACGATTCAAACACAGCGCGACAAGCCGTCGTGTCCGGGCTCGGGATGCATCTCGGGCTTCAACGCTGTCACTTCGGCGACTTCGATACCAAGTTGCAGTCGGTGACGATCGAAAGCGGCTGGTGTGCCCCCGGGACACAACCGATTCTAGGTCGCCACGACATGAGTCGGTTCGGAGGCGTGCCGCAGGAGCTGATCCAAGGCCGAATCGTCGTCGTGCACGACACCGAGGTCGATCCGCGCACGCGGTCGCTCGGTGCGACCGGATTCGGTGCGGTCGGCGTGCGCGCGATGGTCGTAGTCCCGATGCACAAAGACGGTCAACTCGTCACGATTCTCACGTTGAGCTCCGCGCAGCCGCGCGCCTGGGCGCAGCGCGAGATCACGCTCGGGCAAGCTGTGTCCGAGCGCACCGAGATGTGCGTCGAACGCTTGCAGAACTTGGCGGTGCTGCGCGACATGAGTAAGGAGCTCGAGCGCCGCGTCGAAGCGCGAACGCGTGAGCTCAAAGCCGCGCTGACTGAAAAGGAAGTGCTGCTCAAAGAGATCCATCACCGCGTGAAGAACAACCTGCAGGTGATCTCGAGCATGCTGAACTTGCAGGCGATGCACATCTCCGATCCAGCCGCGCAAGCCGTGTTCGCGGAGAGCCAGGGCCGCGTGCAGTCGATTGCGCTCGTGCACGAGACGCTCTACGAGTCGCAAGATCTCTCGAGCGTCAACTTCGCCGAGTACATCCACACGCTCGTGACGACGGTCATGCAAGCGCAGATGCATCCCGACCGCAACATCGCGACCGTGATCGACTCCGACGGCGTATTGCTGCCGGTGAGCTGCGCGATCCCGTGCGGACTGATCATCAACGAGCTGGTCACGAATTCGCTCAAACACGCGTTCCCGACCCGCACCTCCGGCGTGATTCGCGTGAGTCTCCACACGCGGGAGGGCAATCGTGTCGAGCTCTCGGTCTCGGACGATGGCGTGGGTCTCAAACCCGATCTCGATCCGCGCCGCGTCACCTCACTCGGTCTCGACCTCGTGTACACGTTTGCGGAACAGCTCTCCGCAGAGGTCGAGCTTTTGCGGGAAAACGGAACCACGTTCCGGTTCCTCTTCACCGTAAGCCACGACTGAACACGGGCAGACTACGGCGAGTCCGGCTCTTCATTCCGGGGCCCCGACCGTGTTACACGCCGCGATGTGTCCGACGCCACGCCGCGCGCGGGCACGACGTGTTACACAGAGGCGAGCTTTAGGGGGCTCGGTATGAATATCCGTACGCTTGTAGTCGTTTGCGCCGCGCTGACCGTGGCTGCTGTTGGCTGCCGCTCGAAAGGCGATGCCGTGCCGGCTGCAGCGCCGACGCCCGAGGCCGAACAAAAGTTTCTGCTCGGAGCGTCGTTGTCGCTCACTGGATCGCTCGCGCGCGAAGGTGGGCTCACGAAAGAGGGCTACGAGCTCTGCGCGAAAGTCGTCAACGACAAGGGCGGTGTGTCGGTCGGCGGCAAAACGCTGAAGCTGGATATCCAGTATCAGGATGACACATCGAAACCTGACACCGCGGCGCAGCTGGTCGACCAGTTCAACGACAAGGGCGTGAAGCTGATCCTCGGGCCCTACGGTTCGGCGACAACGGAAGCGGCCGCTGCGGTGATCGAGCGCAACGGTCAGGTAATGGCGGATAGCGCCGGCGCGGACGACAAGATCTTCCAAAAGAACTATCGCCGCACGTTTGCGGTGTTGTCGCCGGCGACCCAATACGCAGCGAGCATGGTGCAAGCCATCTCGGACCTCGCACAGCCGAAGCCGAAGACGTTTGCGTTCATCTCCGCGGACGACGGGTTCTCGAAGACGGCGACGAAAGCTGCGATCGAGCGGGCGAAAGCACTTGGATTCGTGGTCGTCGCAGAGGAATACGTGCCGAACGCGACGTCCGACGTGTCGTCGGCGCTCACGAAGATCAAGCCGCTGAAGCCGGACGTGATCGTCGGTTCTGCGCACGTGGTCGAGAGCATCGCGATCGTTCGGCAGTCGGTCGAGCTCGGCGTCAAGCCACTCGCGTTCGCGGAGACGATCGCCCCGCACACGCCCGACTTCGTGAAGACGCTCGGCCCCGCCTCGGAAGGCGTGCTCGGGTCGACTCAATGGACGGTGAAGACGGCGGGCAAAGACAAATGGTTCGGCAGCGCATCCGACTACGCCGCGACTTTTAGTAAACAGTTTGGCGGTCGCGCTCCGGCCTATCAGAACGCACAAGCGACCGCGGCTTGTTTGGCATTGATCATCGCCGCAGAAAAAGCTGGCTCAGTCGAGCCGACGAAGGTGCGCGACGAGATGGCGAAGCTCGACGAGCAGACGTTCTTCGGGCCGATCAAGTTCAGTGAGTCGGGCCAAAACGTCGTGAAGGCGATGTCAGTCGTCCAGATTCAAAACGGGCATGCAGTCGGTGTCTGGCCGAAAGACTCGGCTGAAGCGCCGCTGAAGTGGCCCGGCTCGGCTCCAGACAAAGGTTAGTCCGTCGTGAATCAGTTCCTTCAGGCGACGATCTACGGACTGCTCCAAGGTTGCATGTTCGGCTTGGTGGCCGTCGGGTTCTCGCTGGTCTGGGGCGTGATGCACGTCATCAACCTCGCCCACGGCGCGTTCGTGCTGCTCGGCGCCTACCTGGCTTGGCAGCTGCACGCGGCGTTCGGGCTGGATCCGTTCCTCGGCATGCTCCCAGCGGGCATCGTGCTGTTCGCGTTCGGGTACGCCTTGCAGCGCGGCTTGATCAACCTAGTCGTCAACGCGCCGATCTTCATCACGCTGCTCCTCACGTTCGGGCTCGAGCTTCTGCTCGTGAACGGGCTGATCCTCGTGTTCACCGCGGACTACCGCTCGATTCCGACGACCTACGCTGGACGCTCGTTCGTGTTGCCCGGGGACATCCACATCCCGTTCGGGCGCCTGATCGCAGCGGGCGGCGCCATCGCGGTGACGTCCGGCCTGTTCTACGTGATTCGCCGGACGCGCACCGGCTTGGCGATCCTCGCCACGGGGATGGACCGCGGCGCCGCGCGCTTGATGGGTATCGGTGCCCGGCACGTGTACGCGCTCACGTTCGGAATTGCGGCCGGGCTCGCGGGTATGGCGGGCGCTGCGGTCGGCGCCGTCAACACGTTCAGCCCGGCGGACGCGGGCCGCTACACGCTGCTCAGCTTCGTCGCGGCAGTGCTCGGCGGCCTCGGAAACACGTCGGGCGCGTTGATTGGCGGGCTCTTGCTCGGCCTCGTCGAAGCCTGGGGCGGTCAGCTGCTCGGCGGCACGTGGATCAACGCGGTCGCGTTTGCCGTACTGGTGCTGGTGCTCGCGATTCGGCCCCAAGGGCTGGTCGGCAAGGCATACTACGCCAGCCGGGTGGAGGTCTGAGCCGTGACGGAGGCCCAGAGCACAGCCGACGCGGTGACGGTCTCGGCAGATCCTGCTGCAGCTGACCGCGGCATCGGAGGCGCAGCGGTGAGCGGCGAGAGGCAGCTTGAAGTCACGAGCAGCAAGCCTTCGGGCGGAGCAGACGCTGGCGCGCGCGCGCGGCAGCTTGCGCCCCTGATCGGCTGGATGATCGGTGCGGGCCTCCTCATCGCGTCGTTCGGGCTGCTCACCCAGCTCTACACCGGCCAAGTGCGGACGGTCACGACCATCTTCACGTTCGTCGGGCTCGCCTCGGCTTGGAACCTCATCGGCGGCTTCACCGGCTACGCGTGTTTCGGCCAAGTCGGGTTCTTCGGGCTCGGCGGTTACGCGACTGCCGTGTTCATGACGCACTACGGTCTGGACTTCTGGATCGCCTTGCCGCTCTCAGCTGCAATCGCCGCGGGCTTTGCCGCGCTCGTCGGCTGGCCGCTCTTGCGGTTGCGCGGTCACTACTTCGCGGTCGCCACACTCGGCGTCGCGGAAGGCCTGCGCGAGATCGTGATCAACTTGCCCAACCTCACCGGGGGTGGCGGTGGGATCACGATCCCGACCGCGGGCGCCGATGCGCCGACGCCCTGGCTCGGCAACGACGGCTTCTACGTGCTGTTCTTGCTGCTCGCAGCGACGACGGTCGGAGTGGCCGGCTTCGTGTCGCGGCATCGCAGCGGCTACGCGCTGCGCGCGATCCATCAAGACGAAGAAGCCGCGGCTGCGATCGGCATCAACACGACAAAGGCGAAGATCCTCGCGTTCGCAGGCTCGGCCGCGCTCACGAGCGCGATCGGTTCGGCCTACGCGTTTCAGCAAGTGACAATCTTTCCCGAACGCTTGTTCGACGTGCACCTGACCGTGCTCATGGTCGTGATGGTCGTGCTCGGTGGCGCCGGGACGGTGTTCGGGCCGGTGATCGGCGCGGTCTTGATCGCCTATGCGTCCGAGTGGCTGCGGCAAGAGCTGCCGCAAGGCCACTCGTTTGCGCTCGGTGGACTGATCGTGATCGCGGTCATCCTGCTGCCGCAAGGCATCAGTAACTACGTCCGCGACGGTCTGCGCGAGAAGCGCTTCTCAATGCTCGACAACATTCGCAGGTATCGTTTGTGACGGCGGCGACTCCATCCGCTGCGAACACGGCCCCGCCGCTCCTAGCTGCAAGCAAGCTGTCGCGGCGCTTCGGCGGTTTGCTCGCGGTGTCCGACGTCGACCTCGAGTTGCGGCCCGGGCGGCTGCTCGGCGTGATCGGCGCAAACGGCGCCGGCAAATCTACGCTGATCAACATGCTGACGGGGCACTTGCAGCCGACTTCCGGTCGCGTGCTGATCGATGGGCACGACCAGACCGGGGCGAAGCCGTGGACGATCGCACACGCCGGTGTCGCGCGAACGTTTCAAATCGTGAAACCGTTTCGCGAGATGACCGTGGTCGAAAACGTGATGCTCGGCGAGTTGTTCGGCAAAGGCAGCGCTCGCCCCGCCGTTGCGCGGAAGGCTGCGCTCGAGCTGATGGAGCGCGTGGGGCTCGGCGGTAAAGCGGAGCTCAACCCGGCAGAGCTTTCGGTCGCGGACGCACGGCGGCTCGAGCTCGCGCGTGCGCTCGCGCTTCGTCCGCGGGTGCTGCTGCTCGACGAAGTGCTGGCGGGTTTGCGGCCGAACGAGATCCAACCGGCGGTGGAGCTGATCGACGGTCTGCGCAAGGAAGGCCTCGCGCTGCTGATGGTGGAGCACGTCGTCCACGCGATCGCTGCGATCTCGGACGAGATCTTGGTCTTGCACCACGGCCAAATGTTGACGCGCGGACCGGCAGCCGAGGTGCTGAGCGACGACCGCGTGATTGCGGCGTACTTGGGCTCGCGCTACGCCGCGCGGCAGAAGGCGCGCGCCGCAGCTGCGAGCAGCGCACCGAAACCGGGCGGTTCCACGTGACGCTCGCGCTCGAGCACATCGACGCTGGCTACGGCCAAGTCCAAGTCTTGTGGGACGTCTCGCTCGAGGTCGCGCCGCGCGGCATCGTCGCGCTGATCGGCCCGAACGGCGCCGGCAAGTCGACTTTGCTTCGCGCCGCAACCGGCATGCTCGCGACGAGCCGCGGTCGCATCCTGCTCGATGGACGCGACCTCACGGGTTCTTCGATCGAGGCGATCGCGCGCACCGGTGTCGCGCACGTACCCGAGGGGCGGCGCCTGTTCGCGGGCTTGTCCGTGCGCGACAACCTGAGGCTCGGCGGCTTCTACCGCAACAACGACGACCTCGATGCGGTGCTCAACTTGTTCCCGAAGCTCGCTGAACGCCTCGACCAAATCGCGGGCTCGATGTCGGGCGGCGAGCAGCAGATGTGCGCGATCGGCCGCGCGATGATGAGCCGGCCGGAATACCTGCTGATCGACGAGCTATCGCTGGGCCTCGCGCCGCTCGTCGTCGACGAGATCCTCGCGCGCTTGTCGGACATCGTGGCCGCCGGCACCGGTGTGCTGCTCGTCGAGCAAGACGCCGGGGCTGCGCTCGAAGTCGCCGAGCGCGCCTACGTGCTCGAAAACGGTCGCATCACGTTGAGCGGGACCGCGCGCGAGCTCGCCGGCGACGAGCGCGTGCGCGCGGCGTATCTCGGCGTCTGACTCGAGTCTGAGTTACTGCAGCACGGGCGGCGGTTCCGGTGGCCGATCGTCTGGGATCACGCAGGACGAGAGATCGAACAGCATGAACTCGAGCGCCTTTTCCTGGGGCGACAGGTCCACGTTTTTGCACGACGCCGGAACGGGCATCGACGGCTCATCGTTCGAGGCAGCGCCGACGTGCAGGTCGCTGAAGACGACGCGACCGCAGTAGTCTTTGCCGTCCGGCCCGATCATCGTGTCCGTCGGCGTGTTGAACGAGAAGTACTGGGTCGCGCCGGGTGGCTTTGCCGACTGATTCGCCAGGATCCAAGCCTGTGACACGGTGTGCTGCATCGTTACGTCGGCGTTGTGCCGTGCCTCTTCGATCTGCAGCTCATCGTTCACGAGCGCGTTGTTCTTCGTGAGCCAGTCGTGGAGCGCGACGCCCTTCGGGAAACTCGTCACGATCGTCGCGCCGATGTTGCCCATCGAGTTCGAGCCGGGGCTCCACGTCGCGAGGTTCTCAGCCGCATAAGGCCCGGTGTTGAACCACGCGTAGTGAAAATGCGAGGCGAACACGCGCCCGCCTGCACTCGCGTAGTCGTGCAACGCTTGTTGATTCATGCCCTTCGTCTCTGCGCCTTCGCAGGACAAGAGCAGGATGTCGTACTTCATCAGTTCAGCTTTCGAGGTCCACAGGGCAGCCGCACTCGAAGGCGCCGCCGGCAGCGTGTTCGGCGCGGCGCGCATGACGCCGGTGTTGCCCGGCGCGCCTTGAAAGATGTGGATGCGATTGTCGCCGGTTGGGCCGCCGCCGTACTCCGCCGGATCGACACCGACACGCCGCAGCAAACACTCGAGCGTGTCTGCCGAGCCGGTCGAGATCGCGATGCTCGGGATGTCGCCCTGCATCCGGTTGCTCGGCAAGCGCAACATCTTGTCCGGAAGCGCCGTGTCCGCGCACATCGCAACCGAAGGAATCGTGAACTGCCTTCGCCACTTGCCGATCTGAATCACGAGCGGAATGTCAGTTCCGTCCGGCACTTTCTCGAGCTTGAACTCGCCAGCCGCGTTCGTGAGCGTCGAGACCACGGGCTTGCCGGAGTACAACTTCTCGCATTCGCAACTCGCACCGGCCGGCATCGGGTCGACCGGCGCGTTCGGAACGAACACCGCCACGTTGTAGAGCGGGTTTTTGCCGGCGGGGTCGTAGACTTTGCCGCTGATCGTAGTCGAGCCTGTCGCACATTCGTGCTGCTGGCACTGCAGGTTGCGGCAGCCGAGCGGCGGCGGGAGCATTTCGCCGCCGCCGCCAGCCGGCTGACCCGCGATTAGATCCGGATTGTCGCCGAAATCTGGAAGCGTGCTGCCGCCTGTACCCGACGCGCCGCGACCGGATTGCGGCGCGCTCGCGCCTGCGCCAGCGCCGGCACCGACGCCCGAAGCGCCCTGCCCGGCGCGGCCGACGCCGCCCTCTTCGGTGCCGCTGTTGCAGGCAGCGCACAAGAACAGAATCGCCCAGCGACACGTTTTGGAACGGGAACGCTCGTCTGCCGACATCGTCACACTCCTGCGAGGTACTGCGAGCACGAGAGTCGCGATCGACCCTCGGTCGTGTGTCGCTCCTAGCTGCAGATCAATTCAAGGTGCGATCGCGATCTCGAACGCATCCGGCGTCGATTCGAGCAACGACTCGCAAAGCCTGCAGCTAGTAGCGGCAGAATGCCTCTGGCACCGACTAAGGCGCTGCGCGACACCCGCGCCGACTGCGCCGCCTGGCCCACACTTGCAGCCATGAGCTGCAGCCATCCGCTCAGCGCAGGACGTCGACTAGAAACTGGCCCGTGTACGAGCGCTTTACCTTCGCGACTTGCTCCGGCGTACCGGTCGCGATCAACTCGCCACCGCCGGCACCACCCTCTGGACCGAGATCGATCACGTGGTCCGCGCAGCGAATCACGTCGAGGTTGTGTTCGACGACGACGATCGTGTTCCCGGAATCGCACAGCTGCGTGAGCACCTCGAGCAACCGCCGCACGTCCTCGAAATGCAAACCGGTGGTCGGCTCGTCCAACACGTACAACGTCTTGCCGGTCTGCCGCTTCCCGAGCTCGCGACTCAGCTTCACCCGCTGCGCTTCACCGCCACTCATCGTCGGCGCCGCTTGCCCGAGCTTCAAATACCCGAGCCCGACTTCCGACAACGTCCGCAAGATCCGCAAGAGCTCGGTGTGCGCATGAAACAGTTGCACACACTCGTCGATGCTCATGTCGAGCACGTCCGCGATGTTTTTGCCGTGGTACTCGACCGAGAGCGTCTGACTGTTGTAACGCCGCCCGCCGCAGGTCTCGCACGGCACGTAGACGTCGGCCAAGAAATGCATCTCGACCTTCATGACGCCGTCGCCCTGACAACCTTCGCAGCGGCCACCCTTCACGTTGAACGAGAAGCGGCCGGCGTTGAACCCGCGCTGGCGTGCCAGTGGCAAACTCGCGAATATCTCGCGAATCACGTCGAACGCTTTTGTGTACGTGCCCGGGTTCGACCGCGGCGTCCGCCCGATCGGCTTCTGATCGATCGCGATGATCTTGTCGATCGCATCGATACCTTCGATCTTCGTGTGTGCGCCGACCGGCCCGGTACTGCCGTGCAGCTCACGCGAAAGCGCAGGCAACAAGATCCCATTCACGAGTGAGCTCTTGCCCGCGCCGCTCACGCCCGTGACCGCGACGAACACGCCGAGCGGAATCTCGACGTCCACGTTCTTCAGGTTGTTCTCGGTCGCGCCCAGGATCTTGATCGCACCCTTCGGCTCGCGACGCGTCTTCGGCGTCTCGATCCTCCGCTTGCCCGATAGGTACTGCCCGGTGAGGCTCTCCGCCGATTGCCGCAACCCCATCGGGCTGCCGCTGAACATTACTTTGCCGCCGAGGCTCCCCGCGCCGGGACCGAAGTCCACCACGTGATCGGCCGCCTCGATCGTCGCCGCATCGTGCTCGACCACGATCACGCTGTTGCCGAGATCGCGCAGCTTCTGCAACGTCGCGATCAACCGCTCGTTGTCGCGCGCATGCAACCCGATGCTCGGCTCATCGAGCACGTACATCACGCCTGAAAGCTCACTGCCGAGCTGGCTGGCGAGCCGGATCCGCTGGGCTTCACCACCGCTCAACGTCGGCCCGGAACGACCGAGCGTCAGATACTCCAACCCGACATCGAGCAAGAACCGGAGCCGGCTCTCGATCTCGATCAACGCGCCTTCCGCGATCTTGCGCGCCTTGCCGGTGAGGCCGAGGTTTTCGAAGTGCTGATGCGCAGCGCGCACCGTCAGCGCCGTGACCTCTTGAATTGCCTTACCCGACAACTTCACCGCGCGACTCTCCGACCGCAATCGCTCGCCGTTGCACGCGTCGCACGGCCGCTCGCTCATGTAGCGCCGGTAATGATCGCGCATCGGCTCCGAGTTGGTCTCGAGGTAGCGCCGCGTCAGCATCGGCACGATGCCCTCGAAGCGGAAACCCCAGGTCGCACCGTTTTCGTCGTCGGCGTCGCCGCCCCAACGCACTTCGACCTTCTTCTCGCCGAGCCCGTGCAGAATCTGCTTCTGCTGGTTCTTCGTCAGGTCTTTCCAGGCCTTGTCGAGATCGACCTTCGTCGCGCGCGAGATCGCTTCAGCAATCCGGAACGTCCAACCTTCGCCGCGCTCCATCGCCGCGCGCCACGGCGCGATCGCACCTTCGCGGATCGACAGCGCGTGATCCGGCACGACGAGCACGGGATCGACATCCGTCCGCACACCGAGCCCGTGACACTCCGGGCACATCCCGAGCGGACTGTTGAACGAGAAGCTTTGCGGCGTGAGCTCGGGAAACGCGACGCCGCAACACGAGCGCGCCTCGCTCCACATGCCCTTCTTGCCGCCCTTCTTGTCCTCTTCGATCCGGACCTCGCCCTGCCCCTCTTTCAGCGCGAGCTCGACGCTCTCGGCGAGGCGCGGCTTGTCCTCGGTCCGCACCGTGATGCGATCGACCACCAACTCGATCGTGTGATTGACCTTTTTGTTGAGCGCGATCGGCTCATCGAGGCGCTTCAGTTCACCATCGATCCGCGCGCGCACGAACCCGCGCTTCACCGCACCCGCGAGCACGTCCTTGAACTCACCTTTGCGGTGCGTGACGAGCGGCGCGAGGATCAACGCCTTCGAGCCGTTCCAGTCCGCGAGCACCTCGTCGACGATCTCTTGCGCCGACTGCGACTTCACCGGCTTACCGCAGATGTGACAGTACTGCTGCCCAGCGCGGGCGTAGAGCACGCGCAGGTAGTCGTAGATCTCCGTGATCGTCCCGACCGTCGATCGCGGATTCGCGCTCGCACTCTTCTGCTCGATCGCGATCGTCGGCGACAACCCGCGGATCCGATCCACCGCCGGCCGCTCGAGTTGCCCCAAGAACTGCCGCGCGTACGCACTCAAGCTCTCGATGTAGCGGCGCTGGCCTTCCGCGTAGAGCGTGTCGAACGCGAGGCTCGACTTCCCGGAACCGCTCACACCCGTGAACACCACGAGGCTGTGCTTCGGAATGCGAAGGAGCGGCACGTCCAAGTTGTGAGTGCGCGCACCGATCACTTCGATGGTGTCGGGTTCGCGGTGGTCGGTCCGGGGCGCGGGTGCGGAGCGAGGCATAGAGCGTGGGCGTCCGTGTAGCACATGGCGCAACACCTGCACCAGTGTTCAGGTCGCCTTTCCAGGCCGAACAGTTTAACCACGAGTTTAGGGGCCGTCCCTGATGATCAGGACGCCGCGAAGCGCCTGCGGGCGGACTCAGGCGGTGGGCATCGCCCCGAACGCCGCCGTGTCCCGCTGGCAGCGGCCGAGCCGCTCGAGTTGTTCCTGAATCAGCGCGCGCAACTGCGACAGCGCGAAGGGCTTCTCGAGATGGCGGTGCGACATGTTCCGCAGAAAGTCGATCGTCTCGCCGCTGAACGCGCCGCCGCTCAAGAAGACCATCCGCAGCGCTTGATCGCCGTGAGTCAGTTGCAGCGCGTCGTGCAGCTCGATCCCAGTCATCCCGGACATGCTGACGTCACTCAAGATCACGTCGAAGCGATCGCCACGGCTGATCATCGCGAGCGCATCCTGGGCATCGTGCGCGACCGTGATTCGGTAGTCGCGCGCGAGCATGCGCGACAGCGTATTTCGCACCAGCGGCTCGTCGTCCACCACGAGCACGCGCGCCGCCGCACCGGTGAGCGGAGCTTCTGGAACGAGCGTGGAAGTGGCTTCGGGGGGCGCTGGCGGCAAGGTCACGAAGAACTGCGTGCCCTCCCCG
>DASRXR010000222.1:0-5000 GCA_035687405.1 Polyangiales bacterium
AGTACCAACGAATCTTGAAGGATTCGCCCGCGCCCACGTAACCGTCGTGAGGTAGGTCGAGGTCGTATCCCAGAAGCTCGATTTTTTTCTCGAAGTTCGTCGTGGCCGGATGCTGAATTTTAGCCGGCGGTGCAGACAGCACCACATCGCGTAACACGTTCTCGTCTCGGCGTCCCTGGACTGGTTGATTCGTGGCCAAGACTACGCGTGCGCTGCGCGCGTCTGCGACGAACAGATGGGCATGCTTGCGCTGCCGAAAGCGGCGATCGATCTCGGCCAGCTCCTCGGCTGGAAACGCCGCCCAGCGCCGCGAATCCTGGGCCAAGTGATCGGTCAGCTTGTCGATGGAATCGAGCTCGATGATCGGGCCCTTCGCGTAGTACGCCGCCGCACGCCCACCTACCTTGTACTCACCGAGCTCTTCGCCGGTGTGCGCGAGCGCGTTGTAGGTCGCGTAAACCTCGCGCGGTGAGAAGTGTTCGGACAGCGCGGGCAGGTAGCCTTGCGATGCGTAGATACCGATGCCTGCACCCGCCGCGAGTAACGGCACGAATCTCCACTGCGAGAGTTTCGAAAACGCCCAGAGCGCGAGCTGCGCGCCTGCGATCGCAGCGCAGATCAGCACGGGCAAGAACACGAGTCGACGCACCCAGCGTGTCGCGAGCGTCGGCATGTGCAACTTGTCGGGGATCGCAAACGCGAGAATCCCGAACGCGACGGCGCCGAGAATGATCAGCGCGATCACGATCAGCCAGGTGCGAAACACCGGGCCGCGACGCCACTGCGCCCGCAAAAACCGATACGGCGCCCCGAGCTCGAGCGCTTGCACGGTTTCGCGCGTGACTCCGAAGCCGAAGAACGCGCACGCCGCAAACGCCCCGAGCAAGATCGCCCACGTGCGCCTCGGATTGAACACCGAGGGCACGTCGAACGATTCGAGCGGCATGCCGTTCACCGGACCGTTCGGATACAGCGCGTAGTCGCGAAGCACGAGGCCGACCAAAAACGCGGCCGCGATCGCGAGCACCCAGGACGGCTCGTGCTCGCGTTCGAGATCGCGCAAGAAGAGTGCGACGAGTAGCGCGAGCGCAACGACGGGCAGGAACGCGACCTCGCTGCCGTAACGCGACATGAAGAACGTCTGCGACGCAAAGCCCACAGCGGCCCAGACGATCGCAGCGAGCACGAGCCGCGTCTCGCTTCGCGCGGTCGCCGACAGCTCGTGCAGGCTCGCGCTTCGCAGCCATAGGCGGCCGAGTGCGAGGGGCAACAGCGCGCTCCACGGTGCGAACGCGTGGAACACTTCTTCGAGCACGCGATCGAACGTGGGCGGCGCGCTCGACACGACGTGCCCGCCGAGCCACAAACTCGGCTCACCGCTGTCGCGCACGACGTCGCGCGCGACCAGCAGCGCGAGCACGACGGTGACTCCGATCGCAATCCAGAGCTCTGCACGCTTGCGCGGCTCGGGCAGCGTGATCGCGGCGACGACAACTGCAGCGACGAGCGGCGGGAGCGCGCCCATCACCGCCCCGCGGATCCAAATCGCGAGCGCGAGAGCGGCGAGGGTCGCAGCGAGCCACAGCCACGCTCGCTTCGCGTCGGTTCGACCTTCCGTCGCTGCCGGACACAGCGCGGACAGCGCACAGAACGCAACGAGGGTTTGCGCGGCGAAGCCGGGCGCCTCACCGAGCATCGCGCGGGAGTTGAAGACGAACAGCGGGCTCGTACCCGCGATCAGCGCCGCGTACACGCCTGTGCGCGTGTCGGAGTAGCGGCGGCCAATGACGAACGCGAGAACCGCAGTCGCGATCCCGCAGAGCGCGATCGGCAGCCGGCCAGCCCACTCGTGAATGCCGAAGAGTGCGAAGCCGCGGCTCACGATCCAGACCGACGCGCTCGTGGGGCCGTCCGCCTGGCCGCTCACGATCTTGCGCGCTGCATCGGCGGTGCCGAGCTCCCAGGGATCCCAAATACCGAATGCGGAGATGCGTAGGAGCAAGACGAGCGCGACGAAACCACACGTCGCGAGCCCCCAGACGGCGCCGCTCTGCTTCCAGGTCTGACCGTTCATCCCAGCCTGTGTAGTGGCCCTCAGATCACAAGTCGAGGTCGTCTTCGTCGTCCGCCGGTTCCTCGGTCTTCGGCAGGCTCTCGATGCTCGGCGCGGGCGCGAGCGGAATGTGCTCGAGCTCGGCGCGGAGCTTCTGCGTCGAAGCCCGGAACCGCGCGAGCTGGGTCGTCGGCATCATGTCGCCCGGGCCGTTCAGCTGCGACGCGGGATCGAGGAACTTCCCGTTGCGCTTCAGCGCGAAGTGCAGGTGCGGGCCGGTCGAGCGACCGGTCGACCCGACGAAGCCGATGCTCTGGCGCTGCGCGACCTTGGTCCCGGACCGAATGCCTGGCGCGATCTTCCACAGGTGCGCGTAGTGGCTCTCGAAGCCGTTCGAATGTCGCACGGAGACGAGGTTGCCATTCGGCCCGCGCGGGCCCGCAAAACTGACGACGCCGTCCGCTGCAGCGAACACGGGCGTGCCGGTCCCAGCCGAGAAGTCGATCCCGAGGTGCGGCATGATCCGCTTCAATATCGGGTGCCTGCGCTTCAAATTGTAAGGCGACGACACGTGGTCGTAGCGCAGTGGAGTGCGGAGCCAGCCGCCGTGCACCGCGCGACCGGTCGAGTCGAAGAACTCGAATTCGCCCTTGTTCGCGTCGAACCAGAACGCTTGCAGCTTTCCGCAACGCTCGCCCGAGTACTCGACGGCCTGCACTGGTCCGTAGCGCAGGAACGCGCCGTCCACGTACTCCTCGTTCACGATCAGCTTCACGCTGTCGCCCGCGCGCGTGTCCCGCGTGAACATGACGCGGCTGTCGAACGCTTCGATGACTGCCCCCGCCAGTTGGCCGCCGAGGCTGAGCGCACTGAGTGAATGGCCCACCGACCCCGCGACGTACGTGCCCTTCGCGATACGGCGGGTCTCGATCGGGACGTTGACTTTGATCCCGCGCAGCGCACCCGTTTCGGTGCGGGTCGCCCGGTAGATCTCCGTGACACCGCCGCGGTATTCGAAGCCGCGCAGGGTACGGTCCGAGTCGCGCTCGAACACGAATACGTCGTCTGGTTTGCCGCGGCGGAAGTCGATCACTTTCGTGAGCGAGGCCACGATCTCGTTTGCTTCAGTGGGGCTCGCACCGGCGAGCACGAGCGCGTCACGCCAGCTCTTTGCCACGCCGAACTTTCGCTCTTCGCGGACGATCGGGCCGTTCGGTTCTGCGGGGATGACGATCGGCTTCGGCGGCGCCGACGCGGGCGACGTGACAGTGGTCACCGACGTCGCGGCGTGCATCGCAGGCACCGTTTGCGCGTACGCCGACCCGGCTGCGGGGTCGCGCATGTCGATCGGCAGGGCCTCGCTCGGATCGAGCTTCGAGCCTCCGGCCTCGGAATCTGCTGCAGGTTTTTCTTCTGCCGCGCGGCGAAACCGCGCGATGACCGCCGGCCCGTATGCGAGGCCGAGTACGACCGCGATGACCGCGACTGCGCCACCACCGATCGCAAACTTCTGCATGCGTGCAGCGCGCAATTCGTGAGGCAACAGCGCGATGTCCACCGAGGGGAGCGGGCGAATCTGCAGCGGCACGTCCTCCTCGTCCGGCGTACGAAGCATGACCGGTAGGGATATCAACGCGACCTGCTGGGTGCAAATGGGTCGGCGACGCTTGCCCTGACACGGCAGGAGATGACCTCCGACCAGCGGAGATCTCACCCGTGTCACTCGAGATAGCGGCTCTCGACCTTCCGCTCGATTCCCGCAGCCTTGACACTCGCCGGGCTCGCGGGCTACATGCCCGCTCCGACTCGGTTTTCGAGTGATTAGGCGCGTAGCTCAGTGGGAGAGCACTACCTTGACACGGTAGGGGTCGGCGGTTCAATCCCGCCCGCGCCTACCACGCTGGTTCGGCGTGGTTAGGCCGCGCCGAGCCTCGCTCGCGCAGACGTCATGGACGAATGGACGTACGGACGTCCCGCGCGTCGCACTCGTATCGCCTCTGCGCGCGCAACCACTCCAAGTTCGCTCCGCGTGCCGGAAGCCTCTTGGCGTGAGAGGCTCGGAGCCGCAGGAACGTACGAGGGCAAGACAGACACATGGGAGCTACCGTGACTGAACCGGCAGAGCTTCGGACTCCGAAGGAGATCCTCGAAGCCTCGGGCAAGCTTTCGCCCAACGTCATCGCAGTACGCGCGAACGGCCGCGTGGTCGACCTTCACACGCCCGTGCCGGCGGACACACCGCTGTCGGCGATCGACGTGACGGACCCAGATGCGCTCGCGGTCATCCGGCACTCGACCGCACACGTGCTCGCGGATGCCGTGCAGCGGTTGTATCCGGGCACGAAGGTCACGTTCGGGCCCGCGATCGAGAACGGCTTCTACTACGACTTCGATCGCAAGGACGGTCAGTTCACCGAGGCCGACTTCGAAGTCATCGAAAAGAAGATGCGCGAGATCATCGCGCAGGACGTTCCGTTCCGGCGCGAGGCTGTGACGCGCGACTCGGCGCGAGAGCTGCTCACTCGTCTGGGCGAGGTGTACAAGGTCGAGCACCTCGAGCGGCTGCAGGGCGAGATCTCGCTCTATCGGCACGGCGACTGGGTGGACCTGTGTGAAGGCCCCCACGTTCCGTCGACCGGCTATCTGCGCGCGGTGAAGCTCACGTCGGTCGCGGGCGCGTACTGGCGCGGCGACGAGCGCAACCCGATGTTGCAGCGCATCTACGGCACGGCGTTCCCTTCGGAAAAGGAGCTCGACGCCTATCTCAAGGGCCTCGAAGAGGCCAAGAAGCGTGACCACCGCAAGCTCGGCAAGGAGCTCGAGCTGATCGGCTTCCACCGCCTCGCCCCCGCGTCCCCGTTCTTCCTGCCGCGCGGCGCGCAGATCTACCGGCGGCTGATCGACTACGTCCGCGACATCTACGATCGCACCGGCTACCAGGAAGTCG
>DASRXR010000223.1:0-6207 GCA_035687405.1 Polyangiales bacterium
TTGGGCGCCAGCCGATCGATGATCTTCTGCTCTTCAGGCTCGACCCCAGCAGCGACAGCCCGCCCACCCACGCGAAGGTTCGAGCGAATGTCATCACTCGCGGGAACCCGAAGCACGGCCCCGAGCAACTCGCCGTTCAAGAGCAGTACGCGCTTGTCGCCGATCTTCACTTCGGGCAAAAACACTTGGACCATCGCCGCGCGCCGGCCGGACTTCGTGGTCGTCTCGATGATCGCGTTCACGTTCGGGTCGCCTTCACGCAACACCAAAACGCCTTCGCCGCCGCGCCCATCGAGCGGCTTGATCACCGCGGTGCCACCGACCCGCGTCATGAATAGCTTGATGCGGTCTTTGTGGCTCGTGACGATCGTCTCCGGCATCAACTCCGGAAAGTACGTCGTGTAGAGCTTCTCGTTCGCACGTTGCAGCCCGCGCGGATCGTTCACGACCAGTGTGTCGCCGCGCAAAACCTCGAGCAGCTGCGTGCTCCATAGATAGTTGTCGTCGAACGGCGGATCGGTCCGCACGAACACCGCGTCGACGTCGTGCAAGCTCACCACTTCCGGCTCGCCCAGCTTCACCGCGGGCACCGTGTTCCGCGCCATCGTCGCAACTGCGACGCGCGCGGAGAGCCGCCCGCCGTCCAAAATCAAATCCGTGTTCAAGCAGTGGTCGACCCGATGGCCGCGCTTGCTCGCTTCTTCCATCAACGCGAACGTGGTGTCGGCCTCCGGTAGGATGGTCGCCACCGGATCCATGATCACGACGAATCGCATGCCGGCCTACAGCCCCTTTTCGCGAATCCAGCGGTTCATGAAGTCCGCGGACTTCGAATACTGGTCGCGGGTCTGCTGCTCGATGAACCCTTCGAGGATCGTCCCGAGCCCAAACACCTTCACGGTGTTGTCCACGAGCACGAGTCGTTCGCACCGCTTGTCGCCGCGCGCCTCAACCCAGGTCTCGCTCGTCGTTTTGATCTTTTCGGCGGCGACCTTCGGCACGACATCCGCGAAGTACTTCTTCTGAGTCGGGTCGTATCGCCCGATCTCCGTGTACCCCGCGGTATCGCCAAAGATTTTCCGCGCCGGAGCCGGCAACTCGATCTTGGGCGCGCACTCGACACGCTTCCGAACGACGCCGTTCGGCTCGTGCACGTCTTCGAGCACGTTGTACGTGATGAAGTGCAGCCCCTCTACGAACATCGTGCGGTTGAACTCCGCATCGAAGAAGAGCTTGTTCCAGAACGTGTCGACGTCCGTCTCGATGGTGTGCTTGATCGTGTAGCGCACACCGTCCGCCTATCACGGATCCAGCGCGACGACCACTACGGTGACGTTGTCTTCGCCACCCGCCTTGTTGGACTCTTCCACGAGACGTTTCGCAGCGCCCTCGAGCTCTTTTTCCTCGGTCATGATCTGGAGGATGTGCTCGTCCGCGACCTGGCCACTCAGGCCATCCGAACAGAGTACGAAGCGATCACCCTCGCGGAGATCCTCCGTGCCCAAATCGACGACCACCGAGTCCTGCATGCCGAGCGCGCGTGTGATCACGTTCTTCGGCAGGATGTCCATCGCCTCTTTCGGCATGTCGGGCATCATCATCAGGTAGTCGTTGACGAGAGAATGATCGCGCGTGAGCAGCTCGATCTTCCCGTCGCGAATGCGGTACGCGCGGCTGTCACCGACGTGGGCGACATGCGCGATACCTTTTTCCGGGCACAGCAGCAGTCCCACGATCGTCGTGCCCATGCCTTGCGTCGACCGATCGCTACACGAGCGATCGAAGATCTGCTTGTTCGCCATCTTGATCGATGCGGACAAGCGGTTCTCTTGCAGACTCAAGTTGGGATCGACGGGGAACGGCCACGTCGCGTCGTCCTTCTCCGTTGCATCGAAGAACGTACGCATACCCTCGGCTGCCATCGCACTTGCGATCTCGCCGCTATTGTGACCACCCATGCCGTCCGCTACGAGAAAAAGCTTGTAGCGATCGAGACACCGATAGGTGTCTTCATTGTGGTCACGCTGCAGACCTACGTCAGTCAACCCTGCGGCGGTGATGCGCATCGTCCGTGTCGCGCTAAGCAAAATGTCCCGCTTTTCGCGTGGACCAGCCAACTTTAGACTCAGCGGCTTGGAGTAAACCGCCCGTGTTTTCAACTAACTATACCCGCTTCTTTCTCGTATGTCCCCTGCTCATGCTCGGCTGTCGTACCTATGACGCGACAGATGTGCGTTCTGCGATGGCTGGAGCCGCCACGGCGCTCGAGTCAGGCGACGGAATCCGGCTGTTCACGTACATCGACGAGCGCGCACGATTTGCACTCGGCTCGACCGTAAAATCCCGGGGTGACGCTCGGAAGCTCATCGAGGCCGATTATCCAGTGGCCGACCGGCCTGCCGCAGTGGCCGCTCTGGGGGATGCCGCCCAGGTCGCCACGCCTGACGAGCTCTTCGCGCGTCGTTGTGCCCTGGATTGCATGCACACCTTGGCTGGACAGGTAGGCGCCCCCGTATCGCAGACCGCGGAAGGTGACGAAGTGCGCGTTACGACCAGTCGCGGAACTACACTGCACATGTTTGCAGGCCACGACGGCCGCTACGGGATCGTCTGGAACACGAAGGCCTGTATGGCGGAGCGGGCCCAAGCCTCGCGCGATTTCCGGCAGATCGAAGAAAACGCCAAAATCTATCGGAAGCGGCGCGAACTCGAGCGATGACGTCAGCCGCTCCCGCGGGCGCCTGGCTTCGTCGTGAGCGTGAGCGGTAGATCGACCGGCCACTCGCCCGGGTGCTCGAGGTAGCGATAGCGCGCCCAGTTGCCGATCACGCGCCGCACGTAATTGCGCGTTTGATCGATCGGAATGTCTTCGACGAAGCGATCGAGCTCGACCGCGCCACCCTTCGCGAGACGCTTGAGCCAGGGATCTACGCGGTGCTCCCCCGCGTTATAGGCCGCGATCGCCGGCGCAGGCTGGCCCCGATACCGGCCGAGCAAGTTCGCGATGAAGTGCGAGCCGAGCATGACGTTGACGGTCGGATCGAACAGCATCGGCCGATTGAACTCCGTCCACTTGAGCTCTTCGGCCTGATCGCGCGCGGTTCGCTCGAGCATCTGCATCAAGCCGATCGCGTTGGCATACGAAACCACGGTCGGGTTGTACGCGCTCTCCTTACGCATGATCGCGTAGACGAGGTCGACCGGAACTTCGGCGTCCTCGGCCGCATATTGGACGGACTCCGCGTAAGGCCGAGGAAACAGCGTGTCCCAGACCGCACGGGTGGTGCCGACCGGGGGATCCTTCAAGGCGTTGTCGCGTTCGCGCTCGGCCAGAATGTACGGTCGGTTGAACTCTCCGAGAGACTGATACAGCGTCGAGAGCGCCACCAGGCTATCGCCCGGCATGCCTTCGCGGATCGAGACTTCTTGCGCCTGCATCGCGGTGAGCGCATCGGAGCGCAGCCCGAGCCGGAGATAGAATTGCACGTCGTCCGGGAGCTTCACCGGATCCATCATCGCGGCACCGGCCGCGGCCGAGGTCGCCTGCTCCGCAACGATGCCGAACGGGAGCCCAGGGTCGACGCCGATCGACAAGAGCCGTGAGCGCGAGAGCAGCGAGTACCAGTGCAGCGGCTCGACCGCGAGCGCGCTCTTCAAATACTCGATGCCCAGCGTGCGCTTCTTCGCGATCAACGCGCAGCGCCCGGCCCAGTACAACCCGCGCGCTTTGACCATCGCGAACGGCGATGTCTGCGAGTACTTCTCGAACATCGGAATCGCTTTGTCGCACTGCTTTTTCGTAAACGAGAAGAACGCCAGCTCCCACAGCGCCGAGGTCGCGAGCTCGCGCTCCTTGCGCTTCTCGGCGTCCTTCAAGAACTCTTTCATATGGGCTTCGCCGCCCTTCAGATCGTGGCGAAGCTCGAGCCAGGCTGCGTCGTGAAGCGCTTCTTGCGCGTTGCGATGCTTCGGGTTCGCCTTTGCAAACGCGCGATAGGCTTTCACTGCGAGCGCGTCTTTATCGGCGCGCGCGAGCGCTTGCGCGGCCATGTAGGCGTCGTCCGCGCGCGGTGCGCCGCCGAGAACGGCAGCTTGCGTGAGCAGCTTCGATGCTTCGTCGTAATTGGAGCGCGTGCGAAACATCACCAGCCCGCGCATGTGGAGGACGCGCGCTTTCAGACGCTTGTCGTCTTTCGCCGGTTTGACGAGCTCGATCTCCGCGAGCGCTGCCTCCGTCTCGTGGGCTTCCAGCCAGTTCTCCGCGCGATCGAGCCGCTCGTCATCCGTGAACTGAAAGTTCGGAACGAGCGTTCGCAGCAGATCCTCGACCTCGGCGCTGCGCGAGTGCTCCGGCTGCTCGATGTAGAGCGACCGCAAATCTTTGATCGCAGACGTTCGATCGCCCGTCTGCGCGAGCAGCTTCGCGAGCGAGAAGCGCACCGCGAAACGGCGACCCGCGTTGCCCTTCACGCTGCGCAGCAACGCGAGCGCGCTCGCCGAGTCACCTTGATTGATCGCGCAATCGGCCGCCCGCTGCGTCAGCTCGGCATCGGGGCCATCGCGCTCGGCGAGCACGGGTAACATCAGCCGCGCTTCGGCGCAGCGACCCGTCCGAGCGAGCCAGCGCGCGCGGCGCTCCGCGATGTCGCGGATCACACGCGTCGGAAGCCCGGTCGCCTCCTTGGGCAGTGCCGCGAGCGCTTCTAAATACTGGTCTTGGTCCTCGTAAAGGCGGGCCGTCAGGTATTTGACGTCGGGCCGACCTGCGAGCTCCGGCGGCAATTGAGTCACCAGCGCCAGCGCACCCGCGTAGTCTTTGGCCTCGACCCGCGCGCGAACCGCCTCGAGCGCGGCCTGAGCACTGGCGCGAAGCGGTGCAAATGCCGCGATTAGCAGCACTAAGGACACTGCAGACGAGAGCGTTGCAAAAGCCCGCGAGAGTCTCGTTCGTGCTGCGATTCGGCTCGGAACGTTCGGCGGCACCGGACCTACGAGGCTGACACAAGAGTGCTGGCACGCCCAGAAGCGATTGACTATGCTGCGCCGCCATGCCGTCGTACCGGCCGGAAATTTCCGTGCTTACTCGCTTTACGTCTGCGCTCTCGTATCTACGTGGGTGGGGCCTCGTCGCGCTCGTCGCAGCGCTGCTTCCCGCCTGCTCGCCGGAGATCGGCGACGACTGCGCGACCGCGCTCGATTGCTCGGCCTCCGGCACGCGCCTGTGCGACATGACCCAGCGCGGCGGCTACTGCACGCTCGAAGGCTGCGAGGAAAATACCTGTCCCGAAGAAGCAGTGTGCGTATCGTTTGGGCGCCGCTTCGAAGGGCAGTCGGTCGAGCGGTTGGCGCGCCCCTTCTGCATGTTGAAGTGCGATAGCGACAGTGATTGCCGCACCGACGACAACTACGGCTGCTTCGCAGCGCGATCCTCGGACCCGAAAGCCAAAACGTTTGGCGCGGGAGACGAGGCCCAAATCCTGGGCAACTCCAAGCAGAAGTTCTGCGCGCAGAACGCATCGACATTTGTGCTTCCGGACGCTGGGATGAGCGAAATGCCGGAACCGGATGCTGCGATGAGCCTGCCGCCCGAGGAAGACGACGCAGGTGCCGCGTCCGAAGACGACGCGGGCTCAGCGGCGCCGTAGCGAGCACTTCGTCGCAAACCAGCGGGCGGTGCGCGCAGCCAACAACTGCCATGTTCCGGCGGGTCCCGTGTAGGATGCGGCCGTCGGCAGAATGGACGGCTTCGCGCGATATCTGCTGGCTCGCTTGCTGCGAGCGGTCCTGACCATCGCGTGTGTGGTCAGCCTGGTGTTCTTGCTGGTTCACGCGATCCCGGGCGATCCGGTTCAAGCGATCTTGGGCGACCAAGCGTCCCCGGAAGATCGCGCAGCGCTGCGCTCGGTGCTTCGCCTCGATCGACCACTGCCCGAGCAGTACGCGCTGTTTCTCGGGGACCTCGCGGCGGGCACGTTCGGTCATTCTTTTCGCGCACAGAGCCGCACCGTCGCCTCGCTCGTGTTCGAAGTGCTTCCTGACACGCTGACGCTCGCAGCGGCAGCGATGCTGATCGCGCTGGCCTTGTCGCTCCCGCTCGGCACGATCGCTGCGCTGCGTCGCGGGACTCGCTGGGATGACGCAGCCACCGGGATCGCGCTCGTCGGGCTCGTCGTTCCCAACATCTGGCTCGGCCCCTTGCTCGTGCTG
>DASRXR010000224.1:0-2241 GCA_035687405.1 Polyangiales bacterium
CATTATCTGAGCACCGGGCCGGAGATCTGGCGCGACACGAAGCAGACCGTCACGCACTTCGTGAGCGCGATGGGAACCACGGGGACCATCATGGGCTGTTCGCGCTATCTGAAGGAGCAGAGCCCCAGCGTTCAAATCGTCGGCTGTCAGCCGGCGGAAGGTTCGCAGATTCCGGGGATTCGCCGCTGGCCCAAGGAATACCTGCCCGCGATCTTCGAGCCGTCGCGCGTCGACCGTATCGTCGAAGTGACACAAACTGATGCCGAGAACACCGCGCGTTCGCTCGCGCGTGAGTCGGGCGTGCTCACCGGTCCGAGCTCGGGCGGCGCGGTGTGGGCTTCGCGAAGCTTGTGTCGCGAGCTCGAAGCGGCGGATCAGTCGGGCGTCGTGGTTTGCATCTTGTGCGATCGCGGCGATCGTTACATCTCATCGCCGCTGTTCGCCGGCGGCTAAGAGGTTGGTTTCATGACCGAGAAGAAACACACGGTGCGCCTCGAACAAATCGGCGCGGCTGCGTTCGAGGCTACGGCTTCGGAGGGCGCGAAGCTGATCGTGGATGGATCGCCCGATATCGGCGGAGAAAACCGCGGAATGCGGCCGATGGAAGTGCTGCTCGCAGCGCTCGCGAGCTGCAGCGCGATGGATGTCGTGCACATCCTGCGGAAACAAAAACAAGCGCTCGAGCGTCTGACAATTGAGATCGAAGGTGTGCGCAAGGACGCGACGCCCGCACCTTACAAAACCGTCAAACTCGTGTTCACAGCGCACGGTGTCGTGGAAAACGATAAACTTCAGCGCGCGGTCAGTCTCGCCGTAGAAAAGTATTGTTCGGTGCGCGCGACGCTGGATCCCGCAGTCGAGATCACTTGGGAAGCGCGGCACGCCCCTGCATAACGGCGTCACCACGTAAACGTATTCCGTCCCCTTGTCAGATCCCGATCGAGGAGCCACATGGATTGTCTGGTGCAGACAACTGCATCGGTCCCAACCCCAGGAGCCTCACATGTCATTGATCCGACGCAGCGGCAGCGCACTCCTCATCGCGGCCGCCATGAGCCTACCGACGCTGGCTAGTGCCGAGCAGGCCCCGAGCGAGCTGTGCGACGGGATGAAGCAAGCCGAGAAACAGCCGCAACAGCAAGCGCCGACGGCGGATCGGTCGAATCAGAGCGAAGACAAGTCGAAGCAGAAGTCGGATGACAAGTCCGACAGCAAGTCGAACGACAAGACGAGCGCGAGCCAGAGCCCCCGGCAGAGCTAACGCGCGACAGCTGTCGCGCGACATGTGTCCCATCTCCCGGTTTCGCCGCTGAACTTCCTCGGAAAAATCGCTGGCTCAGCGCGTGCATCCAGTGTGGGTGAAGCTCGCGTAAACCCGAACCGAGGAGGCGTACATGCCAGTTCCGACTACGACTGCGGAGGCCATCAAAGGCGTTGAAATCAAGCCGCGCTACGGAAACTTCATCGGTGGCACTTTCAAGCCGCCCGTGAAGGGGCAGTACTTCTCGAATCCGAGCCCGATCACTGGCAAGCCCCTATGTGAGGTCGCGCGCGGAACCGCTGAAGACATCGAGGCTGCCCTCGATGCAGCGCACAAAGCCGCACCTGCCTGGGGCAGGACCTCGGTGACCGAGCGCGCGAACATCTTGAACAAGATCGCGGACCGCGTCGAAGCGAACCTCGAGCGGCTCGCGACACTCGAGACACTCGACAATGGCAAGCCGATCCGCGAAACGGTGAACGCCGACTTACCGCTCGTAGTCGATCACTTCCGCTACTTCGCGGGAGCGATTCGCGCGCAAGAAGGTGGCATCTCGCAGATCGACGAAGACACCGTCGCCTACCATTTCCACGAGCCTCTCGGCGTCGTCGCGCAGATCATTCCTTGGAACTTCCCGCTGCTGATGGCGACGTGGAAGCTTGCGCCCGCGCTCGCCGCAGGCAACTGTGTGGTGCTGAAACCGGCCGAGCAAACGCCGCTCACGATCCTGATCTTCGCTGAGCTGATCGCGGACCTGCTGCCGCCCGGCGTGCTGAACGTCGTGAACGGATTTGGTGTCGAAGCGGGTAAGCCGCTCGCCTCGAGCCCGCGCGTCGCGAAGGTCGCGTTCACCGGTGAGACCACGACCGGACGCCTCATCATGCAATACGCGAGTGAGAACCTGTTGCCGGTCACACTCGAGCTCGGTGGCAAGAGTCCGAACATCTTCTTTGCGGACGTCATGAACGCGGACGACGAGT
>DASRXR010000225.1:0-3093 GCA_035687405.1 Polyangiales bacterium
CCGATCCGAGATCCGGGCGCTACGTCGATACCACCTCGAACGGGCAAGCCGTTGTCAGGTTCTTCGTCGCCGATCGCAAGCTGCACGATCATGGCGATCGAAACGGTCGTCAGCATTGCCACGAACGCTCGCCACGGATAGTGGTCTACCTCGGGGGACATCGACAATATCAGCACCATATGATCGGCGCCGGGAGCTTCGATGACGCGCATCCTGCGCGAGTGGAGCACGAGCCTTTTGACGCTTTCTGGGATGCCATCCACCCATGGCAGTTCTCCCGTGACGTCTTGAGGCTTGGGCTTTAGAAACGCGTGAAATCGTTTTCGTATCTTGTGCGCGCGACCGTACGCCGCAGCGTACTTTTCCTGGTCAATACCGTCGCGAGATGGCCCGAATTCGTCCAAGCCGTTGAGCACGTTACTGTAGCCCATGAGATCCAAGAAGGCGACGACCCAGTAGGTCACCTCCCAACCCGTCTTAGGCACATCGCTGACGAGCGCGGCCGCTCTTGACTCGCGAGCCTTCCGGTTCAAGCGGGCTCGTTCCTTCTGCCTTCGTTTCTTTTCCTTGTCGCGTTTTGCCTTGCTCACAGGACCACCTCGGCTGCTAGCACTCTCGTTTGGACATGTCTTGCGCGAGGCGCGTGCGTTCCTCGAGGGGTGCAGCGAGCAGCGTGCTCATGACGCGCTCAATCGCGAGCCACACGTCGTGCAGACCTTGGACTTGAAAGCGGTACAAGACGTAGCCGAGCAAACCGCGCAACCGTCGGCGCGACTTGAGGATGCGTTCCACCAGCCAGGTTTCGTCCCAGCCCGCCCACTCGCCGGCCACATTCCACAGGTTTGGGTAAAGCGCAGGCGAGACCTCGTGCTGCCAGATCGCGCGAGCTTGCTCGATGCTCAGGCCCGACTGCACGCACAGTAAAGCGGTGTGCGGAATTTCTTCCTCCGTTTCGATGTCCAGAAAGTGCTGGGCCATCGCGGTCCACACGGCCACTTGCGCCTGCGTGGGATCTGCTTCGTCCATGCTGACTATCCTGCCGCCCGTAAGTTGGTTACACAACCAAACAATGGGCAGGCCGAGCAAGCGTGAAGAGCGGCGTGCCGAAATCCTGAACGCGTTCGCGCGGGTTCTGGCCACGCAAGGCTACGCGGGCGCGACGATCGCGGCGGTCGCGGGCGAAGCGGGTATCGCGCCCGGTCTGGTGCACCATCACTTCGAGAGCAAGGAAGACATGCTGCTCTCGCTGCTCAAGAGCCTGGTCGAGCGGTTCCGCGCCCGCGCCTCCGGCTACGGCGGCGACCACCCGCTGCTTTCGTATGTCGACGGCGCGCTCAAGCTCGACGAGCGGGCAGACGTCGCAGCGGCGCGCTGCTGGGTCGGGGTCTTCTCGGAGGCGCTGCGCAACCCGGTGCTGTTCAAGCAGGTGCGGAGGTTGATCGATACTGAGATCGCAGCGATCGAGCAGCGGTCTCGTTACCAATTGGGTGCACATGAAGCGGGTGCGGTGCTGGCGTTCATCATCGGCGCGCTTGTGCTCGGGGCGTTCGCCCCGCAGAAGACGGCAGGCTTCGCCGCGCCGGCCTTAAGGCGGTTCGTACAGTCGCTACGTGCGCCGCGCTGACTTGTTCGCACAGAGGGCGGAATTGCTTCTGTCCAAGGACGCTGAGTACGCGCAACGGTGCGGCGCAGCGTCGGCGGCCTCGTTGACCGTCCAAGGTCATAGACGAACTCGCTTCTCTGACTGAACTCGGGCGCAGCGTATCTTGCAACGCGACGGCCAACGTCTCGTTCGGGCGTGCCCAAGCGCGTGCCCATCTTGTGTCATTCATTTCACAATGCCGGACGTAAAGACCACAAAACGCGAATTTAGAAGGTTATTCGCGCGCTTCACGCGCGTCAGACCCTCATTTAACTCTGTCCTACCACTCAAAAGCGCCATGGACACCAGTTCTGCTGACGGGAATAACGAGCCTTTCTTTGAGCATCACCTCTACCTCCGTCTGGAGGACGTTTCTCGGGAGCAATGGCGTTCGCAACTTCATCACGGCTCTCGCGGAGCAGACTCTGACGCTTGCTGGCGGCGATGACGTCGACGCATGGCCCTATTGTGACATTTGCACGTCACTTCAGGTAATCGAGGATGATGATGCTTTGTCGGATCTATTCGCAATCGTTCAGCCGCAAGTTAACTTTATTGACGACGACAATCTGCGCGAGGATCCTACCCGTTACTACGATGACAAACGCGCGCAAATTCAACCTCTCGTCGAGCAAGCAATGGGCGCTACGATTGCGTACTTATTGTACGCGTCGGAGACAAAGCTGCCCCAGTGTATTGACGATGGAAGGTACGGATGCGTTGACAATGCTGACTGTTGCGACTCGGGATACGTGTGCACCAGCAATGTCTGCGAGCCGCCGTGACGTATTCGCTCCCATCTACGCGATAACGGCTTCAATTTCCCTTTTGCTGTTGGGCGGATGTAGCTCTGCCGAGAGCGACGGCGCCGATGCCGCGGGCGGCAGCAGCGGAACGGGGGCATCCCCTGTCCATGCGAGCTGTGCGGAGTTCGCTGCCCATATCGTTGAACAGTGTCCCAGCGATACCTCGTTGGAAGCTGAGCTGGGGTTGTGCGAGGAGCTCCAGCAGACTCACGAGCCGACGGGCTGTGGACTTGAGCTCGCACGCTATGTCGCCTGCGCCACGACGGCGCCATACGATTGTGAGAGTGGCGAGTCAGAGGGGTGTGACCCATCGCCCTATGAGCAGTGCGCTTCGGCATTCACTCTGCGAACGGGATGCGCTCGCACATTCGATGCCGACGAATCCTGCGAGAGCAATGCATTCAACTATCTGTGCTCCGCCAGGCCTCCTGCCGGCTGTACGGTGGTGGAGCCGGAGGCGAATGCCTCGTCGGTTTGCTGTCCAACCTTCGTGGTCGGCGACGAAACATACTTCGACTGAAGCCTAGGATGCGTTCCATTGATAGTGCCACGCGTCCGTTAGCCGTGGTCGTCCTGATACTGTGGACCGCCAGCCTCACGCGTGCCGATAGTCAGTACGGAGAATCGTTACAAGGACAGTCAGCA
>DASRXR010000226.1:0-6144 GCA_035687405.1 Polyangiales bacterium
AGCGACTCGGGGGGCCGTCGCGGACGGCGTGCTCCAAACGCAGCGGACGGCGGCGCGCGGAACCTCCGAGCTGCATCGAGCGCGCGCTGCGGCGGGGTGGTTCGACGCCGGAGTGACCGCCGATAATGACGCGGTCTCCGACTGCTGCGCGCGACTCCGATTAGTTCGAGTCTGAAGCGCGGAGCCGCGGTATACGTACCGCGTGTCTTCTGGGAGGAGAGGATGACACTCCATTCGTTCGCAAACGTCGTTGCGTCGCGGAGCGCGTGAACATGTGGGCGCTCGCCAATCACACGCCGTACGCCGCCGAGCGCAATTGGACTCGCGATAAGGGTGGCGTGGCGCACTGGGTCGTGGCCGTGAAGGCGACGTTCGACATTCGTGCAGGCGGTCGACTGCAGCTCGCAGACGAACAACCGCCGCCGCTTCTCGTTCCGGAGTATCACGGCAAGCCCGGGGCTTCGAGCCTGCGGTTCGATTCGGATCTGCTGGCGGTCAAGCCGTGTACCGACGTGGTCTTGGACGCGTCAGCACACGCCGTCGGTGGGAAACGAAGCACGAGTGTCGCGGTGTCGCTGCGCGTCGCGGATCTTCGCAAGAGCTTGCGCGTCCACGGCGAACGCGTCTTTTACACTGCGCCGACCGGTGGACTAACAACCTCGTCCCCCCAGCCTTTTAGTTCTCGGCCGATCCGCTACGAACAAGCGTATGGCGGTCGGGATGCGACGGATCGAGATCCGAGTCGGCATACGCACGACGACCGCAATCCGATCGGTGTTGGCTTCGCGCTCGACCCGAGCCGGCTCGTTCACAAACCTGCGCCGACCGTGGAGTATCCCAGCGGCGACGTCGCGAAAAACGGCCCCGCGGGGTTCGGTCCGATCGACGCTGCGTGGCTGCCGCGTCGCGCGCTCGCGGGAACGTACGACGCGAAGTGGGAGCGCACGCGAAAGCCACTGTTACCCGAAGACTACGACCCTCTGTATGCTGCGAGTGCGCCGCCGGACCAACGAGTCGCAAATCATCTTCGCGGGGGTGAGCCGGTGGAGCTCACGAACTTGAACCCGACTGGCTCCATGCGATTCGAGCTGCCCAAGATCTATCTGACGTTTACGACCGCTTTCGGCCGCCGGCGACAAGAACATCGCGGTCGTATGACATCGGTACTGATTCGACCGGACGACTCCAAGGTCAGCGTGGTTTGGCAGAGCACGTTAGTAGTCGAGCCGCGAGATGAGGAATATCTCGATCAAACGATCATCGGTGAGAAGCCCTATCTCACATGAATCGTGCGGTTCACATCGTTGCGGTTGCGGCGCGTACTCCAGTCGGCCTCAGTGCTGAAGGGTCCGCCGCCGCAGTGCGAGCTGGAATCACCCGCATGCGCGAACATGATTTCATGGTCGATGCGGCGGGCGAACCACTTCGGTGCGCGTCGGATGGTGTGCTCGAACCCGGGTTGCTCGGATATCGGCGCGTCAGTGCGCTCGCTCGCGCGGCCTTGATCGAAGCAGTTGGCAAGCTCGGTCGACGCGCGTCGAACGATACGTTTTCAGTGCTGCTCTCGTTGCCCGAAGCGCGGCCTGGTTTCGGAGTCAACGAAGCTCGACGCGTGCAACGAGATTTGATGCTCGAGTCGGAGAGTGGCCCCCGCTTTCAGGTCGAACGCGTGGGTGAGGGGCATGCGGGCGCGATTCACGCGCTCGAACGTGCGATCGTGCGGATTGCAAACGCGCAAGACGAGCTCGTCATAGTCGCAGGTGCAGATTCGTATCTGGACGCTGACACGCTCGATTGGCTCGAGGCGGATCGGCGGATTTTACGCGCAGAGACTCGTTCGGGTTTGTTGCCTGGCGAAGGTGCTGCAGCAATCGTCCTCGCGAGTACGAACATCCAACGCCAGCTTCGGCTGCCGACGCTCGCGTACGTGCGCGCGGCTGCATGCGCGCAGGAGAAGCGGGATCCGATGCAAGGTGCCGGCACGCTCGGGGAGGCTCTCACCGAAGCAGTCGTGCGTGTTGCGGGAGACTCGATCGACGAGCGCGCGTACGTCGCAGATGTGTATTGCGACATCAATGGCGAGCGCTCGCGCGGGACGGATTGGGGATTTGCGTTGTTGCGCACCGGTGCGTGGTTTCGCGATGGCACGCAGTACGTGATGCCGGTTGGCGCGTGTGGTGATCTGGGTGCTGCGAGCGCGGCGTTCAACGTCGTGCTTGCAGTACGCGCGTGGCAGCGCGGCTATGCGCATGGACCGCGTGCGGTCGTGTGGGGTGCGTCTTGGAAAGGTTTGCGCGGCGCCGCGCTGATCGAACAGGGGGAGGCTTAGGTCATGCCAACAGTCGCGGTTCATCCACCGAAGACTCCGGTGACTAAAGGTAGCGGTGGGGTCGCAGCTGCGAATCTGCCGAATATCTGCAAGATGCCTCCGCCGCCGCCGCCGTTTGCACCGACTCCGCTGCCAAACATCGGAACGAGCGGCAAGGACTGCCAGGGCTACTCCAAGTCGGTGAAAATCGAGGGCAACCCGATCGCGATCACTGGCTCGAGCTTCGGAAGCAGCGGGGACATCGCGAGCAAGGCGACCGGCGGCGGGCTCATCTCAAACAACGCGGAAGGGCCGACGAAGTTCATCACGCCCGGTGAGATCACAGTTCGGATTCAAAGCAAGTTCACCCAATACCTGGGCGACTTGATGATGAACAACTGTGGCATCCCGGGGGCGCCTGCGAACTCGGCGACGATGAATGGAGAGATGCAGTCGCCGTTGCCAGCGATCCAAGTGTTGACGGATATTGCGAAGCATTGCGACGAAACCACATCGCCCACCACGGTGGATGGGAAGAAGAAATCCTGTTTGAAACTCGGTGAGGACAAGCACTCCTGTTGTGAGGACAAGATTCAGGAGCATCGCAACAAGACACCTCCGGATGGGAGTCCGAAGATCGAAGGAGAGAAGGGTTACAAGCGGCCGGCGTTGGATGATGATTTGAAGCCGATCAAAGTGGACGGAGAAGTCCCGGCGCCAATTCCGACAAATGCTCCGCGACCCAATCTCGCAGCGGCGTTCAAGCAGGGCGGCTCCGCGATCAAGGCTGCGTTCGCCGCGCTCAAAGGCAATTGTTATCCAGATGCTGCGTCATTGAACGCCGATGGTTCGAAGACATTCTACGACTTCAAATTCAAGTGTCCGCCTGGGCATCCCTCGGGCAAAGGCGTTTCGAAGCCGGGTGGTAAGAAGCCGTCGATGAGCCCGTTCCAAAACGCCAGCTATAGTGCGCTCGGCAAAGGTTCGGGCAACGGCATGGCGATCGCGATCTGCCCCTGAGGTGACTCGATGGACTGGCAACAAGCACGCGCACAACATACTGAAGGCACCGAGACTTGGGTCGTCGGTCGGCCCGCCCTCGTGATGGAGTTTTACGGAACGGGGAAAGAGCTCGCGCCGCATGGCCGCACGATCTTCGAGAAGTTTCTCGCGCTCGTGCCGGAGCCGGAGCGTGCGCACCTGCATGCCTTGACCACGTCCTCATACAAGCCGCTCAATGCAGCGGCGATTCGTCGCGCCGTCAAAGAGCTTTCCGAGCTCGACAAGCGCGGGCGTTTCTACTCGATCACCAGCGCAGCTGAATGTCAGATCGGCGAGTACTCTTGTGAATGGTCGCTCGGAGGCAAGCAGGAATGGACGAATGACGACGTAGCGATCGCGCTTCCGATCGCATTTGCGACACCCGAGTCCGCTTCCAAGATCATCAGCATCTTCAGCGATATGCTGGCAACGGTGCCGTTTTGGGGAGCGATCGCAAGCATCGGCTACGACGTAGTTTGGGGCCGCGAGTTTGAACAGAGCGCGTTGCCGGTCAATTGGCGGCTCGCACAGCGCCATCGCGGCATGCTGGTTCACAATCGCGGTCAGCGCGGAGATCTCATCATCGCTGACGATGGCAAAGTGCCGAGGAAGCGGTTGTACTCGGCGGGTTGGCTCACGTATCTCGGTCAGCCCTTGCTCGAGCAGCTCGACGGAGTGAGTGCACTCGATTCCGCGGTGCAAGCAGGTGCCACGCTCACGCCGTTGCGTGGGGGAGCTCTCGTGCAAGCGGGTCCGGTGCCGCCCGTCGGCGATGTGAATCGCCAGGACAAAGACGTCGAGATTCTGCGCCAGGTGCATCGAGCGATCGAGCCGATCGTGCTCGATGTGTGGACCGTGCCGCACTACAACATCCTCGGCGTCGAACGCGACGTTGCGGACAGTTGGCTCCACAGGTTCGACGAATGAGAGTTCAAGGTTTGCCGTTCCCGGTCGAGGTTCGCGGTGATCTCGGTGCGGGAGGCCCGGCGACTCTGCATGTCGTTCTGGACAACCCGTTCGACGACGAAGCGTTCGACCAACTTCGCTGTGTCGTGGTTTGGTTTGCTCGCCTGGCGGAGTACGGCGCACTCGGTGGGCAAACCGTTCCGCCTGCGAGGGTCGCTGCCAAGCTGGTGTCCGACGAGCCGGATGCGCGTGGCTTGCAGCCGAACTGGAGTTTCTCGAGCTTGCGAGTCGATCCGACGGCGATCGTGGTCCTCGCGAATTTGGTCTACGCGACGCGCCACGCAGTTCGCAAGCTAACGATCGCTGCAGCGGGCGCACAGTCGACGCGTGAGCTCGCCGCGAGCGAGTATCCGGAGCGTTTGACGGCGGTGCCGTTCAAGCTCAACGAGCAGTTGACGCAACGAACGATCGAGTTGACTGTCGACTTTGCGAGCGACCTTGCCGACTCGAAGCAGGAGATCTTGATCGAGACGCTTCAGATTTGGTCGATGGTCGGTGCGCTGGGGGGCTTTCGCGAACCGGAACCGTTGCACGATCAGATGGATCTGATTCCCGACGACGACCCGCAGATCACACTCGATCAGTTGACATACGTGTTCCGAGATCGCGGGATGAACGCGGCGGCGTACGACGTGTTGATCAATCTGTTGGTGGCAATCTCGCAGCGAGTCGAGACGATCCGCGCGGTAGAGTTGCGGTGAGCGCGTCGACCGGCCACGGTCTCAGTCGTACAACCAACAACGGCAGCACTTGGACGCCATCTCGCAAGTGTTTCTCGATGACTTGATGAATGTGCATACTCGACCGCGGCACGGTCTGGCATTGCGGAAGAGCAGTTGACAGGTCAGCCGCCGTTGCCGCCCGAGCAGGGTCTGTGATGCAGCTTGCAGCGGCAGCCGATTTGCTGAAAGCTCGGCGCATGACCGCACCCCGTCGCAACTCGTTCGCGCTCGTCCTGATGTTGGGAGCCGTGTGCTGCGCGAAGGATCATGACGACCCGCCGCGTGATTCTGGGCCTTCTCGGTCGGCCGACGCAGGCGAAGATCGCGACGCGTCGGACTTGGGTGAAGTGAGCACCGACGACTGGATGGATGTCTCGACCGATTGTGGTTATACGTTCGAAGCGCCGCGCGATCTCGTAGAGATCCCAGTCCAGGGGATTGACTCGTGTGTGGTCAAATTCGATTCGGCGGCGTGCACCTATGTCGGCGACTACGGCAACGCCTCGAACTCGCTCGAGGGCGACGGCGCCGAGCCAGGTGAGTACGAAGCCATCGAGATCTTTGGCGTGCCGACGATGCTCGTGACGTACACGTCTAAGGTCGACGGTCGTTGGAGAACCTCAGTTCACTTGCCTCGGGGCGAGTACACGAAGCCCACACTGACGATGGAAGCGAGTTGTGTGTCCAAGCAAACGTTGCCAATAGCGCAAGCGTTGTTCCGAACGATCCGTTTGCCGGAGTAAGCTCGCGCGCGCCCGCGACTGGACTGACTACACGCTTGCAACGGGACTCGCTGCATTGTGCTGTTTGGCGGCAATTCCGCGCCCGTAATAACGACCGACCACTGCCAGCACTTCGCCCTCCGGTTGCGAAAGCTTCTTCAGTGGGATCTCGATGGTGTCGATCGACTTGAGACCGTTGAAGCTGACTGCGAGCAGCCTGCCCCGCAGAGTCTTGTCCTTGATCACGATGTTGGTGACCTCGCCCCACCGCAGCGGATTAGGCCACGCCCCGTAGTTGAGTTTTTCACAGTCTACTTCCAGCGCGTGCTCTTCACCCGCGATCACAACAGGCGGGAAGAATCGTTCGACGTGCTCACGTTCGGCG
>DASRXR010000227.1:0-3150 GCA_035687405.1 Polyangiales bacterium
CGGATGCCTGCGATTCCGCCGCTTCGGTCGATCGACATCGTCGTACCCGTGTTCAACGAAGAGGCGTGCATTCAGCAATTCTACGAGCGGACGCTGGCCTCGATTTCGCCGCTCCCATACGCGTTTCGAATCTTGTTCATCGACGACGGGTCGCGCGATCGCAGCGCCGAGCTCTGTCTCGCCCTGTCGCGTGTCGATCCTCGCGTCGGCTTGCTGCGCTTCTCGCGCAACTTCGGCCATCAGGCTGCGCTCACTGCCGGGCTCGACGTCGCCGATGCCGATGCCGTGATCACGATGGACGCGGACTTGCAGCACCCGCCGGAGCGGTTGCCGGACTTCATCGCGGCCTGGGAACAAGGTGCGGAGATCGTCTCGGGCGTCCGCGCGAATGCAGCGGCGTCGGCCTGGAAGCGTTTGACGTCCTCGGCTTTTTATCGCGTGTTGAACGCGATCTCCCCGTACTCGATCACGCCCGATTCGCCGGACTTCCGGCTGTTCGATGCCAAGGTCGTGAATGCGATCCGCCGCGTGCGCGAGCAGAGCCGTTTTCTGCGCGGCATTTACGCGTGGGTCGGGTTTCGTCAGGTCGAAGTCAGGTATGACGAAGCTGAGCGCGCGGGGGGCGTCACGCACTACAGCACGCTCCACATGTTGATGTTCGCTCTGCGCGCCGTGCTGAGCTTCTCGCACTTGCCGCTGCGGCTCGCGACGTACTTCGGGCTGTGTGTCTCGCTCCTCGCGTTTTTGTTCGGGATGTACGCGGTGATCATGAACGTCGTGTTTCACCACGTCGTGCCTGGCTGGACGTCGCTCGCCGTGCTCGTTTCGTTTTTGTCGGGTGTGCAGCTGCTCACGCTCGGCGTGCTCGGCGAGTACCTCGGTCAGGTGCTCGAGGAGAGCAAACGCCGGCCGTTGTACCTAATCGCGGAGACGTATATGCCGTCACTGCGCACGTCGGTGCCGCCTCCAGCGTCACCACTTCCGCACGGCTAGCGCTGCCCCCAAGGCGTATTGACCTGCCGCTCGCTTGTTCTTCGCCTCCGTGGCACCCGCGCGCGAGCTCAAAATACGAGGAGTATTCCTTCGCTCACGCGCGGGCACCACGAAGGCGAAGCCTTGCGCGATCGTCAGATCAATACGCCTTGGGGGCAGCACTGGTGGACGCAGCTCGAAGCTGATACAGCGCTCGAGTTCCCCTCGAGGTGCGCTGTGCGTGCGCGAGCTTTGTTGGCAGTGTGGTGTGGCGCGAGCTTCTTCTGGGCTGGCTGCAGCTCGTCCGATCCAGAGCGAGTCGTTCGCCCGGTGAAGATGCTCGACGCGAGTACCGACGAGCCCGACCAGTCCGACCCACTCGAAGCCGGAATGACAGCGACCGGTCGCACGCGCGACGTGGATCTCCTCGATGGGGCGGTGAACGAGCCCGAGGGCCAGAAGCCGCCAGCAGCTAACGGCGGCGGGCCGGCCTCGAATGGCGGCGGGCAACCCCCGCCGACGGAGCTGCCGCCGCCGCCCGATCAGCCGTCGCCCGCGGGTGCGGAGGCCCCACCACCGTTCGTCGATCCGCGGATTCCGTGGCCGATGTTCGAAGACGACGCCGGCGTCGATGAGGACGATGGCGGCGCGCCGCAAGAGCCGCCGCGCCCGACCTGCACCGGCAAACCCGGTTCACCGGGAAACACGACGCGGATGTACGACAACCGCGAGTACATCGTGCACATCCCGCCGATGGTCGATCCGAACACTGCGATGCCCGTGATGTTCGTCTACCACGGCGCCGGCGGCAAAGGCGCCGACATGCAGCAAGCCACTGGCTTCGACATCGTTGCGGATTGGGATCACGTGATCACCGTGTATCCGACCGGCCAAGCCGGCAACGCCCCGTGGAACGTCGGCCGCAACGTCTGCCCGCCCGGCAACTTCGTCAGTACCACTGCCGACGACGTCGCGTACCTCGATGCGATGTTGAACGACATCGAAATCGATCAGTGTCTCGATCGCGGGCGCGTGTTCGTGACCGGATTTTCGATGGGCGGCTATATGTCGAATCAGCTCGGCTGCCAGCTCGGCCGCGCACGGCTGCGCGCGGTCGCACCACACTCGGGCGGCACGTATTCGGGCGATTGCGAGGGTGGCGCGCTGCCAGTGTTACTTCTCCACGGCGATGCGGACTCGCTCATCAACTACAATTGCGGAACTCAAGCGCGCGACTACTGGATCGATCGCAACGGTTGCTCCCCGCAATATGACACTTGGGACATCACCGGCGGTCAGTGTCGGTTCTATCGCGGCTGTCCGAGCGGCGCGCCCGTCGTCATGTGCACGTTCTACGGGATGGATCACACGTGGGCGTACCCGCCGATGTGGGAATCCTCGAGCCTGCTGATCTGGTCGTTCTTCAGTACGATGTTCTGAAGACTAAAAGTCGAGCGGCTGCGAGAGCGCGTGGCCGATCGCTTCCGGGATGCGCTCCGGCGCGAGCCCTTTGAAGTACACCGTCCATTCGCGCACGCGCACGAGCCCGTCGCACTGCTTCTCGTACCAAGAGCGAATCGCGTTGTGCGAGCGAGCGCGCCAGAACAGCACCGGGTTGTCCGCGACCAAGGCTTGCCACAAATCGCGCCCGATGCCTTCGCCTTGCGCTTCTCGCGTCACCGCGAACTTCGACATGTACGAGCCGAGCCGCGTGCTCATCACGAGCGCCGCGCCTCGATAGCGGCTCTCGATGTACGCAGCCGAATAGCTGCGCGAGAGCACGTTCGGGCGCAACGGCTTGTCGAAGCTCGATTCGAGCAACCCGCGCAGCTTGTCGAGATCGACCCCGTCGAGCCCTTCATGACGCTCGATGCGTGCTCCGGGGCGCAGCAACGTACCGGCACCCTTCACCGTGAACAGCTCGTGCAACAAGCTGAGGGGCGACGTGAGCGTGACCAGTAACTCGTGGGACACGAGCTCGACCACGCGTCGCGAGCAGGTCAACATTTCGCGCTGCGCCTCCGTCCACTCTGGCCGCGCGAACAGCGCACCGAACTCGTCACTCAAGTTGATCACGGACAAGAACTGCCCATCCAGTGTGAGGCCGCCTTCACTGCGCAAGAAGATCAACTTGTGCGTGCGCAGAGCGGTGAGCATCGCAGCGAGATCGGTCAGCCG
>DASRXR010000228.1:0-2682 GCA_035687405.1 Polyangiales bacterium
CGGCGCATCGATGCGCTCCATCGCGACGTAGAAGCCGTCGGGTATCTCCCCAGACTCGTACACTTCCGGAACGTGCGGCGGCCCGACCGTACGCAGCGCAGCGACCTCGCGCATCAAGCTCACCGGCCCGTCCGACTGCTCGTTCAACGCGAGCTTGATCGCAACCGGCGTTCCATCGCTGATGCGCTCCGCCCCGTAGACGACACCGAAGCCGCCGCGTCCGATCACGTTCACGACGCGATAGCCGAGCGCCGCAAACGCATCCGGCAGCTTCGAGTCGCGCGGGCGCGGCGCATCCGAGCCGGTGCTGTTCGGCGGTACGGGTCCGTGGGTCGGACACAAAGGCGATGTGGCCGGGACCCGAAGCCCGCACTCAGGACATCGAATCATCGGTCGTTTCGCCTGCGAGCTCGTCTGAGCTTCAGCGCGGTCGCGAGCGATGCGAGCAGCGAGAGCTCCACGCCACTGCCGCGCGCCCGCGGCTGTAAGCTGCAGCCGCCGCTCACGGGCGTGGAGTCGCACGCGGACGCAAAGCCCCCGCGCGGCTCGAAGTTGCACGCGGCTGTCTCACGGTCGGGCGGGTAGGCTTCGCAGACGGCGGCGACGTCGTCCGCGGTGAGTTGTGTACGCACTTCGCCCGGGGCCAGCTCGGCCTGCATGATCGAGCTCTCTTCGCGCGAGTGGTCGAGCCCCAGAAAATGACCGGCCTCGTGGATCATGATCGACAACAGGTCATGCTGGTCGGGGATGATCCCGAATTGCACCAGCTGCTCCGCTTGCACATTCTCCGACATGGGCACGTTGAGCGGTCCGGTCGCGTTGATCTCCAGGTCCGCGTCGTAGATTAGGCCGTCGTCGTCGAACGTGACCGTGGTCGCGGCCAGCTCGTTGCCTTTGCTCGAGTACGGCCACACATCGTCGCGGAACACGACCAAGTTGGCGTTACCCGAATCCGGATTGTACTGCGGCTTCGCGCACACGGCCGGACCGAATACGGGACTAATTCGGATCGAAGGTGGTGCTTCGTCGCTCCCGCAACGCGCGCTCTCCCAAATCGCAAACGCCTCCCCCATCAGGGCCGACGCGGTGGCGAAGTCGAACGACTCGGACGCAACGTGGTTCAGACTAAAACTGACGCACGCGCTGGGCCACGCGATCGGAGTGCCGCCGATCGTACAACCAGTAGGCGGATCACGCGGACAGTCGGTGCAGGTACTGGTGCGACAAAATGCCTGCGACGCGTTCGGCCAAACGCTGGCAGCGAGTGCAAGTGCAACTCCGTACAGCGACACGCGGATTAGCTTGCGCGGCGATGACGTGCAACTCACGGCCGTTGGCCTCACTTCAATGAAGGCGCATTCTTTGCGAGCACGCACATCATCGCCACCGGATCACACTTCACCGCGAAGTCCGGGTTGATGCCGGCGCCTTCGCACAGCGAGTCGTCAGGAACCGACGGACCGGCCGGCGGCTCGGGTGGAGGGCATGGCTCGCCCGCGTCTGCGGTCGTGCCTGAGTCGACGTCCGCATCTGGGGCTGCAACGTCACCTGCGTCGATGTCGCTCACAGCTGCATCGAGAGGCGTCTCAGCGTCGCTCGCAGCTGCATCGAGGCCCGCGGCATCGGTCTCAGCGTCGCTCGCGCCTACGTCTTCGAGCGGCGTCGGAGCCCCACACGACACGATCGGATAGACCGCAGCGACTCTGTACTTTGCGACGCAATCGGCTTGCGTGTACGTGAGGTCGGCCGTGAACTGCGTGCCGATCGCCGCGGGTGTGAAGTAGACACGCACGTTGCTGAACGCGTAGCTCACGTCGACGGCTGGCGCGGGCGGAGCAATCGTACACATGTCGACCTCGTGCTCGGCCACTTCGGGTAAGTGCAGCTGAGCCGTGGTGAGCTTGGGCGCGACGCAAAACCCGTCGCTGCGCGGCGAGGTCGTGCCGAATCGCCCGATCGCGTACGGCACATCGTCGACTTCCGGCTCGGCGATCCCAGCTGCATTCGCGAGCGCAGCCGTGAACGTGAATGGTTGAATCGCGATCGAAGCTTTGTCGTAGTCCGGCCGCTTGTCGTCGTTCGAACGCTGGGCGTAGTAGCTCTGCACGTCGAGCTCCTCGCCTGTAAGCATCGCGCACTCTCCTTCGCCCGACACGAGTTCGTATTGGGCCCAGAACGCACCATGCGCGACGTTGCACTTCGGCGCAGGCTGATCGCACGCGCCGAACAACAAAGCGAGCACGCACACGCGACTCGAGATGACGTGCACGAAGGTGCGATCGTGCATGGTCAAAACGTACCCTTGAGCCCGAACCGGAAGATGCGCGGCGGCTGATACGCCGTCGGTTTTCCGAAGTTCGGATTCCGCTGCGCGGTTCGATCGAACGCCGAACCGTCTCCGTTCGTGAGATCGCGCGCGCTGCCGCCCTCGACGGCGCGCACGTCCGACGCGGTGTAACGTTCGTCGCGCGCAACTGCGCTCTGGAGGTTGAACAGGTTGAACACGTCGACGGTGAGCGCGATCGACGAGTGCTGATCGAGCGGTATGCCGTACACCAGGCGCAGATCTGCGGAGTAGGTCCACGGAAGGCGCTCGCCACTGCCGCGTGGCTCGATGTAGACGTTGTCGATGTAGTTTCCGAAAGCACCGAGCACGTTCGTCGGCTCGCCCGAGTATGCGCG
>DASRXR010000229.1:0-19786 GCA_035687405.1 Polyangiales bacterium
CGCGTTGGCGATCTCGTGAAGAGGTGATTAGGTGGCCCCCAGGACCTGCGGGGCGTGTATTGATAATGGTTTCCGTGCGGTCTGGCAATCCAGGGGCGACGATTCTGCACCCTGGGGCGATAGCCTGCAAACGACGGTCTCGTGGCTCTTCGCCCTTGTGGGCCCCGGCTAAGAGGGCTACACGTGCGCGCACTCAGTTGGTTGCGAGCGCCGCATCGACCAGTGGCGCCACGGCATCGATCTCGGTGGCATTTTCGGCACGTTTGCCGTTGATGAACATCGTGGGTGTTCCGTCGACGCGTACGCTGCGAGCGAGCGCCATGTCGGCCTCGATTTGCGCGTTGTACGCGTTGTCGTCGAGCCCCTTCTTGAATGCCGCGACGTCGAGCCCGAGCTCCTGCGCGTAACTTTCGAGACTTTTGCGATCGAGCGCGTCTTGGTGCGAGAACAGGCGATCGTGGAACGGCCAGAACTTGCCTTGCGCTTGAGCCGCCGCCGCCGCTTGAGCCGCGATTCGCGCGTGCTCGTGAAACGCGAGCGGGAAATGCCGGAAGATGATGCGCACTTGATCGGCGTAGCGCTCGCGGAGCTGATGCACCGTTTCATGCGCCTGCGCGCAGTATGGGCACTGGAAGTCCGAGAACTCGACGATCGTGACCTTGGCCGTGGCGGGGCCCAACGTCGCCGGAGTGCCCGCAGTCAGGCTCGACCATGCTTCGGGCGAGAGCGCGTGATTACGTTGATCCCGCGCGCGCAACTGCGCGACGAGCTCCGGGTAGTGGCTCAGCAGCATGCGGCACTGGCCGACCGGGATCTCCGGCAGATCGTGTTTGACCTCTTCGCACACCGGGCTCGACTCGCCGAGCTCGGCGCAGATCTTCGTCGTGAGCGTCACACAATCTTCGCGTAGGTTCCGCACGCGTGCGAGCGCACCGTCCAGATCCGTCAGCGCAACTTCGCAGGCTTTCTCCGGAAACCACTCGCGCACGCTTCGCAGTGACATGCAGGCTTCGGTCTTCGCGCCGAGCTCCGAGCACAAGCGGGTCGCGAACTGATCGCAAGCGCCCGCTTTCGCAGTTGCGGTGGTCTGCGTCGGTACGGTGGCTGGGTTCGCTTGCGACTTCGATGCACACCCTGCCGTGATCGGCAGAGTCGGCAGCGCGAGCAGCGTAACCACGCAAATCAAACGCTGGAACAGTCGCGAACGAGTTCGAATCTCGGTCCAAAACATCGGGCTGACCGTGCCCGTCCAGGTTGCGGGATGCAAGCCGAATGCGGTTCAGAGCGATAAAACGAGGGCCGCGTTGACCGACCAGAGGAAGTCCCAATTGGCGGTCGCAGCATCGGCCTCTTCGCCTTCCTTTTGTACTGCCTTGAAGAAGAAGAAACTCGCTCCACCCGCGGTGACTTGGGGCACGAACATCAGCGTGGGTGCGGCGCGCCAGATCGGCCAGTGGTAACCGACCGTCACGTTTCCTTGTACGTAACCGATCAGCCAGTCTTCGGGAGCCAGCGAGTTCAGCGTGAGGCCTTGCAGCAGCTTCACTTCACCGAGCCCGACTTGAACGTCTGCGTTGACGTGGAACTTGTCGGGGCCGCCGGCGATCTCGATGCCGCCGGCCAAACCCGCGCCGCGAAAGCGTCCATCGAAGAGGAGATCATCGAGCGTGTTGTTGTTGATCGTGACTTGATAAGGCTTGCGGTACTGCATCAAGCCGATGCCGAACGTGATCGGCGGAAACTTCGTGTCGCGTTGCGCGAGCACTGCGCTCGGGTCTTTGCTCTTGTCGTAACGCACGCCGATCACGAGCGTCTCGAACGACGACGTCATGCGCAGCGGATTGCGACTGCGATCGCACAGCGAGAGATCGTCGGCGACGTCGGGCGTGACGACACATACCGGGCGTTCTGGATCGGCTTCGGTGTGAAACGCGCGCGCTTCGTAGCGGATGATCGGTTCCCAGATCTTGAAGAGCGGAAAGCCGATCACGCCGAGTAGCCAAGCGGCTTTCGGCACGTACGAACCGACTTGGGCTGCGACTGCGGCTTCTTCGGTGCGCGGGCCGGAGAAGCCGTTCGATTCGTAGTAGCCGCGGCGCAAGCTCAGGAACTTGAAGAGCTTTGCTTTGAGGTCGATGTTCCAGATGTAGTAGCTGCCGGCCTGCACCCTGACGAGCGGGTACTGTTGCGGAAACCAACCGCGGTAACCGACGCCGAACTGGATGTCGAACCGCCAGTTGTCGCCGAAGATGCGTTGCGGGAGCGGCGGGCCTTGGGGCACTGGCTCTGGTTCGGGAACCGGTTCAGCCTCGAGCTTGGTGCCGCTATCGGCTGCGGGCTTTTTTGCCGGTTTGCGCTCGGTCTTGTCTTCGTGTTTGGGCTTCTCCTCGCGCTTGGGCTTCTTTTCGAGCTCCTCGGAGACGTGCTCTCGCACGACATCGTCCACTGACTGCGCAAAAGCCTTCGCGGTGAAGCTTGCAGCCAGCAGCGGCAGGAGGAAAACGAGCCATCGCACGGGATGTGCCTGAGGTTATCGCAGTGCCCGAACGTGAGTCGCAAAACCGGCGAGCATTTGGTTATGGAGGCGGGCCGCCGAGCGTTCGATGACGCTTGCCAAGGGGCGGTGCGCGAGCATGCCGGAAAAAGGCTCTTCCGAGCGCAGAGCGGTTCTTCCTGCAGTCTCAGTGAAAAAGAACGAATGCTCGCCTACGAGCACGCCTGGAACGCCTGCGCGCCAGCATAACTCGCGGTTCGGGCGTACCCGAATCACGTTCAATTCCGTGCGGACACGCCTTCCAGCTTCGCCAAGATCGACTTTCAGCATGTCGCCGGCGCGGAGCTGCCGAGAAGGTCCCGTGATCGGCCGGAACATCGGTGGCATCCAAAGATCCCAGCTCGAATAGTCGGTGAAGCGCTGAAAAGCCACCGGAAGCGGGACGTCGATCGTCAGCTCGGCGGTCACGATCACTGCCATGACGCGCAGTCCTTTCGGTTCGAGGCGGCCATTGAGGCAGGCCGTCACAGTTTTGGCAAGCGGTTCAGCAGCTTAGCCACAAGCGGAACACTTAGTGGCACTTCCCGTCAGTGCCGCGATCTGTCAGGGCAGGGTGCGCGCGACCGATGTATAGTCCGAGCCGTGCCGCCTCGGTCTGATGTTGCCGACTACACCGCCTCGACGGCCATGTGCTGGCTGCTGCTGACGTACTTGCGTCGTCGCGGCGTCGACTTGGCTCCGTTGCTCGCGAATGATGGACTCGCGCTCGGGGATCTCGTTGCGCCTGGCTCGCGGATGCGTCTCGAAGAGCTGTATCGGCTCTGGCGTTCGGCTGCGCGGGTGCTCGGCGATGAGGAAGCGCTCGGAGTTCGAGTGGCCGGGCAGATCGATCCACTCGCGACGTTGTCGTGGTCGATGCCGTTTTCGTTGCTCGAGTCGATCAATCGCGTGAGCCCGACGATGCGTGAAGGCGTCGATCGGCAGCGGCCGTACTTGCGGCTGATGCGCGATGGGTTTTCGGTGAGCGTCGAGGATTGGCACGGCGGTCACTGTTTGGTGCGTTGGGAGTTTGCGTCGCCCGAGTTGGAGCCGCGCGAGTTGGTGGATTTCCACTTGGGGATCGGCGTGATTCTTTCGCGGCGAACGCTCGCAAATCGCGGGGCGAGTCCGCTCGAGGTTTGGTTCACGCAGCGCGAGCCGAAGGACCTGGCTCCTTATCATGCGCTGTTCGGGCCGAACGTTCGGTTCTCCGCGGAGTGCAACGCGTTGGTGGCGAGTGTTTCGTCGATGCAGTTGCCGTTGCCGAGTCACGATCCGGTGACTCTGCAGGTGGTGGAGTACCAAGGGCGGAAGCTCGTGGAGCAGTTGCCTTCGCTCGAGGACTTCGTCGCGCGGGTTCGCGAGCACATCGAAGCGGAGCTTCCACACGGGAATACGACTGCTGGGCGGGTTGCCGACAAGCTGGCGATCTCAGGGCGGACTTTGCACCGGCGGTTGCGATCGCATGGGACGACGTATCAGGAGCAGCTGGACCAGGTGCGGTACAAGCTTGCGATGAAGTATTTGGCTTCGCGGCGGTATCCGCTCGGTGAGGTTGCTTCACTCGTAGGGTTTGCTCAGCAATCGGCTTTTCAGCGCGCTTTTAAGACTTGGGCTGGGCAGACACCCGCTGAGTATCAGCAGCACGGGGCTGGGCGGTCTCGCTCTCACGTCGGCGGGGTTTGATCGTTGTTGATCTGACCGCAGCTGACGGCGGCAGGGGCTTGGTCTTTGCGCTGCTTTCGGTTTGCTTGCCGGTTGAGCGGAGCCGACCGGCGGAACATCGCGCTCGGGACACGGCGGCTTGCAGATGCACCGGCCCCAGTCGCTTTCGTTCGGTGCAGCAAGCCGCCTCTCGCGCCGTGCCAACGAACAGCCTACCCATCCGGCGTTGGCACGGCGCGACGGTCCCGATCGCGATGTTCCGCCGGTCGGCCCCGCGCAACCTGCGTTCGATGTTGCTTGGGATGGATCCCCGTGTGCAGTGGATGCTGCGGTGCGTTCGATGTTGCTTGGGATGGATCCCCGTGCGCGGGGGAGGCTTCGGTCGGCTGCTCGGGACGTGAGCGAGACCTTTTGGGAATTGGTCGAGTCTCGATACTTCTTTGAAACTTTGGGCCCGAACTCTTGGGAATTCTAAAGGCCGTTGTTTCGCGTTTGGCCGGGAGACTCGGTTGAAAGAAATGTTGATGAAACTTGTTTGGGTTTCTTGACACTCAAGGGAAATCTTCGGGGCTCATTTTTCTGGTTTGAAAAGCGCTTGAAACACGAGGTCTGACATCGTTTCGGCCGTTCGCGCTTCTTCGAGCTGGCATCTGTTCTCGGTCCGCCCGCTCACCTGAAACGCGTTCTCGTTCTACACGAGGGAGCCGTAATGAAACGGGACACCGTGGTTGTCGTCGGCGCAGGAATGATCGGACACCGGTTCTGCACCCGGTTACGTGAGCTGGACCGCTCCGGCCGATATCGCGTTCTTTGGTTCGGCGACGAAGCACACGCTCCATACGATCGCGTCAACCTCGCCAAGTACTACGAATCGGACGACCCGACATCTCTCCGCCTCGCCGAACCCGGCGCCTACGTCGAACAACAGATCGATCTGCGAATGCCCGAACGCATCGCCTCGATCGATGTCGCCGCTAGCGAGATCCGCACCGAACGCGGCGATACGCACTCGTATCAACAACTCGTACTCGCCACCGGATCCGCACCGTTCATTCCGCCTCTTCCCGGCATCGCACAACCCGGCGTATTTGCGTACCGGACCATCGACGACCTCGCCTCCATCAAGAGCTACGCGAGCGGAAAAAAGTCCGCGATCGTCATCGGCGGTGGATTGCTTGGACTCGAAGCGGCTCGCGCCGTTCAAGCACTCGGACTCCACGTTCACGTCGTCGAACTCGCCCCACGCTTGATGCCGCGACAGCTCGATGAACTCGGCGCAAAACTTCTGCTCCGCAGCATCACCGCACTCGGCGTCGAAGTTCACCTCGGCGTAGCGCCCAACCTCGTACTCGGAGACGGCTGCTGCTCCGGGCTGCGCCTCGCGAACGGGCTCGACATTCAAGCGGACATGCTCGTCGTATCCGCCGGCATTCGACCCCGCGATGAGCTCGCTCGCGCCGCTCAACTGATGGTCGGCGAACGCGGCGGCATCGTCGTCGATGACCATCTCTCCACCAGCGACCCGCAGATCTACGCGATCGGCGAAGTCGCCCTGCATCGCGGCGTTTTGTACGGCCTCGTGGCACCCGGCTACGAAATGGCCGACGTCCTCGCAAAACGCCTCGTCGGCCAAGAAGCCTCGTTTGTCGGTGCCGACCAATCCGCGAAGCTGAAGCTGATGGGACTCGACGTCGCGATGTTCGGCGACCCGTTCACCCAACGCGAACCCACGCGCGAAGTCGCGCTGCACGACTTGGTCAACGGCGTCTACAAAAAGCTCGTCGTGAGCGACGACGCAAAACGCCTGCTCGGCGGCATCTTGGTCGGCGACGCAAAAGACTACGGAACACTCCTCGCTTTGTCGCGCGGCAAAAAACCGCTGCCCGTTTCGCCCGATGAGTTGATCGTGGGCAAACGCAGCGACGACGTCGAGCTCGTCGACGACAGCGCGCAAGTGTGTTCGTGCAACAACGTGACGCGCGGCGATCTCTGCGCCGAGATTCGCGCCGGAAGCTGCAGCATCGGCGAGCTCAAGTCGAAAACCCGCGCCGGCACCGGCTGCGGCGGCTGCGTGCCGATGATGAGCGACATCTTGACCTCGGCACTTGCCGCAGTCGGCAAAGCACCGAGCAAACACGTCTGCGAACACTTTCAGTTCAGCCGCCAGGAGCTGTTCGAGATCGTCGCGGTTCGCGGCTATCGCAGCTTCCAAGAGATCATCGAAAAGGTCGGGCAAGGTTCCGGCTGCGAGCAGTGCAAACCCGTCGTCGCCTCGATTCTCGCGAGCGTGCACAACGACTGGATCTTGAACCACGAGACCGTTCAAGACACGAACGACCGCTTCCTCGCGAACGTGCAACGCGGTGGCTTGTACTCGGTCGTTCCGCGCATTCCCGGCGGAGAGATCACGCCGGACAAGCTGATCAAGCTCGGTGAAGTCGCCAAGAAGTACGGCCTGTACACCAAGATCACGGGCGGCCAACGCATCGACATGTTCGGCGCGCAGCTGAACCAGCTTCCTGACATTTGGGAGGAGCTCGTCGACGCCGGGTTCGAAAGCGGACACGCCTACGGCAAAGCCGTTCGTACGGTGAAGAGCTGCGTCGGCAGCAGTTGGTGCCGCTACGGCGTGCAGGATTCAGTCGCGTTCGCGATTCGCATCGAGGAACGTTACAAAGGCATCCGTGCACCGCACAAGTTGAAGAGCGCAGTCAGCGGTTGCGTCCGCGAGTGCGCCGAAGCGCAAAGCAAAGACTTCGGAATCATCGCGACTGAAAAGGGCTGGAACTTGTACGTGTGCGGCAACGGCGGCGCCAAGCCGCGGCACGCAGACTTGCTCGCCGCAGACTTGGATGAAGAGACGTGCATCCGTTTCATCGATCGGTTCCTGATGTTCTACATCCGCACGGCGGATCGGCTGACGCGCACGTCGGTCTGGTTGGACAAGATGGAAGGGGGCATCGGCCACCTGCGCGACGTGATCGCGAACGACAGCCTAGGCCTTTGCGGTGAACTCGAGCGCGAGATGGCGAAGCTCGTGAAGAGCTACCGCTGCGAGTGGACGGAAGTCGTGAAAGATTCGGAGCGCCGAGCACGGTTCCAACACTTTGCGAACTCGCCCGAACCCGATCCGAGCGTGCGCTTCATCGAAGAGCGCGCGCAGCGGCGGCCGGCGGATTGGCCAAAGCAGCTATTGGCTGCCAAGCCTCCCGCCAAGGCGAAAGTGCGTTTGCCCACGGTGCAGCGGCGCTGGGTTCCGCTCGTCGATGCGGACGCAGTACCGCGCGATGGCGGCATCGCAGTGAAGTACGGCAAAATACAGCTCGCGGTGTTCAACTTCGCATCGCGCGGAGAGTGGTACGCGACGCAAAACATGTGTCCGCATCGTCAGGACATGGTGCTGTCGCGCGGAATCATCGGCGACCATCAAGGTCAGCCGAAGGTTGCGTGTCCGCTGCACAAGAAGACGTTCGCGTTGGATACGGGCGCGTGCCTCTCGGGAGACGAGTACACGATCGGGACATTCCCGGTGCAGGTCAGCGGAGGGATCGTGTACTGCGAGCTGCCGCCTGCGGAGTTGTTGGAGACGCAGTTGTGCAAGGCGCACGACTCGGCCTGCGAAGTTACGGCTGCGGAGTGAAACACTTCACGTCTTGACGCTGCGGAGCGTGGCCGCGTTTGCGAGCGGCGATGCGAGTACCGAGTGACTGCTTCGTTAAAGGTTCGTGAAGCTGGCGTGCGCGCCGCGGTCCGGATCTGATGCAATGCTCTGGTATCGCGCGTTTCCTGGATGGGGACGGCGATACTGAAGCCGCGTGAACGGCGACGTCGATCTTTTGTGGATTGAGCAAGCGCGTTCGCTGTGTCAGGTTCAGGAATATTCGTCTGGGCTTCGAGCATTCTGGTCCTCACGCGGTGTTGCGCGGGAGGCGCCAGTTAGGCACAGGTCTGGAATTTCCATGCTTAATCGCGTGTCCTCGCACCTACGTCGGTTTCGCACCTGCCTCCGCAGCGCGCTGGTCTTCGGCGCGTTAGTCGCGTCCTCGGCCCCAATCTGTACCGAGGCCCAAACCTCTGGGCCGAGTCCGAATCCGCCGCCCGCAGCGTCAACGCCAAACTCCCCTCCGGCTTCAGCAAAGCCTAAGGCGGCTCCGGCGCCCAACGCTCCGGCTGCGCCCCCGGCATCTGGAACGCCAGCGCCAGCCAAGCCCGCACCCGCGCCAGCCGCAGCTCCGGCTCCCACGCCGGTTCCGGTCAAGCCTCCGGCCGCCCCTCCCGCGCAACCAGCTGCGCCGCCGACGGCTGCACCCGCACCGGCCGCACCCGCGTATACGCCTGCGTCACCTGCCACGGTGGGTCCACCGACGCCCGCGCGTCCGCCGGCTGCCACTGCCGCACCCGCGTATACGCCTGCGTCGCCTGCCACGGTGGGGCCGCCAACGCCCGCGCGTCCACCCCCGGCAACTGCGCCCGCCCCTGCATACACGCCAGCTTCGCCAGCGACCGTTGGCGCGCCGACGCCTGCAGCTGCACCGGCGGTCGCTGTACCGGCGTACATACCGGCTTCACCCGCGGCGTCTCCGCAGCCATCAGCTGCAAGCGCGCCCGCGCCGCAACCAGCGTATCCGCCGCCAACCGCTGCCACCGGCACCGTTCAACCCGCGCCCGCGCTCTACCCACCCCAACCTGGCGCGGTGCAGCAGCCAGTCGCTGCCAACGCAGCGGAGAACGAAGAGGGCCGCGAAAAACGCCGCTGCGCTGCTGGCGAGTTCTGTTTCGGTCCGGTGCTCACCGCGGGCGTGCTGAACGTCTTCGGCGTCGGTGTCCAAGCCCGCATGCAGTATTGGGGCATCGCGTTCGACTACCAGTTCATCAGCCTTGGCTACAAAAGCGTCGATGGCGACCTCAGCCTGATCACGATCGAAGGCCGCGTGTACCCATTCGGCAACGCCTTCTTCATCAGCGCCGGCTTTGCCTGGCAAAACATTGCGCTTCAAACCATCGTTCACGCGACAATCGAAGGCGTCACGATCGACGTAGACACGAAGGGCAAGGTCAACATCCCGCTCTTCAAGCTCGGCCTAGGCGTGGGCGGTCGCGACGGCTTCGTGTTCGGCCTGGATCTCGGCGTGGGATTCCGCTTGAGCGACGCCGACGTCAAGCTCCAAACGGACCTGCCGCAGATCCCCGAAGTCATCGCGGCCGAAGCGGAGTTCCGCCAAGCAGCAAACAAGTGGGTAGAGTGGATGCCATTCACGGTTCAGCTCAACCTGTTGCGCTTGAGCTATCTCTTCTAAGTCTGCTAACACCCGCAAATGTCGTCGCTCGCGAGAAGTAGTACAGTCGGCCGCATGCTCCGCTGTAACGTGTGTCTGAAGGAAGTGTCGCCGGACGTAGAGCGCGCATCCGTGCGCAGCAACGTTCGCAAGTTTCGCGAAGAGCAGTTCGGCCTGTGGCGCTGTCCGGAGTGCCGGAGCATTCATGCGGCAGAAGAAGTCGATCTCGCACACTACTATCGCAGCTATCCGTTTCACGACATCGGTGAGCAAACCGTCGACTGGATGCTGCGTGCGATGTATCGCAAGCAACTCTCGCGGCTGAAAGCAGCCGGCTTGAAGCCCGACGACCGCGTGCTCGACTTCGGTTGTGGTGGTGGCGCGTTCTTGAAGTTCTTGAAAGAGAACGGCTACGCGAACGTGTTCGGCTACGACGAGTTCTCCGAGAAGTACGGCGACAAGAGCGTGCTGAACGCGCAGTACGATCTGATCCTCACGCAAGACGTTCTCGAGCACGTCGCAGAGCCGTGGGATCTGCTTCGTCAACTCGACTCACTGATCAAGCCGGGAGGGGCGATCCTGATCGGTACGCCCAACGCCGACGCCATCGATCTGCAAAACCCCGAAGGCCGCGTGCACGCGCTGCATCAGCCCTATCACCGGCACATCTTCAGTCGCAGTGCGCTCTCGTCGATCGGCGAGAAGCTGCCGTGGAAGTTCGAGCAGTACTACCCGACGCAGTACTCGAATACCTTGCTGCCGTTCGTCAACTCGCGCTTCGTGATGCACTACTTCCGCGCCTGCGATGACACGCTCGACCTCGCAGTCGAGCCGATCCACGCGAACAATTTGCGGTTGTATGCGCCCGACACGCTGTTTTGGGGCCTATTCGGCGGTCTCTTCGCGCCGGACAGCGACGTGATGGTCGTGTACCGGCGCAACGCCGCGTGACCTCTAGTACTAGCGCCGCGCAGTCTTGTGGGCCACGCGCGCGGTCGGTATACGATGGCCGCCTTGCCCGCTGATCCTCGGCTCGAACGCTTGTGGTCCGCGCTCGCGCGACCGCGGGCTGCGTGGTTGATCATCGCTGGCGTGTTACTGCTGCTCGCGCCGAGCATCTCGAGTGGCTTCGTGCTGGATGACTACGTCCTCGCACTCAAGTCGCGGGCAGTCAGCCCGATCGCGAGCTTGCCTTCCGAGCCGCTCTGGCTGTTCCGGTTCACGAGCGGCGATCCCGCGAAGAACCAGGCGCTGATCGACGAAGGCGTTCTGTTGCCGTGGTGGTCGGAACCGCGGCACTTGAACGCGTTCTTTCGGCCGCTCACTTCGCTCACGCACGTGTTCGACTATCGCGTTTGGCCGAACTCGAGCGCGATGATGCACGTGCACTCGCTGCTCTGGTACGCGCTCTTGCTGTCGGTTCTGTGGCGTGTGTATCGCGAGCTCGAAGTGGATGCGCGCCTCGCGGGTTTGGCGTTCCTACTCTTTGCATGGGACGACGCACACGGAGTAACGGTGGGCTGGATCGCGAACCGCAACGCGCTGATCGCAGTCGCGTTCTCACTACCGGCGCTGATCGCGCATCACCGCGCCGCGAGCGGTTCGCGTGGCGCTGCCTGGTGGGGGCCGCTCTGGTTCGCACTCGGGTTGTGTGCCGGCGAAACCGCAATCTCGGTCGCTGGGTATTTGCTCGCGTACACGCTGTGCCTGGACCGCCGCTCGGCGCTGCAGCGCGTGCTCTCGCTCGCACCGTATGTCGTGCTGCTAATTGCGCACCGCGCGGCGTATCGAGTGTTCGAGCTCGGCTCCTTTGGATCCAGCGCGTATCACGACCCGATTCGCGAACCCTTCGAATTTATTCTCGCCCTCGGCTACAACCTGCCCGTGCTGTTGTCGGCCGAGCTGTTGCTACCGCTGTCGGACTTCGCGTACTGGGGTGCGCCGGTAGTGCGGTTGCCGCTTTGGATCGTGTCGGTGCTCGGCTTGGCCGCACTCAGCGTCGCGCTCGTCGAGCCGGTTCGCCGCGACCCGCGCGCGCGCTTTTGGGCGCTAGGGTTGTGTCTGGCGTCCATTCCGGCGAGCGCATCGATTCCCGGCGATCGATTGTTGCTGGCGATGGGCATCGGCGCGTGCCCGTTGATCGCGCGGCTGCTGATGGCTGCAGCCGACGCCTGGCCGCAGGCTCGCGCGGAGAAGCTCAGCTTGTGGAAGCCAACCCCGGGTGGCCCGCGGATCTCCTGGCCGCTCGTAGCTGCACTCGCGCTCATCCACGGCGTTGTCGCTCCGTGCACGATGCCGATTCGGGCAGCAGCGCTCGCTCCGCTCGCGTCCATCGTCGATCGGCTCGATGCGGGCATTCCGAAGGATGACGGCGTCCGCGACAAGACTGCGATCGTGATCAACGCGCCGATCACGGTCTCGCTCAACTACACCCAAATCCAGCGCGCGGAACGCGGCGAACCGCGGCCTGCCCAATTGCTGGTCCTCGCGTCGTCGGGCTCCGAGTTGTCGGTACAGCGTACCGGTCCGAATCGTCTGCGGCTCGAGCTGGCGGAGGGTTTCCTGCTCCGCCTCGAAGAGACACACTATCGTGCGGACAAGCTCGCACGCACGGACCACGTCGCGATTCGCGGCCTGCGCTTCGATGTCGCAACGCGCACCAGTGATGGCCGGCCGAAAGCGGTCGACGTCACGTTCGACGAACCGCTCGAGAGCTCGCGTTACTTGCTTCGCGCGTACATCGACGGGCGGCTCGAGCCCTGGCAGCCACCCGCGGCAGGTGTGACCGAGCGCTTTCCCGCGCAGGATTTCTTCCGCTTGCTCGGTGCGGAGGCGTTGCGATGAGCGGCGACGGGCAGCTCAAATCGCCGGTGCTCGAACGCGGCCTGTACCGGTGGCTCCGGACTTGGCTTTCGCATCCGGCGGCGGACCAAGTGATCATGTGGCTCGGCTTCGTGCTGCTGTTGCCGTCGTTGTCGACTGGCCTTGCCGCGGACGACTACGTCCATACCGCGATGCTCGACAAGCCCCCGCCGATCGAAGGGTTTGCGCGCGCGCCGCTCGACATCTTTCGGTTTTGCGATCCGAAGTTTTCTCCGCTGTTGATCCGCGAAGGTATTTTTCCGTGGTGGGATGACCCGGAAGCGCGTCTCGCATTCATGCGTCCGATCACGGCTGCGACGCACGTGCTCGATCACGAGTTGTGGCGCAACGTCGGGTGGGCGATGCACCTGCACAGCGCGCTCTGGGGCCTCTTGTTGCTCGCGGGTGTGCGCGCGCTGTACCGCGAGTGGATCGACGATCGGTTCCTCGGCACGCTCGCGTTTGCGCTGTACGCGCTGGACGACGCGCGCGGTTGGCTCGTCTCGTGGGTCGCTGCGCGCAACGCTGCGGTCGGCACTGCGATCTCCATTTGGGCGCTCGTCGTGCATGTGCGCGAGCGCCGCGGGCAGCTGCCGCTCGGCAAGTGGCTCGCACCGGTGTTGCTCGGCCTCGGCTTGCTCGGGAGTGAGGGCGCGGCCGCGATCGGTTGCTACGTGCTCGGCCATACGTTGTTCATGGAGCGCGGCCCGCTGCTTCGACGAGTCCTGCGGTTGTGGCCGTACGCAATTGTCGTCGTGTTGTGGCGCGTCGCTTACGTCTCGTTCGATTACGGCGTGATCGGGTCGGGCGTGTACGTCGATCCGCTTCGCGAGCCGCTGCGCTTCGCAAAGATGTTCCTCGAAAACGCGCCGATCCTGCTCGGATCGCAATTCGGCGGGATGTGGTCCGACACTTCGGTGATGCTGTTCATCCTGCCTCGGCTGAAGATCGTGATCTATCTGGCGTCGGTGCTGTTTGCAGGCGCCGTGATCGTCGCGCTGATCCCGGGGCTGCGGCGGAGCCCGCTGCTGCGGTGCTGTGCGTTTGGTGCGTCTGTCTCGCTGATTCCGGCGAGCCCCACGTTCGTCGCGGATCGCTTGCTCACCTGGGTCGCGATCGGCGCGTGCGTGTTGCTCGCGTCGCTGATCGCGCCCGTATTGCAGCGCATCTCGCCTGCGCCGCCAGCAGTTGGAAGCAGTGCGGCTTCGACTTCGGTCTGGTCGATGCGACTCGGAACGTTGCTCTTGTTCTTGTTCCTCGTGGGCATCGTGTTTCTGCCCGGACGCTCGCGCGGCACGTTGCTGATGCGCGACTTCATCGACCGCGCGGGCGCAGGCATTCCGAGTGATCCGAGCATTGCGTCGAAGACGCTCGTGTTCGTGAATCCTCCGCACTTGCCGTTCGCGTCGTATCCCGCGATCGAACGGGCTGCGCTGCACGTTCCGCGGCCGCATGCGTGGCACGTGCTCGGTACGGCGACGACGCCGCTCAGACTCCAGCGGATCGACGCGCGCACCCTTCGCGTGAGTCCACTCGGTGGGTTTTTGCAGAATCCGTCGTCACGCTTGTCTCGGAGCGAGCTCCGGCCGTTTGCGGTTGGCCAAGACATTCCGCAGGGCGACATGAACGTGCGGGTTCGCGAGATCACGCCGGAGGGTCGCCCCCTTTCGGTCGAGATCACGTTTGCGCGCCCGCTCGAGGACGGCCTCTACGTCTGGCGGCAGTGGCTGGGTTCGGGCGCCGTACCCTTCACTCCGCCCCCGATCGGCGCGACCGTGACACTGCCCGCTGTCGATTTCGGCGAAGCGATGTTCGGCTACAAGTTGCCGATTTCGTTGCGGCTTTAGATGCGTCGGCCCCAGCCGCTCGCCGGCCGCCGAGAATTTTCCGCGTCCTGACGTTGACAGTAAACAGTGTCGCACTTATAGATGGAACATATTCGATGTCGGCATCGGAGCGAGCCTCCGAGCTGAACTTTGAAAGGAGTTCCAGTCATGAATCTCAAGAACCTGCGTCGGTGGGCCGTCGGGGCCGTGGTTGCGAATGTCGGTGTCACGTTGCTCGCAGCTGCAGTATTGCCGGCCGGTGCGATGGGCTTGTTGCCCGTCATCGGTTTGGTATTGCCGCTGTTGACGACTGGCGTGATCGACGCCGCAGCTCAGCCGCGTTTGCAGCACTGACCTGTAGTTGAACGAGACCCGGCCGCGTTATAGCGGCCGGTGTCGTTTAAAGGAGACGGCGAGGGAGTAGCGCTATGATCGCGCCGGTGCCGAGAGTGACCGTCGAGACATGGTTCGTATATCTCGTGCGTTGCAATGACGGCACGCTGTACACCGGAATCGCGCGCGACGTGAAAGCGCGAATCGCGATGCACGAGGCAGGTCGAGGTGCGCGGTACACGAGGGGTCGTGGTCCGCTGACGTTGTGCGCGAAGAAGCGGTGTAGCTCGAAGTCGGAAGCGTTGAAGCTGGAGTTTGCGATCAAGCGCTTATCGCGAGACGAGAAGCAGCAGCTGGCGGCGGCAGGCCGCATGCGAGCTTTCGCGCGAACGCGGCGCTGAGTTGGTGTTATCCCGTGCCGGCTTTCAGGTGCGTCGGCACGTCGGCCAAGGCCGTTCGCGGCATGGCGTACGTCGTATCCAGAAGCGTGGCGTTGGGTTCGAGCAGCTCGGCAAACCGCGCGCCGTTCAAGATTTGAACGTCGAAGATCTCTTGGACCGTCCCTTCGAACCGGAGGAACGCGACGGTCTGACCATTGCGGATGTCGATCACCCACACGCCACATTTGCGTTCTTTGACAGTCTCCGTGAGCGGTAGCCCGCTGAACGTGCTGGTCTCGCGGACCTGCGACAGGCCGACGAACGCAAACGGCCCAGCGAACGCAAGCCCGCGCGTAAAGCCCGGGAGCTTGGCGAGTGTTTGTACGCGGCCGGTAGTCGCGTCGACGACGCCGATCTCGCCTTTGCCGGATTCGAGCACCCACAACCGGCCGTCGTGCCAGCGCGGTGAGTGGGGCATCGAGAGCCCTTCAGAGACGACGCGTCCGGAGGGGACCTCGAGGATGCAGCCGCCGGCGGCTTTATTTGCGCGCCAGCCGCCCGCTTCATTCGTTCGGCCGAGCACGGTCACGAACCGGACGTGGCCATCCGCGACGCACAATCCGTTGAGGTGACAGCGATCTTCCGGTGCGAGCTCGGTCACGAAAGGTGGGCGCCAAACCGGAACGAAACTGTGCTGACCATCCAGGCCGCACAGTGCCGAGAAGCGAGTGTTGACGAATACGAGGTGTCCATTCGCGTAGGCGACGTCATGCACTCGAACGTCGCCGGTCACGACGGATGCGCGCGGGACGTACACTGCATCGTGTTTGCCCGGTGGATCGAGCTGTTTCGACACGGCAGGCATATCGAAGAACTCCACGATCTCGCGCTGGGTCCCGAGTGCGAGGCGTCCCGGTGCGACCGCGACTCCCATCGGGTTTGGAAAGCTGCGCAAGTGCGTATTCAATTCACCGCGATCGGACCGCACGAGGATCACTCGACCGCTTTGATAGGTCGTGACGATGAGTGTCGATCCGAGCTTGTCCAACAACTCGGCGAACGTTTGAGTGTGCACACTCGTAAAGTCCGGCGACGCCTGAGCCTCAACAGATCCTGAGCCCTTTGCGACTGAAACCGGTTGCGAGCGTGGCACCGCTCGCGTCTTTGGCGGTGTTCCAAAGATCATGCGAGCCCGCGTCGCTACATCGTGCACGATCGGCAGCATCGACTCGAGCTCGCCCGCGTTGCGACGCCACTTCTCCGGATCGGGTGACGTGAGCGTCGTGCGTGAAAGCGGGAGCGGCTCTTGCAGCGCGCGATCCCAGTCCACTTCGACGAAGCGGCAAATGCGTTCGACCTCGCTTTGAGGTTCGCTCAACAAACGATCGTACGACGCGACGCACCACGAATCGGGTGGAAGCGCTTCGAGATCATCGAGCAACTGATTCGTCGCATTCACCCACTGATTCGCGACGATGTCCGGCAGCGACCGACCGATGAGATCGCGCCAACCCGGCGTGAGTAGCAACGACCACGGCAAACCTTCCCAGCCCGGCAGGTCGGGGTAGGTGACGAATTTCCCTGAGCGCCATGCATCCAACATGCTGCTCAGCGTCTCGCGTGGATCGCGATACAGGTAGACGAAGTGCGCGTCTGGAAAGGCCGCTGCGAGAAACGGTACGCGAAGCGAGTTCTTTGGTGTCTTTTCGAGCACACGAACGGTTCGGCGTTCCGCCGGCGCATGTTTGTCGCGATCACGAAGCTCGCGCCAGAGTGCGCTTTCGAGTTGAGTCACGACTGAGCTCGTCGCGTCTGCAGCTGCCAGGCAATTCGACGCATAGTCGCGACTCGCGGGATGCAGTTCTCGGATGCTCTCGATCGCACGGTGCGATTCGCCACCGATCGTCCACAGCTCGGGCGATTGGCTGAGTGTCTCGAACAGGAGTGTGCTTCCCGAGCGTGGCGGGCAGACGATGAAGATTGGGCGATCGAAGGATGCATCGCGCTCGGGTTCGACGACCCCGTTGTGATTGGAAGCGGGGTGATTGCGAAGCGTGGGAGGTCCGCCAGTGCTCTGCGTGCTCGAACGCCTCAAGGCAGGTCCGACGAGCAGCTCGCGTGCGACATCTCGAGCGCGTGCACCATTCCGAAGAACTAAACCCGCCTCTCGCTCCTCCAGCTCGGTCGCAAACCGTTGCTGCACTGCGGTGTATTCGGCGAGGCCTTCGTTCGATTCTCCGTATGCCGCCCAGACTCCAAACCACTCGTGCTGAAACGCGACGAGCGCGCGACTAAAACTTTCTCCACGTTCGTCGTTGGAAGGGATGGCGCTTTGGATCTGATCGACGAGCCTCCGCAGCTGCGGTGCGGGCAGAATGTCCGGCCAGTTCCAACGCTCGAATCGAAGTGCGGGCGTGGCATGTGGATCGAAGACCACCTGGTGGTCCTGCGCTGGCTGCGTTCGGTTCGAGGCGAAGACTCGATCGCCGTTTTCCACCATCGACCAAAAAGCAGCCGAGCCCACTGTGTCTGCGACGAGATGGATCCGCCGGTCCGCGCGCGGGTTCGTGACACCGTGCGAGCTCCACGTATCGAAGATCCAAACCTCGCCCGCAGCCATGTGCTGATCTCGGCGCCCGCAGTGAAACGTCACTTCAGGATGTGTCACCACAGGCACGTGCACACGCACGCGGTCGAACCAGTAGTAAGAAATGTCGCAGTGGCGTTGCGCCTCGGCATTCCCGTCCAGCCGCATGAGTCGTGTGCGTCCGATCACGGATTTCAAACTATCGAGCACTTGCTGCAGATACGGGCACGCCGCGACGATCGGCGTCGGCCGCATCGCGCCTACGAGTGCATCGCTGCTCGGATCGCCGTCGACCGATACGAGTGGGATAGCGCTGTTGCCTACGAACCCTTGAGGGTGAGGACGCCAAGCCGACTCGGGTAGCTGCGCGATCTCGGCTGCGAGTTGCTCTGCATCGACGTGCAGCGGCAGGCGAGTGAATTCGGTATCGAGCTTCATGGCTCTCCATCCAGCATGTGAGCGAATCGCGGCTCATCGGAACGTCCACCGCGAGTATCTGCGGACGCGCTGCGTAACCCACAACCAAGACGGGTCGATTGACCGACTTCTTGCAACAAGAAACATAGTCGCTCCCTCGGTTCGCAGCGAAAAGAAAACGAATCATGTCGAAGCAGAGTCAGGCGCCGGAAACGCACATCGCCCGCAATCGCAAGCAGCGTCGCGCGGCGGCGCGAATTCGAGCGAGGGCTTCGAGGCGAGCCAGCTCCGCTGCAGCGACCGGCGTGGTGCTCGCGCTAGGAATCGTCGCTCACGCGCTTCCTGGCCACGCGGACACTTATACCGTAACGAACACGGACCCGGCGCATTGACGCAACAACCGCTGAGCGCACTCAGAACGAACGCGTGAACTGCGCGGTCATCGCGCGCGAGCTCGCCGACAGCTTGAAGGCTTCGAGCGAGCTCGGGCGCGACGTGGGCGCCGACAAGAACCACAACACGACGCCGCCGACTAAAGCCGCGCCGCCGACGATCCCGAACACGGTCGAACTCGTCGCATCCGCGAACGCGTCATCGCGCAACCGAAGGCCCTCGGGGCTGCAACGGTTGTTCTTGCCGCAGAAATCGGGTTCGGATTCGTCGTAGGCGTTGCGCGCCATGATCGCGAACACCAGGCTCGCCCCCAAAGCCGCAACGCCCGCACCGCCCACCGACAGCGCGACGATGCGCGTCGAGCTCAGCCCGGTCTCGGGTGAGACGTCCTCGCGCGCAGTCGCAGCGCCTGCAGACGGCACGGCATAGTCGATGGACGCAGCCGCCGCAGGGGCTTCGGCGTGCTCATGCTCCGGCGCTTTCCGCGCTTCTTTGCCGCCCTCTGGATGAAACTCGGGCGCGACCAGGACGTGTTTATTGCCATCGATGATCGTGATCGGCATCACCCACTTGTCGACGTCTGCTGCATCGGCGGAGTTCTTGTATTCGACCGAGATCCAGTGATCGCCCCCGTCCATGTACATCGGGTTGGACCAGACCTCGCGCGGTTGCCGAACGTCATCTACGCGCACATCGACATCGGCGTCTGGATTCGCCGTGATCCGCAACGTGAGTGTCGCTCGTTTGGGCGCGAGTGTCGCGGCCTCGTTGTGCGCGAACTCTCGGCGTCGCGGATCGCGCTGTAGCGTCGCGAGCACCTCCGCCTTTCGATAGAAGTCATGGGCAGTCGCAAAGTGTCCCGCCGTGCTGTGACACATCCCGAGGTTCAACAATGTGCCGATCGTCGGAACGAGCTTCTGACTGCGTTCGAGTGCATCACACGCAGCGGACAACTGACGTTTCTCGAGCAACTCTCTGCCTTCGAGAAACAGCTTCCGAGCCTCGATCACGTCGATCGATTCTTCGGAGTCGCTTCCGCTCGGCGGCAGGGGGTTATCGTCATCGCGGATCGGCGGTTCGGATTCCTGCGCAAAGCTGACGGCGGGCGAGCCGAGCATTGTCAGCACCGTGACTATCAAGGGGATCGCGCGACGGTACGTTGTCATGGATATTGCTCGTAGATCGATGACGGCTGCTGAGGATTGGGCGCGCCAGCTGGACCGACTTTAGTTCGTCGCGATCGGTTTGCTGTGGGTCGTGACACAGTTGGCGGCGGTGTGACGAAACCTCGTGCGCTAGCTGAATTGGCTGGAGCTCGCGGCTCTGGCGCAGTCGCCGGCGTGCTCGTCGCGGGTGTGTTTTGCACTTCGAACAACGGTGACGCGTTGTGTCGTGTGTCGTCGGCCGGGATCGGGATCGGACTTGGGCTTCGGCTCGGACTCGGCGCGACTTCCGCCACCGGTACACGCTCTAGCGCTGCAGTCGCATACCGCGAGGCGACCGTCCACGCGACT
>DASRXR010000230.1:0-6051 GCA_035687405.1 Polyangiales bacterium
CGACGTCGGGCGCCGACTCGACGCGCTCATCCTGCGAAACGTTCCCCACGTGCTCAAGGCCGTGAAGTGGAACTCGCCGTTCTACGGCGTTGAAGGTCAAGGCTGGTTCCTAGGGCTCCACACCTTCACGGATTACATCAAAGTGGCCTTCTTCCGTGGCACATCGCTACGACCCATCCCGCCTGGTGCCAGCAAGAGTAAGGAGACGCGCTACGTCGACATTCGCGAAGGCGAGCTCGACGAGGTTAAGCTGGCGAAGTGGGTGAAGCAGGCGGCTAGTTTGCCTGGCTGGGTTCCGTAGCCGACATAGAGACGTGCGAATCAATCCGACGAGGTGACGATGAAACGCTCCGGGACGAAGCAAGAAGGCGAGTCTGCCTCTAAGCTGATCAGCAATCGAATCGCCGAGCTCGGCGACTGGCGCGGCGAGACGCTCGGCCGAATCCGCGCTCTGATCAAAGAGGCAGACCCCGACATCCTCGAAGAGTGGAAGTGGATGGGGACGCCGGTCTGGTCGCACGACGGGATCGTCTGCACCGGCGAGTCATACAAGAAGGTCGTGAAGATGACGTTCGCGAAGGGCGCCTTCCTGAAAGACCCCTCCGGCCTCTTCAACTCGAGCCTCGAAGGGAACATGCGACGAGCCATCGACGTCGCCGAGGGCGAGAAGATCGATGCGCCCGCCCTGAAGGCGCTGATCCTCGCGGCAGTGGAGCTGAACAGTTCGGGCAAGAAGAAGACGGCGGCCAAGAAGAAGGCAGTGCCCGCGAAGAAGTCAGCGCCTACCAAGAAGGCTGCGCCTACCAAGAAGGCTGCGGCCAAGAAGAAAACTGGGGCCAAGAAGAGAACTGCGCCTACCAAGAAGGCTGCACCTGCAAAGCGCGCCGGACGCTGAAGCCTTCACACGAAACGACAGGGCATGTCGGCATGGGTGCGGCGAGTCGGCAGATGCAGATGACAGCTTTGCGTCTGCCCGGCCAGACACTCCGGGAATAAGCCGAAGGCAGTCGTGCGTATAATGTTGGCCGGCCATGGCACGCATCGACAGCATCCTTCGACTCGTTAAACAGCAGGGCGCAGACGAACTCCACGTTGGGGTGAACCGCGAGCCACGCATGCTCGCTCGCGGAACCCCGATGCGTTTGTCGATCCCTGCGACCTCCGAGGAAACACTGCGCAGCTTGCTCGACGAGCTACTGTCGCCCGATCGCGAACGCGAGTTGCGCGAACACGGGAGCCTCGAGCTCAACTACGACGCAGGAGCACTCGGTGTGTTTCGCGTGGTGCTGGATGCCCTGCCAGCCGGCGGTTTCAGTGCAGTGTTTCGGAACTCTGCTGGCGCACCGCCCGAACCCGCGAATGGCTCTTCGGTCGAGCCTCAGGCGACTTCGAGGCGGCCGCCAACAGCTGCAGGGTCGACGGGGTTCCCGTCGCCACGAACGACGCGACGCGAACAACCCGTCTCGTTCGCGCCAGCCGAGCCGAACCTGAATGCCACGCCCGAAGTGCCCGAAGCGCCCGCAAGCGCGCGAGGCGCGAGTCCGACTCTCGCGGAGTTAGTCGCACACGCGGCTGCCTTGCACGCGAGCGATCTCCATCTCGCCGAGGGCGAACCGCCCACGCTGCGTATCGCCGGGAGCTTGCGCCGGCTTGGATACGAGCCGATCGACGATCTGAGCGCGACGTTGGCCCTCGATTCGGTCAGCTTGGCGCGCCTGCGCGACGGGAGTGCAATCGATCTCGCATGTGAGGTGCCTGCGGCAGGTCGCGTACGCGTGCACGCGTATCGCTCGGCCGTGGGGCTCGTCGCAGCGGTCAGGCTCTTACCGGCTGCAGCGCCCTCATTTGCATCTTTGAACATGCCGCTGCCGTTCGACGATCTGGTGCAACTGCCGCACGGTCTCGTGCTCGTGTGCGGCCCGGCCGGCTCCGGGAAATCGACGACTCTGGCCGCGCTCGCGCAGGAGGCGCTCCGCAGCCGTGCGCTGCTGCTGGTGACGCTGGAGGATCCGATCGAGTACACGCTATCCGCGTCGAATCAGTCTTTGATCCGCCGGCGGCAAGTTGGACGCGACGTCCGCGACTTCGCCACCGGACTGCGCGACGCGCTTCGTGCCGACCCCGAGCTACTTTTGATTGGGGAGCTTCGCGATCCAGAAACGATCGCACTGGCGCTGACGGCGGCGGAGACCGGACACTTGGTGCTCGCGTCGATGCACAGCGGATCGGTTGCTTCGGCGATCGAACGCATCGTCGATGCCTCCCCGACCGACCGCCAAGGTCAAGTTCGCGTACAACTCGCCGACTCGCTTCGCGCCGTGATCGCCCAGCGCTTGCTGCGCCGCAAGGACGGCGATGCGCGTATACCCGCAGTCGAAATTCTGCGCGTGACGCGCGCGGTCGCGAGCTTGATTCGCGAAGGCAAGACAGCACAGTTCAGCACGGTGTTGCAGTCGAGTCGCCGCGAAGGAATGCTTGCGCTCGAACGCAACTTGGCAGATCGGGTGCTCGCCGGCGAGATCCGCAGCGAAGACGCATTCGCTGCGGCCAACGATCCAGAGGCGCTGAAACAGATCTTGGGTCGTTGAACGAAACGACAACCATGGCCAACAGCCCGCCCGCAGGGCGCAGTACGTGGCCGTGGATGTCGCTTCGATCTTTCGCACGCACTAGCGGTCGCCGCCGTCAGCTGCGGGCGCGACCTCTCTGTGGCGCCAAAAGAAGTACGAGAGTCCCCAGAGCACGCCCGTCGCTGCCGCCCAGCCCCACGCCTCCGGGCCATCGCCTACCGCGACGTGCGCGATAATCGCAGAGCCGATGTCGATCGCGAAGCCAGCGTAGGCCCACTCCTTGACTCGCGCCGGCACCGGCGCAAGCAGCAACACGATGCCGAGAAGTTTGGCCCACGAGAGCTCCACCCGAAAGTAGTCGGGGAAACCGAGGTGAGCGAACGCGTCCGCGACTTGATGTAACCGCAGCTGCGCGAAGGCGGTGAAGCCCATCTGCAAGCAGAACAACGCGGTGACGATCCAGAACCCGATGACCATTCCTTTGGTACGGGCTCCTGGGTTGCTGAGTGTTGCGGTTACCATTTGGCCAGCTCCGTCAGTTGGATGAGATTGCCGCAGGTGTCTTCGAGCTTGGCGATCGTCGAGCCGGTGACTTGAGTTGCCGGCATAGTGAACTTCGCTCCGCGCGCTTTGATCCGCTCGTAGTCGGCCTTCACGTCGTCGGTGGAGAACATCACCGCCGGCTGGCCCTGCGCGAATAGCGCTTGCTGATAGGCTTTGCCCGCGGGGTTATCGTTGAGTGCAAGCTGCAGCTCGGTGCCGTTCGGCTCTTCGGCGGACGCCACGGTCAGCCAGCGATACGAACCCTGACTGAAGTCGGCCTTTTTTACGAAGCCCAACACTTCGGTGTAGAAGCGCAGCGCTTTCTCTTGGTCGTCCACGTAGATGTTGGTCAGCTTGATCTTCATGTCACTTCTCTCCTCTGGTGAATCGTCACATTCGCGCGGTCAGCGATCGGCCGCGTTAGCGATGGCAGATAGCCGCTCCAGCTTCTCGTCCCAACCGAGCTGTGCTCCCTTGAACGCCCAATTGCCTCGGGGCTGAGAGACGTCGAAGCCGGAGTGCTCGAAGAACAACCGCGTGCCGGAACCTTCCGGCTCGAGCCGGTAGCTCACGCGTGTGTCGACGACAGGCCCGCCGGACCACGAGTACGCGAGCAGACTCGGCGGCGAACACTCGAGCACCTCGCAGCTCACGATCCCGTCGAAGCCCGCCTTCGGGTTCCCGGGCACGCGGACCGTGAACCGATGGCCGACGCGCGGCTCAAAGTCGTTCGGGTAGAGCCACTCGGCGAGCGCGTTGCTGTCGGTGATGGCTTGCCACACTTCTTCGCGAGGCTTCGGAATCACGATTTCCTTCTTGATGCTGTTGGTCATCGCTCGCTCCGCTTGGTCAGGTGTTCGTGAAGGCGCCGCAAGTGGTCGTCCCAGAAGCGGTCGTAGTGCGCGATCCAATCGCGCACGGGGCCGAGGTTTTCCGGCACCAGGCGATAGCGACGTTCGCGGCCGTACCGCTGCTCGGTCACGAGGCCTGCATCGAGAAGGATGCGGAGGTGCTGAGACACGGCGGGGCGGCTCATCTCGAAGTGCCCCGCGAGCGCATTCACGGGCCGCTCGCCGTCGGCGAGTAGATCGAGCATCTGACGCCGCGCCGGATGGCTGATCGCTCCGAACACCTCGGGCTGGCCGATTGTCGTTTCCACCCTCTAATAATGCGTAAGGAAGTCCTTACCTGTCAAGCCGACAGGTGGGCAGCCTGTAAAAACCGGCAAACAGGCGAGCTCCATTTTTCACACCGGCACGCATACGGTTGCGTGCGCCCCGGGCTGTCCGGCATTGAGCACGCATGACTGAGTTCATCTCGATCCGCGGCGCGCGCGAAAACAACCTGAAGGACGTCTCGCTACAGATCCCCAAGCGCAAGCTGACGATCTTCACTGGCGTTTCCGGCTCCGGGAAATCGTCGATCGTGTTCGACACGTTGGCGACGGAAGCGCAGCGCCAGCTCTACGAAAACTTCTCGCTCTTCGTCCGCAACTTTCTGCCGAAGTACCCGCAGCCCGACGCCGACGCGATCGAGAACCTCGCGATGGCAGTGATCGTCGACCAGAAGCGCTTGGGCGGTGGTTCGCACTCCACCGTCGGCACGGTGACCGACATCTACACTGTCTTGCGGTTGCTCTTTTCACGCATCGGCAAACCGTCGGCGGGTGGGGCGATCGCCTATTCGTTCAACGATCCGCGCGGCATGTGCCTCGAGTGCGCGGGCATGGGGAAAAAGATCGGCGTGGTCTCCGACGATTTCCTCGACCTGAGCAAGTCGCTCAATCAGGGCGCGGTGCAGGTGCCGTTCTTCGGCGAATGGGATGCGCAGGCATACACGTTGAGCGGCTTTTTCGACAACGACAAGAAGCTCAGCAAGTTCACCAAGGACGAGATGGAGCTCTTGCTGCACGGCAAGGACAAGAAGTTCAAAGCTAAGTTTGGCGGGCGCAGCATCAACCTCACGTACTCCGGCATCATCGCCAAGATCGAGCGCTCGTACGTGCAGCGCGACATCAAGACACTCAGCGAGCGCACGCAAAAAGCCGTGATGCCGTATTTGAAGCCGCGGCAATGTCCGGCGTGCAAGGGCGCGCGCCTCAACGCGGCTGCGCTCGCGAGCAAGATCGGCGGGCACAACATTGCGGAGATGGGGGCGATGGAAGTCGGCGAGCTTTTGCAGGCAGTGCGTGCGATCAAAGAACCCAAAGCGGGGCCGATCGTGAACGCGCTCGTGGAGCGGTTGCAGAATGTCGTCGGCATCGGGCTCGAGTATCTCAGCCTCAACCGCGAGACGGACACGCTGTCCGGCGGTGAATCGCAGCGCGTGCGTATGGTGAAGCACCTCGGAAGCAGCCTAGTGGACGTAATGTACGTGTTCGACGAGCCGAGCGTGGGTCTGCACCCGCGCGATGTGCATCGCCTCAACGAGCTCCTCAGGAAACTGCGCGACAAGGGCAACACCGTCATCGTCGTCGAACACGATCCCGCCGTGATCGAAGCCGCCGATCACATCGTCGACGTCGGGCCGGGTGCGGGCAGCGGCGGTGGGACGATCGTGTTCGAAGGCACGTACGACAAGCTGCTCGAGTCGGACACGCTCACCGGCCGTCATCTCACGCAGTCGCTGCCGATCAAGCAGGACGTGCGCAAACCGACGGGCCAGCTGCGCATCAAGAATGCACGCGCGAACAACCTGAAGAATATTTCCGTCGGCATTCCGAAGGGCGTGCTCACTGCGATCACCGGCGTCGCAGGCTCGGGGAAGAGCTCGCTCATCAACGATGTCTTCCTCGTGCAGCATCCTGGCGCGATCGTGATCGACCAATCTGCTGTCGGGGCAAACCGGCGCAGCAATCCTGCGACGTACACCGGTGTGATGGATGATCTGAGGAAGGCGTTCGCGTCGGCCAACAAGGTGGATGCGGGATTGTTCAGCT
>DASRXR010000231.1:0-7983 GCA_035687405.1 Polyangiales bacterium
GCCCGGTCGGACAGATATTGAGAAAACGTTGGCAATACGCGGGGACCGGCTTCGACCAAGATCACGCGGGTGGTTCGCGGATCGAACGAGCGGAAGTCACGCGCGAGGGTGCGCCCCGCGATCTCCGCGACTGCGCCGGCAAGCTCTACACCGGTGGGGCCGCCGCCGATGATCACGAACGTCGTCCACTCGCGCCGAACTTCCGGTGCAGCTTCGAGCTCGGCGGCTTCGAATGCGCGCAGGATGCGGCCACGAATCTCGAGTGCTTCACCGATCGTCTTCAAGCCCGGCGCGTGATCGGCCCACGCATCGTGTCCGAAGTACGCGTGCTGCATGCCGGTCGCGACGATCAAGTAATCGTATTCGATCGCGGCGCCATCGAGGACGACGCGCTTGGTTGCGACGTCGATCTGCCGCACGTGCGCCATCCAGACAGTCGCGTTTTGCTGGCGCCGGAGGACCTTGCGAATCGGAGTCGAGATCGTCGGCGCAGCGAGAGCGGCGGATGCGACTTGATACAACAGCGGCTGAAACAAGTGATGATTGCTGCGATCGATCAGTGTGATCCGCACATTGGATTTCCGCAGTGCTCTCGCGGCTGCCAGTCCTGCGAATCCGCCGCCCAAGATCACGACGTGCGGGGCTTCTCTCCGCAGCATTCCGGGTTTTCTGATCGACATCGTGAAACTCCTCACTCTGCATTCGTGACTCGCGCCGATCGTGCGGCAAACCCAGACCCAACGCCGCAGCGCCTCCGGGGTCATCAATGGGTCACCGAAAATCGGTGTTATTCGCTGCAAACTACCGCGAGTGAAAGAACATCGCGTAACAGCAGCGTTCCAACGTTTGCACGCTCTGCCCGGAATGCCAACTTATTAAGCGAGTGAGAAAATATCGTGCAGCTGTGATGCGCATCGAAACAATACAATTTGGCCTGAATTCAGGCTAAATCATTCGGGCCGTCTGCAGCTGACGGCTGCGGGCAAAAATTCGCATCACTAGTGACGATGATCACTGAAGCGACATGTTTCAACGTTTGCCGATGCCGTGAAGCAGCACGTCGTACATCGTATTTGCGACTGCAGCGCCCGGTGGCAACAACTGTACGAACGGTAAGTCCGTCGCCGCGAGCTGCCGGCGCGCGATTTGCGGCAACAAACCCAGGATGAACATCGCGCCCATCACTGCCACCGGATGCAAGTCGTCCCGTAGCCGTGATTGCACCGCGCCTTCCTGTACTAGGTTCAACACGAGTGGGATGTGACCATCCAGAAAACGTTGTGCGAGGCGACCGAGGCGCGCCGAGGACACCAAGGCTTCGCGCAAGATGAGTCGTACCGTCTTGAACTCGTCGTCGCTCATGGCTGCAACGCGCTGATACAGCCGTGCGATGCGCTCTTCGGGCGTGATCGGCTCCGCCATGATCCCGCGCATGTCTTCGAGCAGCTTCACGTAGACGGCTTCGACCACGGCGAGGAACAGGTCGTCTTTGGTCTTGAAGTAGTAGTAGACCATGCCGATGTTCGTGCCGGCGTCTTTCGCGATGTTGCGTAGCGACGCACCATCGACGCCTTCGAACAAGAAACGCTCGCGCGCGGCGTTGAGGATGCGCGGGGCGATGTCGCTTTGGGGTCGGGCCATCTCGCGCTAACCGAGCTTCTTGCTGAAGCGCATGGAGCTGAGCGCGACGAGCACGAACAGGATTGCGGCCAACCAGACGAGCTCGATGCGCACGTCGCTAAATGTCGCGCCTTTGAGCGTGATTCCGCGCACGATGCGAAGAAAGTGGGTCAGTGGCAGCGCTTGCGAGAGCATCTGGGCGGGCACGGGCATGCCTTCGAACGGGAATACGAATCCGCTCAAGAGAATGTTCGGTAACAAAAAGAAGAACGACATCTGCATGGCTTGTTGTTGAGTCTTTGCGAGCGTCGAGAAGAACATGCCGAGCGCGAGGCACGCCGCGATGAACACCGACGCGAGCAGGTAGAGCAGCGGCAAGGAGCCTTGAAGCGGCACGTGGAACACCAAGCGGCCCACGCCCAGGATCAAGCTCATCTGCACGTACCCGATCACGATGTACGGCAGAATTTTACCGACGACCAACTCGACGCGGCCGATCGGCGAGACAATGAGCTGCTCGAGTGTGCCGCGCTCGCGCTCGCGCACGATCGCCATCGACGTGAACATGATCATCGTCATCGTGAGGATCACGCCGACGAGGCCCGGCACGACGAAGATCGCGGTCTTGAGCTCGGGGTTATACCAAGTGGTCGGCTCCACACTCAGCGGTTGCGCTGGGCCGACCAAGCCGTTTTGAGCGAGTCGCAAGCTGCTCAGCTCGCCGCTGCGCGCTGCACCGAGCGACATTGCCGTGTTCGTCGCACTCGCGACGGTTTGCGGATCTGAACCGTCCACGACGAGCTGGGCTTGAACGCCGCGACCGGCGCGGATCGACTTGCCGAACTCGCTCGGGATCACGATTGCGACGCGGGCGCGACCTTGCCGGAGCGCACGTTCGATCTCGTCGTAGTCGTGTACGTGGCCGACGATGTCGTAGAAGCCCGTGATCGATAGTCGCGCTACGAAGTCTCGCGCTTCGAGGCTGTGGTCTTGATCGTAGACCAACGTCGGCATGTGCCGGACGTCGGTGTTGATCGCGTAGCCGAACAGCATGAGCTGCATGATCGGTAACCCGACCATCATCCCGAACGTCATCCGGTCGCGCCGCAATTGCACGAGCTCTTTCCAAGCGATCGCGAGCAAGCGCGTCATGCTGCAGTCTCCAAGTGCTTCTGCGCCCGCATTGCGTCGTCCTCGCGCACCATCGACACAAATGCGTCTTCGACGCTGACGCGTGTTTGTTGCAAGCGCTTGATCGCAAAGCCGTTCGGCTCGAGGGCTCGGCGGACCGTGCCCTCGGGATCCTGACTGTTACGCAGCGCGACGCGCATCACGAGGCCGAAGTGGTTGACCTCTTCGACGCCTTCGGTCGTGCGCAGGAGCTTCGCTGCTTCGAGCGTGCGATTGTCCTCCAGCTCCAGCTCGAGCACGCTCAAGTTGCGGCGCTCGATCACTTCGAGCGGAGTTCCGGTCGCGAGCAACTCGCCGCGAAAGATGAACGCGAGGCGATGGCAGCGCTCGGCTTCATCCATGTAATGCGTCGTCACGAGTACGGTCGTGCCCTGATCGCTGATGCGGTGGATCTGATCCCAGAAGTCGCGGCGGCTGACCGGATCGACGCCTGCCGTGGGTTCGTCGAGGAACAAGAGGGGAGGGCGATGAATCGTGGACGAGGCGAGTGCCACGCGCTGCTTCCAGCCACCGGAGAGTGTGCCGGCGAGCTGCTTGCGGCGATCGCGAAGGCCGGCCTCTTCGAGCACCGCCTCGATGCGCTGTTTGCGCGCGCGCCCGGACATGCCGTAGACGCTCGCGTAGAAGCGCAAGTTCTCCTCGACGGTCAGGTCTTCGTACAAGCTGAAGCGCTGCGTCATGTAGCCGATGTTTTGCTTGATGCCCTCGCTATCTTTCGCGATGTCGTGGCCGACGACGGTGCCGCGGCCACTCGTTGGATCGAGGATGCCGCACAGCATGCGAATCGTGGTCGATTTGCCGGCGCCGTTCGGGCCGAGCACGCCGAAGATCTGACCGCGCTCTACGCGCAACGAAACGTCGCGCACCGCCCAGAGCGAGCCGAACTTGCGGCTCAAGTGTTCACATTCGATGACCGGGCCCTCGGCAGCTATTGGCTGCGGTGTGGCTTCGCTCGTCATGATTGCGCCGCCGGTTCGAGCTTTTGCGCTGCGGTCACGAATGCGGGGACGCCGGAGTGGAGCACGTGTTCCGGGTCGTCGACGCGGACCCGCATGCGGAGCACGAGGTTCGGGCGCTCGCCTTCGCTGAACAAGAAGCGTGGCGTGAACTCGGTCTTCGGAAAGACGTGCTCGATGCGTCCGGGCAATGGTGCGGTGAGGCCGTCGACCATGACTTGCATCGGGTCGCCGACCTTCAGCTCGTGTGCGCGCGCTTGCGGGACGAAGACGTCGACGAACGGGTGTGAGAGATCGGCGAGCGTGATCGCGGGGGTTCCGGGCGCGACCATCTCGCCGGTTTCTACGTGAACGTCGACGATCGAACCGGGCGCGGGGCTTCGCAGCGCGTAGCGCGTGAGGCGTGCCGATTGAGCGGCGAGCGCAGCTTGCGCGCCTTGCACGCGTGCGACGGCCGCTGCGATCTCGTCGCCGCGGGCGCCGTTGCGGAGTGCGAGCAAACGTTCTTCTGCGGCGCGGCGGCGCTCGCTGGTCGATCGCAGCTGCGCGGCGGTGTCGTCGAGCGTGCTTTGCGACAAGGCGCCCTGGCTCAGTAACGTTTGCTGTCGCTTGAGGTTCTTGTCGAGGATGTCTTCTTGCGACTGAAGTGCTGCGACTTCGGCTGCGGACGCTCGAATCTCCTCGCCGCGGGCGCCGGCTTTCAACAGGCGAAGCTGTGCCTCAGCGCCGGCGAGATCGGCCGCGCGTAGATCGCGAACCGGCGTCTCGAGCGTGTCATCGAGTTTCACGAGCGGTGCGTCCGCCTCGACCTCTTGACCGCGCTGGACTGCGATGGCGGCAACCCGCCCGCTGACTTCGAACCCGAGTACGCGATCGTCGTACTCGACGACACCCTGGAGCGGATCGGGCGTGCCCGCCTTTGCCGACTCACACCCCGCGACGCCGCCCAGAACCAGCACGAGCGACGCCAGGCGGGCGCAGGGGGTCGAGGAGTTCTTTATCATGCGTCTGATATGAGGCCGAGATGGGGTGGGACGCAAGGCGCGATAGCCTGGTGTCAGGCGTTCTTGACAAAACGAACGGTCGTTCTATAACCAGCCCATGAGCAAGGGCGCTGAAACACGGCAGGCGATTCTCGATCAGGGCTTCGACCTCGCGAGCCGCGCGGGGCTGAGAGGCGTCACGATCGGCGCGCTCGCGGAGGCGCTGGGACTTTCAAAGAGCGGGCTGTTCGCGCACTTCAAGTCGAAGGACGCGCTCGACACCGCGCTGATCGAGCACTCGGGAGTGCAGTTCGTGGAACGCGTGGTTCGCCCGGCTCTGAAGGCACCTCGCGGAGAGCCTCGCCTACGTGATCTCTTCAAGCGTGTAATCGATTGGCCGACGCGATCCGGGCTGCCCGGCGGCTGTCCGATGATCGCTGCGTCGGCCGAGCTCGATGATGTGGAAGGGCCGGCTCGGGATGCGCTCGTCGCGCAGCAGAAGGACTGGCTCGACACGATGGCGAACCTTGCTCGCGTGGCGGCCCAGGAGGGGCACTTCAGCGGGAAATTGGCACCTGAGCAGTTTGCTTTCGAGTTTTATGGAATTCAGTTGATGCACCACCTGTCCGCTCGGCTCTTGCGGGATCCAGCGGCGGATGAGCGGGCACTCTCGGCGTTCGATGCGCTGATCGAGCGGGCGAAGGCGTAGTTCACGATCGCGCTCGATCTCGCGCACGTGCACGAGCACGACTGTGGGCACCGAGCGGCGCCCAGCTGAACCACCAACCCGGATTTGAGGACCCCATGCAACCACCTGAAAATAGCACGAACGTTCGAACCAGTGGCCAGTCGTGGCTGAACTACGGGCTCGGCGTGATCGCCGCGCTGAAACCCGAAGCGGCTGCGGCACTAGTCGCCGAGCTGTTTCTCGCCGCACCGCCGCGCCGCACCTCGTCCGGGCCCGAGCTCGCTCTACTCGAGACTGCCACTCGCACCGAGATCGAGTTCGAGGGCGAGCGACTTCCCGTCTATCGCTTCGGCACCGGACCCGCCGTTCTTCTCGTTCATGGTTGGGGCGGCAGCAGCGGACAGCTGCATCCATTCATTCAACCACTGCTCGCTCGTGGACTGTCCGCAGTTGCATTCGACGCACCGGGACACGGTCTCGCGACCGGCACATGGCTTGCCATCCCTCGCTTCGCCTCATCGATAGTCCACGTCGCACATCACGTTGGACCCTTACACGCGATCATCGCGCACTCGATGGGCGGTGCTGCGGCCGCATTTGCAATGTCGCTCGGGCTACAAACGAAGCGCGCAGTGTTCATCGGACCGCCCGCGAGCGAGTACGACTTCTTCCGTCAGTGGTTCGCTACGCTCGGTTTGCCCGAGAACATCCTTCCACTCGCAAAACAACGCGTAATCGATCGCGTCGGCGTCACTTTCGAACGCCTACGCCCGCAGCCGATAGCCGCGGATGTTCGCTGGCCGCTGCTCGTGATTCACGATCGAGATGACCGTGAAGTGCCGTACGTAGATGGTGCTGAAATCGCCGCGGCAGCACCGAATGGGCAACTCCTCACGACGCAAGGCCTCGGTCACAGGCGCATTTTGCGTGATCCGCGCGTGATCCAGGCAAGCTTGGATTTCGTGGCCGACCCGTTGGCACACAAAGGCTCCTCGCAACTGAGCGCAAGCAATCCCGCGCTGTTGTGAATCGCGTCACATGCACATTGCTGCAATCAGAGTAGTAAAACGGCTTACACGCGTGAGTGCGCGAGAGGGCTTAGGTCAGGTGCAGGCAGCAAAAAGACGCAAACAACCTCTTCGTGTATTGGTCGTCCTCGAGGAACCCGAGCTCGGCGAAGCATTCCGGGACGCGCTCCGAGACTGGGGGGCTAACGCGCAATGCGCTCCAACACTGCACGAAGCGATCACCGCTTGCGCGCAACCGTTCGAGCTGCTGGTGCTCGACGCGCAGCTCCCCGACGGCAGTGGAGTGACACTCGCAGAGCTCGTCGGACGAATGCGACCGGCGCCGCTGGTGCTGGCAGTCACCTCGCGCTCGTCCGCCCGCGAAGCATTTCGGATGGCGCAGCTCGGTGCGGTCGCGCATCTGCAGAAGCCGGCGACGGTGGAGGACCTGACCGTGACGCTCGAACAGATCCTGTCGCGACCACCCGAGTTCATGCCGCACCTGATCGCTGCGGTCGGCCGCGTCAACTTTCGCGATGTGCTCGATCGCGTGCGCCGTGCGATGGCCGAACAAGCACTCGCGATGGCGGGGGGCAACAAGACCGGAGCAGCGCGCCTGCTCGGCATCACGCGGCAGGCAGTGCAGCAGCTGATTCGCGACCTCGAATTGAGCGATGGGTCGCAGCGGCAGATGTACGATTCCGAGCCGCCCGCCAGCGACCCGCCGGAAGAGGCGCGCGGGTCGTCGCCGGAAGTCTCGCGCATCCAGTAGCGTAACGGCGCGCGGTTCACCGGAAATTGCAGCTCACAGCGACGTCGCCCCTAGAATGCGCGGCGGAGGCTGCATGGGCACGATCATCGGTGTGCTGTTCGGGTTCATGGTCTGGTTCTTCGTGCGCTACGGGATCGGCGGCTTCTACACGATTAGCCCGAGCGATCGCGCAGTGCTCACGACCTTCGGCCGCGCCCAACGGATCGGCGATCGGACAACGCTGCAAGACGGCGTGTCCGCGGGCCTGACCGAGGACGAACGCCAGCGCTACGCCTATCCGCAGGTTCGCGTGATGGGGCCGGGCTTCTACTGGAAGTTCCCCTGGCAGCAAGTGCATCGCGCGTCGGTCGCTACGTCGACTGCGTCGATCGCCTGGGACCCCGAGCAGCCGACGGCGAACAATGGCGGGCGCATGCTCGACGCAGTCACGAAGGATCAGCTGAACATCGGGCTGACGGGGCAGCTGCGTTACACCGTATCCGAGCGAAACCTGTACGCGTATTTGTTCGGCGTGAAGAACCCAGTCGCACACGTGATGGGCTACTTCATCTCGATTCTGCGCGACCGCATCGCGAACTTTGCCGCACCGGGCGAGTCCGATGCCGCGACACATCCCGCGCACGCGACCGAGCTCGGTGCGCAGCAGATCTCGATCAACGACCTGCGGAAACACTTGCGCGATCTGAACGAGCGCATGAACGTGGAGTGCGCCTCGGCGGCAGCGCGCTACGGGATTTCGCTCGATGCAGCGTTGATCACCGGGATC
>DASRXR010000232.1:0-8150 GCA_035687405.1 Polyangiales bacterium
TTAGAGTAACCATCGATGTATCCGTTCCAGCTCCAGTTGCAGGCGTGATCACCTGCACCGGTGTGTCGAACATCAGCATCTCGTTCGTCGCCGGCCGGCCCCATGTGATGAGCAGGTTCGCACGTGGACCTTCGAACACGAACCCATAGTGTTTGGAATTTAGAAGAACCCAGCCGAAATAGCGCGGGTTTGGGCCGAGCTGCGCGATCAACGTCTTCAGCGCCGTATACGCAGGCCGCTTGTCGCCATTGGCTGCGATCAAGCCAAATGGGCCCGCATCGCCGTCGATGCCCTCGAACCATGCAATGCGCGAGACACCCTGTGCGAATCCGAGTGTGTACGCCTTGATGACTGAATCGGCTTGTTGTGCGGGCGTCACCGGCATCGTGACGGCTTGCCCGATCTCTGTGAACCAGATCGGCACATTCATTCGCGCTGGATCGCGCGCCGCAAGCATGCGGCGCAGCGTCGGCACGACTCGCATGAAGGTTGGCTCCCATCCCAAGTCCAAGAGGTCGAGCAGCTCGTACGGATGGACCGTCACGTAGTCGAAGTGTCCGGCAGCGCCAGCGACCAACGCCTGGTCCAGGAAACTCACGTTGTTGCTGTGCGTCGCGAGCCCAACTTGCATCGAGTTGTCGATCGCTTTCACTTCCTCGTACGCAGCCACGACGATCTTCGCATAGTCGCTAGGAGACTTATTCGTGCTGAAGTTCGGCGGCTCGTTCCAAACCTCCCAATATTTCACCTGGCCTTTGTGACTCTCGACCAGCGAACGTACGTACGCGCGCCAGCCCGGAAGATCATTGACTGGAAACGTCTGTGGGCTCGCGCTGCTCCACATCAGCGTCCCGCTGACTTCTACTTGGTGGGATTTTGCGACCGCCAGCCCATCCTGCCCCGCAAAGTTGCGCATCCACTGAACGCCGATTGCAGCGATCGGTTCCATCCAGCTCGCGAGCACCTGCGATGAGGCTGCGGATGGAGCAATGCTGAAAGGCCTGTCGATTTGTAGCGCCCGAGTGTCGAGAGGCTTTGGAGGCGGTTCGGGCGGAGGTTCAGGCGGTTTGGGCGGAGGTTCGCTCGGCTTGGGGGGTGGTTCGCTCGGTCCGCCGCTGTCCGCTGCGGATCCTTCTGGCTGCATCGGTATGTTCGAACCGTCGACGGACGAGTCTGGCGCCGACGCGTCGGTGCTTTCCATCGGCTCTTCCGGCGGGTCGGTGGCTTTGTTTCGAGACTGCCGCGAGAGATCGCTGACCATGCCACTCGAACATCCAGCGACGATCGCGAGTAGCAGCCATACCGCGTGCCATGTGGGTGGCCGGCTCACTCGAATACCATACCTCGTCGCAGCTCAACTAAGCCCACGACGTTGCGAGCTAAGCGCGACGATATGAAATCATCAATGCGAAAAATCCGAATGCTAGCGGTCATTTGCTGACGGCGATCTGTCGATGCTCACTCACGGAGCTCGGCGTCCGCTGGGTTTCGTGTCACCGCGAGTTGCGCATCAATGCGCTTGCTTGACTCAGGTGAGTCCGCAGACTGTCCATCGACAGGTTGATACTCGGCTACCTGTACTCCACACAACTACGTTTGGCATTGAGATTCGTGACCGACTCGCGTAGTGATACTCGATGCCCCGGAGGCGGGATGCACAAGACTGCTCTCATACACGAATGGTTCACGTCGCTCGCCGGCTCGGAAAAAGTCGTTGAACAGATTTGCGAGCTCTATCCAAGCGCGGATCTGTTCGCGGTGTACGCAGATCCGAAGCTCGTTGAATCGACGCCATTCCTGCAGGGCCGCAATCTGCACACGTCATTTATTCAGCACCTCCCTGACTCGGCCGCCAATTTTCGTTCGTATCTGCTGCTGATGCCGTTGGCAGTCGAGCAGTTCGATCTCTCCTCGTACGATGTCGTCCTCTCGAGCAATCACGCTGTCGCAAAAGGCGTTCTTACGGGGCCGGATCAGCTCCACATCAGCTATGTGCACTCGCCACTGCGATACGCGTGGGATCTGCAGCACCAGTACCTACGTGAAGCCGGACTGACGGAGGGCATGAAGGGTTGGGTTGCGAAGTGGATGCTGCATAAAATGCGCATCTGGGACTACCGCACGGCGTCCGGCGTCGATCATTTTGTCGCGAATTCACGCTTCATCGCGCGACGCATTCAAAAGGTCTACGGGCGCAAAGCGGACGTGATCTACCCGCCCGTCGATGTCACTGAATTCTCGATCGGTACACAGCGCGAGTCATTCTACTTGGCCGCGTCTCGGCTGGTTCCTTACAAGCGCATGGACATGATCGTCGAGGCGTTCGCGGCCATGCCGGATCGCAAGCTTGTCGTGGTTGGAGATGGCCCAGAGCTCGCGAAGGTCAAAGCGAAAGCTGGCCCGAACGTCGAGATCCTGCTCTACCAGCCGTTCGAAGTGCTGAAAGATTTGATGCAGCGAGCACGCGCATTCGTCTTTGCAGCCGAGGAAGATTTCGGGATCACGCTGGTGGAAGCTCAAGCGTGCGGGACGCCCGTGATCGCGCTCGGAAAGGGCGGAGCACTCGAGACCGTCGTCGGGCTGGGGTCGCGCGGCCGGCCGACAGGCCTCTTTTTCCACAAGCAGCAGGTCGACAGCCTCATCGAGGCGGTGGAGACGTTCGAGCGCAAAGGTGACGTCATCGAAGCGGCTCACTGCCGTGAGAACGCCCTGCGCTTCTCTCGCGAGCGATTCCGGCGAGAGTTTGCTAGCTACGTCGAGCATCGGCGCGCCGCATTCCCACACGGAGGGGTGCGTCATTTGCGCAGCGAACCAAACGCGAGGACCACGACTGGGAGTGATTGGCCAAGGCCAAGTCATGCTGAGCTCGCTGTCGCGGAGTGAGCGTTCGCGGAGTCCGATCGCGCGGCTCGACGTAACTGTGTAAGCACTAGGCTCGTCGCACGGCCTAGCAGCGCGCCTATTGCTGCATGCGTCGAAACGCGGCCGAGAGGCTAGGCGGAAGGTTCGAGGCGCCTGAGATGGCTGGAGCTGCCTCCACGCTGTTCATCACGACGGCGTAGCCACGCGCGACCGTGAAGAGTCCTGACAGATGTTCCTCCGCGAGCTTCCGCGGCGTGCTGCCGAGGCGCAGCACTGACAACACGAAGTCGGACATCGGCGCCAGCATGAGGGGATCCGAGACGACCGGGTAGCTACCTGAGTCGATCACGATGAAATCGTAGTGAGACCGTGCGTTGACTAGGAACGTCGCGAAGTACGAATCAGACAGAATTTCTGCATTAGCGCCCACACCGGCACTGAGTGAGTCAAACCATCCGACGGACAGACACATCGTATGGATCGAATCTCGCCAGTTCGTACCCGATCGACCTATGAGGTCCCGAAGACCGGGCTCCTGAGGGACGTTGAGCAACGCGTGGTGCGTCGGCTTTCGAACGTCGGCATCGATCACGAGCACGCGGCGATTGTCGGCCGCAAGCATCGCCGCGAGTGAGAGAACGCAGGCGGTCTTGCCGTCGCCGGGATTGGGCGACGTCACGAGCACGACCTTGCCGTGCTCACCTGGAAGAGCGCGGTACAAGTTCGTCCGCAGCGAACGAAACGCTTCGGCGAACCCGACGTCCGTCTGCGCCGCCATGACGTCGAATAGCGGTGGAGCGGGCCAGGCGTCGTTGCCCTTGCCTCGCGGCTTCGTCAGGCGGGTTGGAACGCGGGCGAACACTTGCACCGGCCCCAACACGACGCGCACGTCGCTCTCTCGACGGAACACAGCGGAAAACAGGCCGCGCATGATCACGATCGCTGCGCCCAACAGCAGACCTAACAACCCGCTCGCGAGACGCAGCATGAGCTTCGGCGCATCCTCGCGAAACGGAACCTGCGGCGGATCGAGGATACGATTCTTGGAGACTGTGCTCGCCTTGGTGATCGCGGCTTGCTGCTGCCGCTCGAGCAAGTACGAGTACATTTTGCTGTAGACTTCCGACTCACGGCTGATCTGCGACAACCGCAGCTCGGCGCCGGGGACGGTCTTCAGCTTGGTCTCCAATTCGTCGATGACCTTGTTCAGCGCACTGACGTTCTGCTCGGCTCGGATCAGCCGTGCATCGACGTAGCCGCGGATCGCGCCGAGTTGGTCGCGGACCTGCAACTGCTGGCGTTTGAGCTCCGGAGCGGCAGAGCCGTACTCGCCGTCGTAGTCGTTCAGCTTTTGTCGCGAAACGGTCAGCGAGGTCGCGAGCTGCTGGAGCACCGCGTCGTTCGCTTCACCCAACATGTGGGCTTCGAGCGGAGCATCGGGATTTTTCAACGCATGTTTCATCATGCGGAGCGACGACGACTGCAGTTGGGCCTGCATGCGTTGCTCTTCGAAGCGGCTGACCTGTCCGACCATCGATTCAGCTTCGGCTGCCAACACGACGACGGGGTTGTCCGCGCGGTACTCAGCAAGTTTCTGCTGCGTCGCATCGAGTGACTCTTGCATCGTCTTCAGCTGACCCGTGACGAAACGTTCAGCCGCGGACGCGTCCTCGGTCTTCCATGCGTGCCGAGCATCCAGGTAGCTGTGCATCAGCTGATCCAAAAACGCGGCTGCAGGGCGAGGCCACAAGCTCGTAAACGACAACTTCAAGACCCGGATTTGCTCCGACTGCGAGCCCGTTTTTGGAGTCGCGACCTCGAGCGAATCGAGTGAATCTTCGATGACCTGTTCGAGTGGTTGGACACTCACATCGAATTCGGCACCTGCCTTCGGGCCCTGTTTACCTGCGACCAGAGTGATCTGCAGATCCTCAGTCTTCAGCGGCTGCCCGATCCGGCCCCGCGCAGGCTGCATGCCGGAACCAGTCAGCACGTAGTCCGACGCGTTCGTGAACACGACGTGAAATGACCGGCGAAGTGCTCGGTCGTCCATCAGCAAAGTCTCGGTTGCTCCAACCTGCGTCGACGCGCCATCCAACAACGCGGGATCGCGACCCGAGATCAACCAGTGCCAGAAGCGCGGCGGCTGCCAACCCGGTGGCGCGATCGTGACGTTGAGTCCCGATGCAAGGATCGCCCGGCGCACCATCGACCGACTGCGCAACACCTCGATCTCGCTGCCCGCCTCACTGCTGTTACCTGCAGTGAGATCGATGTTGCCGTTGTTCCCCTGCGCCTTTGCTTCGAGCTCACCGAGATACAAGCGTGCTTCGGACTTGAACGTCATGCGCGACGTCAGGCAATGGGCCATGACCGCGACGAACACGACGGCGGCGATCGCGACCACCACCTTCGCGTTGTCACGCACCATCCCCCACAGCTGTGTGAGGTCAATCGAATCCTCACGATGCCGGACGGAACCGGGAATGATTGGCGAACCATGCCACTCCGAGTTGGCCAGTTGGGACGGGGCCATCGAGCGGCCGGCGAGCTGATCGTTCTGATCTTCGTATGCCATGTTATTCCGAAGAATCGGACAGATACTTGATCTGAACGAACGGGGTAAGCAAGCCGGAAACGGTCTGCAAAGTCGGCAGGATCTGCGCGAGCGCGTTATTCCAATCAGTTAGAGCTGTCGTCGGAACGAAGATGACGTCGCCTGGCATCAAATGGAAACTTGCGGCTTCACCATCCAAAATCCGTTCGACATCGACTATGAACAATGTGCCGCGATCACCTGCACTTCGGATGACGTGGGTCTCCGACAGGATCCCCTGTGAGCGCTCACGAAAGCCGAATCCAGCCTGCGCGAGTGCCTGAAGGATATCGAGTCGGCCGTTGATGAACGGCACGGCGCCACCGGCATTGCGCTCGCCGACGATGCCACCGAACACGAAGACCTCATCCCCAGTGCTGTCCGGTACGACTACGACATCACCGGTGTGCAGTGGGATGTTGAACTTGAGGTCGCCTTGCCGCATCAACGCTTGAAAATCGATCGGCAAGCGCTTGCCCCCGCGCGCAACGTACGCGCTGCGTAGGCTCGCTTTCTCGAGCACGATGGTGCCTCCGAGAGCGATCGCCTCCATCAGCCGCAACGGGCGATCACTAAACTTTAGTCCAGGCTGAGAGAACTGACCGAGCAAGTAATATCGAATGCTTCCGTTGAACGTGACTTGGACGGTCACACGCGGTTCGCGAAGGAAGGTCGCGAGCTGCCTCTCAAGAAAGTCCCGAAGCTCTCCGGTCGTCTTGCCGGCGACATGGACCGACCCGACCAGAGGAAACTGGATGGTTCCATCGTTGTCGACCACGAAGCCTGCCGCGCGGCCTCCGGCGACACCCGCACCGGCGTACGACGAGATCGAGAGCTCTGGATGCCCATACACGGCGAGCAACAGCGAATCGCCGGGTCCCACGCGATAGGCGTCCACCGGGCGGTCCCCGATGGCCTCCTCGAAGATCTTGGGATCGAGTGTATCGACCTTCGATGACACCACCGGTGAAGGTAGGGGCTTCGAGACGACAGGTGGCGTACTGCACGCTGCATGCACACTTAGCGCGAGCACTGCTAGAACTCGCAGCGTCGTTCCGCAAATGTTCCAGCGATACGAACGCACACGCACGAGCGCGCGCCGCGCGAATAGATTGAAAGCCACGCGCGGCTGGATATCACCCATCACGAGTATCGCCAACGCATCGGCCCCAAGACTCGATTGGCTGCATCGCTTGACATATCTAACAGCTTCAGTCGTGGATCGCGCACACTCTTGTCACTTGCGCCGGTTTTGGCTTGTAACGATGTAGGAGCAGCCGTTACACTCTTCATCGAGCGGGTTCAAGTCGGCCCAGGGATTTGGATCACCGGTGCGAGCGGGCTCGTCCTCAACTTCGAAATCACGGCGCGGCGCTACGCTTGAAAGTGTGGCCCTCGCGGTGCTCGTGGGCGGAGTCATCTTCACTGCGGGTCGCGCGCGTTACGAAGCGCTGGCGACCCTCGCGCTCGACGCGCCAGCCGCTCAACTCGCGCCGCCGTTGGCTGCGAAACGTTTGCTCGCGGGCGCGCTTCGCTACGCCGAGGATCCTCCGCTCACCGATCCGACGATGCCGCGGATCTTTCGCGTCGACGTGCGGCGCAATCAACAACTGCAGCTCGTGTGCGAAGCAGAACGCCGTGCTCTCGCCGAACAACTCTGCCAGCAAGCCTCGACCGATGCCGTCGCGCAATCGAGTGGCCTACGCATCCTGTCCCATACGAGCTCGCGCGCGCTCGTTCGCAGGCGTGCGTTCGATGCAGCGTGGCCTGCACTGCTTGCGTCCGCAGGTTGGTTTCTGGTTCGAACATCTCGCAGACCTTCGCGCAAATCGCCGGCAAAGAAAGAGCAGCCATCGACGCCAGCTGCAAACGCGGTCCGCGAGTACGGAAGCTGGTCGGTTCCCAATCGGCCGGTCCCAGCGAGTCCAATCCCAACGGCAGGTCCGAGCGCACGCCGCAACGTCGCACGCCGAACGGTTCCGATCGCGCAAACGATGGTCGGCATGCCCGCTGTATCTGCACGCGTATCGGACCCATCCGAATTCGAGCCCACGCCCACCGGACACGTGAACGTTCTGCCGTCACCGCCCCCGCCGCAGCCGCAGCTCGCACCACCGAGCCTGAGCACACGGCCATCACGCGTCTCCTCTCACCCGAGCTCGCCGGACCTACAACGCCCCAACGTTCGCGAGTCACTTGGGCCCGATCCAGCGACGCGCGTGATCTACCACGTGAGCACCGGGCCGTGGTCCGCCGACCGCAGCGTGGTGACCGACGAAGCGATGGACGACCTCAACGCACTTCGCGACGAGATCTATCGCCAGACGCAGCCGGGATGCCGAGTCGTCCGGGTCACCAGTCACTCGAATAGTCGCTACGCCAAGACACAAGTGGCTGCACAACTCGGCTGGGTACTGGCCGATCACAAAGACAAACGCGTGCTGCTTCTCGAAGGCGACCTCGATGCACCCGCGCTGCACAAAGTGATGCGCCTCAACGTACCGCGCGGCTTTGGTTTCTCGGAACAACTGCAGCGGTTCGCGAGTCAGGCGTCGCCGGTATCGCCGAACGATCTCACACTGCTGCACGTGAGCCACGGGCTCGACGCGCTCGTCGAGAGTAAGTTCGGCGCACCTGCACTGTTCGACTCGCCAGAGTTTTTGGCAGTGCTGAGCCAACAGCGCAACGGCTT
>DASRXR010000233.1:0-21174 GCA_035687405.1 Polyangiales bacterium
ACTGCTCGCCCACCGAGACGGGCACGCTGTGGGCGAGCAGTCCGGCTACGTCGCGCGCTACGACGCGGCCGCGAAACGCATCGCCAGCCAGCTCGGTGTCGGCGAGTACCGGCTCGCCTACCAGAGTCGCAGCGGCAATCCTCGCGACCCATGGCTCGAGCCCGACATCAGGGAAGTGGTGCGCGCTGAAGCTGCAAGCGGCCGGCGGGCACTGGTGGTCGCGCCGATCGGGTTCGTGTGCGATCACGTCGAGGTTCTGTTCGATCTCGACGTCGAAGCGTTGCAGATCGCGAAGGAGGTCGGGATCTTGCTCGAGCGCGCGAGCTCGGTGACGACCCATCCTGCGTACATCGACGCGCTCGCGCAGACTGTTTTGGAATGTGTGGGACGGGCGAGCGACTAACCAGCGTGCCTCGGAGCGCGAGACTCGTGGCCTCTCATCTGAACCGTCGATTGCGCGCGCTGTGCGCAGTGGGTGCCGTGCTCGGCGCGGTCGGGGGTGCTCGCGCTCAAGCGCCGGGACGCCCTGATTCGGACGTGCCCGTGATTACACCGGCGCCGCCTTCACAGAATCTGACGGTGACTTCGCAGAATCTGACCCCGCCTGCCACGACGCCTGTCGCACCGACCGAGCTCAAACTGCAGCAGCCCCAACTGTTACCGGTACCGGCACCCGTCGAGCGCTCCGGCTGGTCGCCCACCGTGTTTTGGATCGCAGCTAGCGCGACCCTGATCACTGCGAGCCTCGGAGGATTCGAGGCGCTACACGTGAAAGACCTCTACGACCGAGCCAACGGGATCGCACCCGTCTCTGCCGAGCGCAATGAACTTCGCGGCGAGATGCGCACGGCCGAGGTGACTGCAGATGCGCTCTTGATCGGCTCGCTCGTTCTGGCGGTCGGCACGAGCATCTTGGCGTTTCAAATCGACTGGAGCGGGCAGGATCGCTCGGATCAACCACTCGCGACCGTGCCGCCGTCCGCTGCAGGGAGACGTTGGTGGTGAGACGCCGGGCGATCGCTGCGCTACTCGGCTTCGCAGGCATTGCGAGCTGCACGATCTACGCGCTGTCCGACGAGATTCGCCAGGAGAAGTGCGAGTCCGCTACGACGTTCGACGACTGCGAAGCCTTGAACAATCGCTCCGATCCCGGATTCGACGTCTGCAAAAACTGGCGTTGCGGCGCAGACCACTACTGCGAGATCGGCCCGCTCGATCAAGACCGAGACGGCTATTTTCCTGCGGCATGCGTGCCGGCGGGATCGCCGAGTGACTGCGCGGACCGCGATCCGACCAGCCACCCCGACGGCGCGGAACTCTGCGACGGGAAAGACAACGACTGCGACCAAGTGATCGACGAAGGCATGCTGCAGATCGACGAGCGCGTCGCGATGACCTTCGACGACGAGGTGAGCGCGCTCGCATTCTCGTGGGACGACGTCACGAACGACGTCGGCGTCGTGGCCCGGCGCGCAAGCGACGACGCCGTCAGCTTCGGAGTCGTCGCCGGCATGCAAAGCCAGAAAGCACAACCGGTCTGGCTTTCGAACAGCGACGAGGTGTTTCGCGCTTCGGCCGTGAACATTGCCCCGCGCTCGGGCAATTTCGTCCTGAGCACCATCGAAGCCGCGCCGACACATCGCATCTTCGTCGGCAACGTGGCCGGCGGTGTCACGCGCGCGATTCTCGCAGTGGGCGATCTAAACCTCCGCCAGACGGGGCTGCGCTGCGCGAGCGACGAACCGTGCGCCGCGCTCCAAGGGCCCCGCACCGACGTCCTTCCTGACGATCCAGAAGCTGCGCCGCCACCCGGCCCCGCTCCCACTATTCCGCAGTCGACGCGCCCCGAGCTCTCCATGCTCGGCCCCCAGCTCCTAGTCGGGTACGCGCGGGCGCTCGACCCGGCCGCTGACGGCTGCGAGACCACGGCGCCTGCCGCTCCGCTCCTGCTCAACTTGCTCGAACTACGCGTCGGCGGCTTCGCCGAGCTCAGCGAGAGCGCGACTCGTCTCGACCTCTCGAGCGAGCTGCGTTCACCGCTCATTTTGCCGATCGACATCGGTCTCGTGAGAGGGGCGCGCGAGCCGTTCGGTTGGCTCGTCGGCTATCTCGATACGAGCGGAGGGCTGGTGTTTCGCCGGCCCCGGGCGCAGAGCGCCGATGACTTGCAGCTCCGTCTGGTACGCGATCCCGAGCCGTACCTCGAAGCGCAGATGGTGCGCGGCCCGGTCGAAGACAACCGCTTCATGATCGGCGTCGCAGCGCGCGCCGGCTGCGGCGAGCAAGCCCGCGTCGTGTTCGGCCTCCTGCAACTGACCTGGGACTCAGAGGGCCGAACCGAGCTTCGCGTGTACCGCGAGCTGCACGAAGTCGGCGATCCCGGACAACGCGCATCGCGCCCCGTACTCGCGTACAACCGCGCACAGTCGCTCTGGGCAGTCGCCTATGCGACTCCCGACGGGCTGTTCGCGCGCGGACTCGACAGTAACGGCGTGCCCGTCGGCGGCTCGTCCTACCGGCTGACGGACGGGCTTCCGCCCATCCCCGACGTGACGATCGTTTCAGGTGCGCCCGATGACGTCGGTTTGTTCACAGTCTACAGCTACGAGGAGCGCACCGATCAGAACCCGAGTCACGTGCTCGTGGGACGAGAGTTGCGGACTTGCCTCGACTCCAGCTCGACGACGCTGATCGACGGCGGCCGCTGAAGGCTCTCGGCACCGATCTGCGATGGCGCTTTGGCGGCCGAGCAGCGCCCGCAGCGACACTCGAACCCCATGCTGACGTCTTCCGGCAGCGCGTTGTAGTCGATCGTCAGCTCGGAGTACGGGCGCAGGTCCCTCGCCGCGATCAGCAGCGCCGCGTCGTCGCTGAACTGCAGCGCCGCCGTTGGCGTGCAGGCGTGGTTCAGGAAGCGCCACGGCTTCGCGACGTCGCGGTGGTGCTTGCCGACCATCAGCGAGTGCCTCGTTTGCGGTCCGGCAGGACCGAGCTCGACCGGGCCGATCAGCTCGCCCGACTTCACGCCGCGCAACACGAAACAACCGGTGCCGGAGATGAAGCTGGGGGCTGCACGAACCAGGCGACCTCGGCTCGGCAGCCGCAATAGGACGCGGCGTAATCCGCCCGCGCGATTGCGCGCCGTCCGACCGACACGCGCCAGTGTGTGAAGGACTCTCATCGGCGTTTCAGGTACGCCTGTTCGACGTTCTTGAAAAGAGCCCTAGCGGCATCGACCGCGCTCGGCAGCGGCGTGTTGGTCGGGCGACAGCCTGCTACCCTGATCGCGTACCCCGCGATTAATCCTGGGTTTCTTTTTGCTCGCGCACACTGCGCGAACCGACAGACGGCTTCGGATCGCGCGACGGCTGAGTAGAACGGACATGCGTTTTTTCGTGCTCCCGACCGTGGTCGCCGCGATCGTCCACGTGTACTTGTGGCGGCGTTTAGTCCGCGATCTCGCGCTGCGGAAGTGGCCGCGTGCCGTTGCAACACTCGCACTTTGTGCGCTGTTCGGCTCTATCCCCCTGACGCTCTTCACGGTGCTGTTCGTCGCGCGCACCGGCAACTCCGAGCTCGCGATGATCGGCTTCGGTTGGCTCGGGCTGACGATCTATCTCACTGCGATGCTCGTCGCGGCCGACCTAGTCCGCTGGGTGCTGCGCCACACTCGCAATCGCAGTCGTGCCCCTGCGGCACAAACCGAGCTGCAGCCAACCGCTGCAGCCGAAGCGCCGACGCTCGATTCGCAATCTCGGCGCGTCTTCGTTGCGCGCGCAGTCGCAGGCTCTGCCCTGCTCGCGACCGGCGGGGTCGGCGTGTTCGGTGTGCGCTCGGCGGTTTGGGAAGTCGTCACACCGGAAGTACCCGTCGCGTTGCCCCGGTTACCGCGTCAGCTCGACGGCTACCTGATCGCACTCCTGACGGACATCCACATCGGACCCATGTTGGGCGGCCGCTTTCTGCGGCAGCTCGTCGACCACACGAATAGCCTCAAACCGGATCTGATCGCGATCGGGGGAGACCTCGTCGACGGCATGGTCCACGAGATCGGCTCGCAGGTCGCCGAGCTGCAACGGCTGCGAGCACGGGATGGCGTGTACTTCGTCACCGGCAATCACGAGTACTACTCGGGCAGCGGCGCGTGGATCCAGTTTCTCGAAGGACTCGGGATCAACGTGCTTCAGAACAAACACGTAACCGTCGGCGATGCGAGCGCGAAAGGCGCCCGGTTCGACCTCGGCGGCATTCCCGATCGGATGGGCGCGATGTGGGGGCACGGTCCCGACGTGCTCTCAGCGACGCGCGATCGCGATCCAGAACGCGCGCTCGTGATGCTCGCGCATCAACCGATCCAGATCAGCGACAGCGTTCGCGTCGGCGCGGGTCTGCAGCTCTCGGGGCACACGCACGGCGGCCAGTTGATGCCGTTCGGTGCGATCGCGCGCCTGAAGCAACCGTACCTCTCAGGGCTGCATCGCCACCCCGGCACCGACACGCAGATCTACGTCTCGTGCGGCGCCGGCTTTTGGGGACCGCCACTGCGCGTGTTCGCACCCGCCGAAATCACGCAGATTCGCCTGGTTGCAGCGTGATCACACCGTCGCGGTGTGACCCGATCTAGCCGCTTCCGACCCGTGTGCGCGAATGCCGCATCCCCGGCGCCGGGCTCCCGGTGTAAAGTCCGCGCGTGTCTCATCTCACGCTCTCGCAGATCCGAACGCGCTACGTGATTCAAGGCCGGTCGCTCGAGATCGACCTCGAAGCAGAGCTCCGCGCCGACCCGCGGCCGGGCGCTCGCGCGATCCTGGATGCGATCGAAAGGCGCCGCAAAGAGCGCCGCTCGGAAGGGCAGCGCTTGCGAAAGATGCTGCGGTTCGAGACGCAGCTGTGGGCGACCGGACTGACGCGGATCGCAGGCGTGGATGAAGCCGGCATGAGCCCGCTCGCGGGTCCGGTCTCGGCTGCCGCGGTCGTGTTCGCACCCGGCTCGCGCATACCCGGCGTCGACGACTCGAAGAAGCTCGATGCGCGCACGCGCGACGAGCTCGCGATTCAGATCAAAGAGAGTTGCGTCGCGTGGTCGGTCGCGTTTGCAGAGGTCGAAGAGATCGATCGAATCAACATCTACTGGGCCGGGTTACTCGCGATGCGCCGCGCCGTCGAAGGACTCGGCTGCAAGCCCGAGCACTTGTTGCTGGATGCGCGGCTTCTGAAAGAGCTGCCGACGCCGCAGGAGCGCATCATCAAAGGCGACGCGAAGAGCTTGTCGATCGCGGCGGCTTCGATCCTCGCGAAGACCGCGCGCGACGCACTGATGTCGAAGTTCGACGAGCAATATCCAGGCTACGGCTTCGCGAAGCACAAAGGCTATCCGGTGAAGGAACACACGACTGCGCTGACGAAGCTCGGCGCATGCCCGATTCACCGGCGCTCGTTCGCGCCCGTGCGCCAAGCGCTCGGTCTACCGCCGCTTCCGCCTTGGCCCGACGCCTCCGAGCGTGCGCAGATGTCACTCGATCTCTCGGCAGACGAGCCGGCTGCGCTCAGCGTGGACTGATCGCCACCACTTCGATCTCGGCGCCGCCTGCTCGCAGCTGCTGTTCGTAGAAGCCCAGCGCGAGGTCCGTGCGCTCCTGCAGCCGGCGGCTGCTCCAGATCACGCTGAGCGTCGCGCGCGTGGCTGCGCTCGTCTTCGTGCGTTGCGCGTCTTTGACCGCGTTTGCACAAGGCCCCTCGCGATCCTGCAGGCAAATCAGGCGCCCGACGTCGATCGTCTGACCGGCCGGATTGAACACGTAGTTCGCGCCTTCGGGCGCAACTGCAATCGCGACCGGCGGCTTCAGCAGATCGAGATCGACGACGCTGATCGGCAAGCCGCTGTAGAGCGACACGAGGTTGCAAACATCCACGGCGAAGTTGATCGGGCGCAAACCACCCTCGCCTTGCGCGCGCGTCAGGTACTCGCTCGCCGGCTTTGCGCGCCCCGTGGGTTTGTAGCCCGCCTGCCGCAACACGTCCCGAATCGTCGAGCGCACCGCCGCGTCGGGTTCCGGCCACGGCGACGGCTCGGGCGCACGGAGCGGCGAACGTTCGGCAAAGCTCTCCAGATCCGAGTTGAAACGCGTAATGAACACGCGCGCGTCGAGCAGCGGATGGGGTTCGATCGACACCTGCATGGCCGCGCAGCTTACACCGGCTGCCACCGCCACGGTCTCGCTCGCGCGTCCGGGATTGCCTAAACGCAGGCGCCGTGCAGTACTGTCGCCGCCTGCCTCTACTACGCTCAGAATGGTCGAACAGCACGACACGCGCAGTGATGAAGACGTGATGGCCGCGTACGTCGACGGCGACGCGGCCGCATTTCGCACGCTGTTCAATCGTCACGCGCCAGTGCTCTATCGGCTCGCGCGCCGGCGCCTCTCGAGCGACGCCGACGCGCGCGACGTCGTGCAGCAGACGCTGCTGCAGGTACACCGTGCGCGGAACGACTTTCGCCACGGCTCGAAGCTGCGGCCGTGGCTGTTCACGATTGCGATGAACCTCGTGCGCGAGCACTACCGCAAGCACACGCGCCGTCGCGAACAGTCCCTGGACTCGGCGCCTGCTGCGGCAGAGCCGTACGTGGAACCGGAAGACGCGGAAAACGCACGCGAGCGTTCGCTGCGAGTTCGTGCGGCGCTGGCGAGCTTACCCGACGCTCAGCGCGAGGTGATCGAGCTGCACTGGTTCGAGAACAGTCCGTACGAGGAGATCGCGATGATCGTCGGCGCGAGCGTGGCAGCCGTGCGTGTGCGCGCGCATCGCGGGTACGAGCGCCTGCGAGAAATCCTACCGGAACTCGAGTAACATCACGGGCACTACGACCGTAGTGCTTTACAGGCCGAGAACCGGCCAAAGCCGCATGCCCAGCCAGCCCGACTCCAGCGACTCGAAAACGCCGAAAGAACCGGCGCACCTGCGGGAGTACGCCCAGTGGGAGAACGGCGAGAACGGTGAGAACGTGCTCGCTGGCTTGAATCTGGAAAAGCTGCAGGCGGAGCTGGACGGGAAAATCGCCCAGGAGAAGGGGCTTGCCGCGTGGCTGCGGGCGCGGCCGACTCCGGTGCGGGCGATGCTCGCGAGCCTGCTGCTCGGCGTGATCATCATCGGGACGATGGCTACGTGGCTGCGCGCCGACTTCGAGATCTACCCGGCCGGGCGGATGCAAGCCGTGCTGGGCACGATCGCGGTGTTGATCGTGCTCAACGTGATTCTCGCGCTCTGGCCGCTGCAGTTTCCAGCGGCACCGCGCTGGCTGATGGCGGCGGCGGTCTTGGGTGCGCCGATCGGGTTGTTCTTCTGGTACAGCGCCCCGCCTGCCCACACGCATCCGCGGTCGTTCCCGTCGGAGAGTTTCGGCCCGATGCTCGGGCACGCTTCGCACTGCCTCATCGTTGGGTCCGCCGTTGCGGGCAGCATGTTCGCCCTGCTGGCCGGGCTCGACCGCGGCGGCTCGAATCGCTTGCTGCTGATGGCTGCATGCGCCGGGCTCGCCGGGAACCTGATGCTGCAGCTGCATTGCTCGAATACCTCCCCGACACACCTCGTGTTCGGCCATTTGGGCGTCGTCGTGTTGTGCTTCGGGTTCGCGATCTGGCGTGAGGGCGTGCGCGGCGAACCGGCCTAGTGCTGTGCACTCGTCGCCTTCACATCCGGATCAGCGGATCGGTCGGGACGCGCAACAGCTTCGCGCGCGCTTCGGCGACGAGGAAAATCGAGCCGGCGACCACCACGAGGCCTTTCGGGCCCGCACACCGCCGCGCTTTCAGTAGCGCGTCGCCGACGCTGCGAGCGACGACGCCGGGCAAGGCTTTCCGCAAAACGCGCGGCTGCTCCGCACGCGGGAGTCGTGGCCTCGCGTAAAACACGGCGTCCACCTCCGGCGCGAGACTCGCGAGCATCGCCGGGTAGTCCTTGTCCCGCATCACGCCGAACACGAGCACGCGCGGTCGCTCCGGTTGCGCGCGCAGGAACTCGGCCAGTGCTGCACAACCATCCGGGTTGTGTGCTGCATCGAGCAGATGGGCAGGCTTGCCGGCGATACGCTCCAACCTCGCCGGCCAGCGCACGTTCTGCAGCCCCGCTGCGATGGCGCGATCCGGAATCCGAAACCCTGCCTGCCGCAACTGCACGAGTGCCGCGACCGCACACGCGGCATTGTCTCGCTGATGCTCGCCCGGTAGCCCGAGGTGCACGGGCCCGAACCGCCGCCCTGCAACCGTGAATGCAACGCGGCCCGCGTGCGCAGGTTTCACTGCAAAGTCTCGATCGATATAGCGCGAAGGCGCCTTTGCTTCGCGCGCGGTTTTGCGGATGACTTGCAACGCTTCGCGCGCGCGACTTCCCACGATCAGCGGCACGCCCGGCTTGATGATCCCGGCTTTTGCATACGCGATCTCCGAGAGCGTTCGTCCGAGCATGCTCTCGTGATCAAAGGCGATCCGCGTGATGATCGTGAGCGCGGCCGGCAGTGCGTTCGTCGCGTCTTCACGACCGCCGAGCCCGACTTCCATCACCGCGACGTCGCACTGATGGTCGCGAAAGACTTCGACCGCCATCAAAGTCGAGAGCTCGAAGAAGCTCACGAACGGTGCATCAGGCTTTCCAAACGCTTCGAGCAGATCCCCGATCCGGCGCGCCGCTTCACGCGTCCCGAGTGGCTTGCCGTCGATCTGAATGCGCTCGGTGTAGCGGTGCAAGTGCGGCGACGTGAAGAGCCCGGTTCGATAGCCCGCCGCCGAGAGCACGCTCGCGAGCATCGCCGACACCGAGCCCTTCCCGTTCGTGCCTGCGATTTGAATCATCGGCGGCAGCTTCGCGCTCGCCAGGCCGCGGTAGGCGAGCCCGGCGCGCATTCGCTCGATGCCCAAACGCATGCCGCGCGCTTGAAGCGCGAAGAGCTTGCGAATCGCAACTGCGTATTGCACTACGGCCGCCGTTCAGCTCGCGACGATCGCGGTCAGGTGCCGGCCCGAAGCTTGACCGTCGCGACGAAAAGAAAAGAAGCGTTCGGAGTCGCACATCGTGCAACCGGGCACGACGTCGATGCTCGCGCGAGGCAGGCCCGCAGCTAACAGCTGCTGCTGCACGATCGCGCTCAAGCTCACGTGCGGCTTCGCGCCGAGCGGCCGCTCCACCAGGCCGGCGGCCTCGGGCTGCGGACTCGACGCCAGCAGGTGCTGCTCGACGTCGTCCGAGACCTCGAAGCAACACACCGAAATGTGCGGGAACACGCCCGCGACGAGGCGCGAAGCGGGCGCACCCGACGAGGCCATCAACCGCTCCACGCCGTGCGTCACCACGCCGAGCACCACGCCGCGCCAACCCGCGTGCAGCGCTGCGACCGAACGCGTCTGTGGATCGGCCACCAACACCGGCACGCAGTCCGCAGTTCGAACACCGGCGACCGCACCGCGCGAAGCGACGAGCCCATCACCGCTCTCGGCGCGCACGAGCAACGGCTGGTCGTCCGGTGTGACTTCCCGAACTGCGCGCCCGTGCACCTGACTCACCTCGAACAGCAGCTCCGGTGCGTACCCGACCACCTCGGCAAATCGCCGGTGATTCTCGGCGACGTGCGCGAGATCGTCCCCGACGCCGCGCCCGAGGTTGCAGCTCGCGTAGGGCGGCTGACTCACCCCACCCGCGCGCGGAGAAAACCCATGACGAAAGCCGTGCTCGAGCAAAAGCTGCGACCGGATTGGCGTCACGCCTGGCATGTCGGGCCTTTGTAGCACGACCGACGCGACCGTTTGCCGACCGCCCGGTGGTGCCTGTATGGTCCGGCGCGAAGAAAGGTACGCGAATGGCACATCTGTTCCCCTCAGCTCCTTGGACCGCGGCCTATCAGACGGCAGTCAACGGCAACCCGAACTATCAAACCGCCGGCAAGGAATGGACGCACGGGTCAGTTGCGCTCGTCGTGCGCGCCGATCCGGCGATCGATCTCGGCGAAGACATGGCCGTGCTGCTCGACGTCCACGGCGGTCAGTGCCGCAACGCGACCTACACGACCGGAACCGACGCCCGTGAACGCTGCGCGTTTGCAGTCGAGGGCCCGTACGACAACTGGAAGAAGTTGATCCTCGAGAACCAGGACCCGATCAAGGCGTTGATGCAGGGCAAGTTCAAGCTCACGAAGGGGCACCTGCCGACGATCATCCGGTACGTCGAATCCTCGAAGCAGCTGCTCGCGAGTGCGCAAATGGTCTCGACGGAGTTCAGGCGTTGAGCTTGGACGGCAGGCTTCAAACGACGAGCTCGCCGCCGAGGGCGGCAGCCGACACGCCACGTTCGCAGACATCGAACCACATGGGCACACTCTCGTACGAGTCTCGCATCGAGCTCGCGCCCGGCGCCGAAGACAACGGCCTCGCCGCGATGCTGAGCGCTCTCATCCTCCAGAACCTCAACGACAAGCCTGCCAAGCGCGCCGACTTCGCGAAGCTGCGCGGCCGGGTCGCAATCGTGGCGGAGGACGCCGGCGTCGCGCTCACCATGGTGTTCGAAGGCAACATGTTGACCGTCCACGACGGGATCGTCGGCGTACCGGACGTGACCGTGCGCGCGAACAGCGACGACATCGTGCAGCTGTCACTGGTGGAGCTCACGCCGCTGTTCGGCCTGCCCGACCCGCGTGGGGCCGCGCTGCGGCAGGTGATGCAGAAGAGCAAGCGCGGCGAGATCCGCGTGTTCGGTGCGCTCTTGCATTGGCCGCTCGTGTTGCGGCTGACGCGGCTGATGTCGATTCACTGAGCTCCCAGCCGGCATCCTGTGCTTGACAAGCAGGGGCTCTCCGGTACATGAGGGCATCGCCGCGGACGTGGCGGAACTGGCATACGCGCTAGCTTGAGGTGCTAGTGGGGGCAACCCCTTGGAGGTTCGAGTCCTCTCGTCCGCACCCCTTCCGGAGATACTCGAGTGCCCGCTGTACCGGGGCGCTTCGAGGGCACGGAAGGGGAAGCAGTGCCGGTCGATCGCCCGCTTGGGCCCGCAGTGCGCGCGCTTTTTATCTGCGCGCGTTCGGCCCGGTGTAGACTCAGCTCGTGGGGCCGGCGTCGGCGTCCACCAGCCTGCCGGGAGATCGCATGTTCAAGAGCATCTTGCGCGAAGTCGTCGAGAGTGCGGACGGCGCAGTGGCGAGTATCCTGATGGGGTTCGACGGCATCACTGTCGACAGCTACGCGAGCGACGGTAGCTCCGTAGACATGGAGACGGTCGGCAGCGAGTACAGTCAGGTGCTCATGCAGATCCGGCAGGCGGCCCAGATGTTGGACATGGGTACTGCCAGTGAGGTCGCCATTCAGGCCGAGAACATGACCACGCTGATGCGGTTGCTGAACGAGGAGTACTTCGTGGCAGTCGCGATGCGCCCGCAGGGCAACATCGGCAAGGCGCGCTTTCTGCTGCGCACCTCTGCGCCGAAGCTCCTCGAAAACCTCACTTGATCGTTCGACGTCGAAGTCAGCCGTGACCGACCAGCGCGAGATCCCGCACGTCTTGGTACTGCACGGGCCGAACTTGAATTTGCTCGGCCTGCGCGAACCCGCGGTCTATGGGACGCAAACACTTGCCGACGTCGATGCGGCGCTCGAAGTGCTCGCCGACGAGCTCGGGATCGAAATCGCGTGTCGCCAAAGCAATCAAGAAGGCGAGCTGATCGACTGGTTGCACGAGGCGCGCGAGCGTTTCGCCGGCGTGCTGATGAACCCGGGCGGGTACACACACACTTCGGTCGCGCTGCGTGATGCGATTGCGGCGATCGACAAACCTTGCGTGGAAGTACACCTGTCGAACGTCCACAAGCGGGAAGTTTTTCGACACACTTCACTCACCGCGGGGGTCTGTGTGGGCGTAGTCATGGGCTTCGGGGTCGATAGCTACTTGCTCGGGTTGCGCGCTCTGGTGGCGCATGTGCATAAGCTCTCGCCCGTCACGTCAGGTGCCAGCAATGCAGTTGCGCGCACACGTCGTGCACCCACGCCGAAGCGTCGTGCTAAGCGCTCTTGACCGTGCTGGCGCGCGAAACCTAAACTTCGGATGTTATAAGAGTTTTTTTGCGGGTTGCCGCAGCATGGATGGCCTGTCACACCCGGACCCCAGTTCGTGAGCATCGATCGAGCCAAAACCATGCAGTCGGCCCAGAAGTTTCTGGCCAAAGGTCAGCTCGATAAAGCGATCACCGAGTACGAGCGTCTGGTCAAAGATGACCCCAAAGACGGGCGACTGCTGCTCAAGCTCGGCGATCTCTACACGCGGCAGGGTGCGAACAAAGAAGCGTGTGTCGCGTATCGCAAGGTCGCCGAGCAATACGCCGAGCAGGGCTTCTTCCTGAAGGCAGTCGCGGTCTGCAAACAGATCTTGAAACTCGATCCGAGCTTGCTCGATGTGTGGGAGCGCTTGGGTGAGATGTACGAAATGCTTTCGCTCGGCAACGATGCCGTCGCGACGTACGAACAAGTCGCGGATGCACATGCGCGCGCAGGCAATCACCGCAAGAGCGCGCGTGCGCTCGAAAAAGTTGCGGAGCTCGATCCCGAGAACGTCGCCGCGCGCATTCGCTACGCCGAAGTCCTATCGAAGCTGAACAAGCCCGAGGAAGCCGCCGCTGCTTTCCAACAAGGTGCGGATGTACTCAAGCGCCAGGGCCGCATCGAGGACTATCTGAAAGTGGGAGAGCGCCTCTTGTACCACCAGCCGGAGAATTTGGAGTTCGCGCGTGAGTTGGCCGCAGCGTACTTGGATCGGGGCGAGGCGAAGCACTCGCTCGCGAAGTTGCAGGCGTGCTTCAACGCGGATCCGAAGAACCTCGAAACGTTGCAGCTTCTCGCGCGCGCCTTCGAGCAGCTCGGTCAAACCCAGAAGACTGTTTCGGTACTGAAGGAGCTCGCGCGTTTGCATGCGAGCGAAGAGCGGAAGAACGAGCAAGGCAGTGTGCTCCGGCGGATTATCGCGCTCGATCCGAGCGATAACGATGCGCGTCGTGAGTTGTCGCAGCTCGGGCGGGTGCCGCTGTCGGAAGATTCGTCGGCCGCGATCATGGTGGAGGATTCCGACGAGGACTACGACGAGCTCGTCGTCGAAGAAGACGAAGAGATGTCGCCGAAGACCGGCTCGGGACTACGCGATCTCGCGGTCGTGGAGGAAGAGCAAAAGCAGGAGCGCGTCACGCGCCTGCTCGCCGAGTGCGGCGTGTTTTTGCGCTACGGCCTGAACGACAAGATGATCAAGCAGCTGCACGAAGTGCTGACGCTCGATCCGCAGCACGTCGAAGCGCGGTTGAAGCTCAAGGACGCGTACCTGCGCGTGAAGCAGCCGGCCGAAGCGGCGAAGCAACTGATCACGCTGTCCGAGATCGTCGAGCATTCCGATCGCGCACTCGCGCTGTCGGCTGCGCGTGAAGCGGTGAAGCTCGAGCCGCGTAATGCGCGCGCAGTCGATCGGTTGCGTGGGTTGGAGCTCGACACCGCGGCCGAGGGTTCGGACGAAGACGTCATCTTCGTCGATGACGACGAAGCGGAAGGCGTCGCTGCACAACCGCACGCCGTCGAGAGTCGCAGCACGCGTCCCGAAGAATCGTTTGCATCGGTGATCCCCGATGCGCACACGGCTGAGCTCGGTGTTGTGCCGATTCCACGGCAAGCCCCGCCGCCGCTCGTCGCTCGCAGTCTGCCGCCGCCGCCACCCGCTGCAGCCGCCGATCACGACTCGCAACTGATCGTCCTCGACGACGAGGACGAGTTTCACGAGGCGGCCGAAGTCGAAGAAGAGGCGGCGGCCGAAGAGGTAGTAGAGGACCCCGAGATCGCCGACGCGCTCGAAGAGGTCGAGTTCTATCTCAAACAAGGCTTGCGCGACGAAGCGCGCGACACGCTGAACGACGCGCTCGAAGAGCATCCCGATCACCCCGTGTTGCTCGCGCGCCTCGCCGAAGTCGAAAGCGCGGTGAGTGTCCCGCCCTCGAAGAGCCTCGTGCCGGCCAAGCTGAGCACTCCGCCGCCGATGGCCGCGAAGCCGAGCGCTGCGCCCCACGTCGCGTCGATGGCGCCCGGATCGGAGCCCGCGGGCGAAGATCATTCATTCGAGCTCGCGCAAAAGCTCGCGGAAGAAGTCTCGCCGCCAGCAGCTTCAGGTGCCGGTCAGCCGATCGAGGTTGCTGACGTGCTCGCTGCGTTCAAGAAGGGCGTCGCGAAGCAGATCGATCTAGCCGATACCGCGACGCACTACGACCTCGGCATCGCCTACATGGAGATGGGCCTCCACAACGAGGCGATCGACGAGTTCAAGCTGTGTCTCGGCGATCTGACGCGCACGTGTACCGCGCACATGATGATCGCGATGAGCTACGTCGCGAAGGGCGACATGGGACCGGGCATCGAACATTTTCGTTTGGCGCTCACCTCGAACCCGACTGCGGAAGAAGAGATCGGGCTGTGGTTCGAGATGGGCAACGCCCACGAGCTCCTCGGCAAGAACATGGAAGCGCTGGTTTGGTATGAGAAGGTCGAGGAGCGTAACCCGACCTTCCGCGACGTCGCGGTGCGGATCGAACGCCTGGGCACTGCCCGTACACCGGAGCAGGAATCCGACGAGTTCGATGAGATGTTCGACAACATGATTCTCAAAGAATGATTTGACCGAGCGGGGTAAGCGCGCTAGCCCTAGCCCGTGATGACGAATCGGTCGAGCTCCAACACGTGCACGCTGCGCAGCATTACGCTGGCATGTCGCAAGCGCGTATGGAGCAAGCAGGCCCATTGCGCCGCGGCGCGGGGTGCGTTCGGCCGAGTTTGACGAGAACCGAGCAAGCACCCCGTCCGCCCTTCCCGGTGGACGAGCTTCTCGAGAACTCGATCATCGGCCCGATACGCACGTGTCGCACGTGTTGAAGGAGACGCGGTGCTCTTTGACTGGAGCCCCCGTGACTGAACTAAGCGAGCTTACGAGAGACGAACGACCTGTGGTCACCCGCGACTTCGTCGCGATCGTGATGACGCAGATGATGTTCGGCTACGCGATCTCCACGTTTTTGCTGCTGCCCAAGTTTCTCGCGACGCAGCTGCACGGCACGGCTTCGCAGATCGGGCACGTCAGTGCGATTCCCGGCTGCACCGCTGCGCTGATCGTCCCGTTCGTCGGCAGCGCGCTCGACCACTTCGGCCGCCGTCCGCTGATGCGTGTGGGGGCCGCGCTCGGCGCATTGTGTGCGCTGTTGTGGCTGTTCGTCGATTCGATCGGTCCGGCCGTCTACGGGCTGCAGGTGATGTCGGGCATCGCGTTCATGTTGGCGTTCAGCGGTTCGAGCACGCTCGTCGCGGATTCGGCGCCGCCGGAAAAGCTCGGGCAAGCGATCGGCCTGTTCGGCGCGGCCAACATTTCGATGAACGCACTCGCGCCGGCGATCGCGGAGCCGCTCGCGTCGGTGTACGGCTGGCATTCGGCGTTCGTGGTCGCTTCGCTCGCGTTTCTCGCATCACTGGTCTCATCGTTGTCGGTGCGCGAGTCCGATCGGTCGCACCTGCTATCTGTCGCTGACGGCGGCAGGGCGAATCCACTCGCACAGACTGTCCACGTCGCGCGGAAGTTGCTGCCGTACATGATCGCGATGTTGACCTGTGGTGCGGCGTTCGGCGCGGTGTTCACGTTCTATCAGCCATTCGTGCTCGCCCAGGGGGCCGAACACGTCTCGACGTTCTTCGTCGGCTTCACGACCGCTGCAGTCACGACTCGGCTCGGGCTCGGTAGCTTCGCGGATCGCTTCGGGCGGCGGCGTGTCGCATTTTGGGCGCTCGTCGCCTACGTGTTCATGGTGTTGATGATGACGCAGCTGACCCCGTCGCTGCTCTTGCCGCTGGGTTTCGGGTTTGGCCTCGCGCACGGCTTCTTCTTTCCGGCGCTCAATGCGTTTGCGCTCGAGTTCACGGAGCTGCGTGAACGAGGGCGGGCGATGACGCTCGTGAACGGCGCCTTCCATCTCGGCAATACCTGCAGCGTGCTCTGTTGCGGTTGGGTTGCGGAGGCGTACGGCTATCCGCAGGCGTTCATGCTCGCGGCCGTGATCGCGGGGCTCGGTGTCTGCGCGTTGCATTGGGACGTGCCGCTTGCGGCACGGAGTGTGTTGCGAGCCGCTGCGCCTTGAGCGGGGCGCGGTGTTGGCGAGGACAATGCCGGCCTGCGCTCGCGAATTAGCGCGTGTGGGGCGGCCTTTTCTTGCCGTTCGATCCCAGGTGTGATGCTCTGCTCTCGCCTGACAGCTTTTGGAGCGATCAATGTCCTCACGCTGGCTCGTCGTGGCCGCGCTCTTCGGTGCACTGGTCGGATTCGGTTTCGCCGCGGCGTCGACGTACGACTTTGCGGCACATCTCGATCGTCAGGTGCACAACCTGCATTGCTCGTTCATTCCGGGTCTGTCGGCGAGCAGTGCGGCTTCCGCGCAGGGCTGCCAGGTCACGTTGATGAGCCCGTACTCGTCGATCTTTCGCACCAGCTTGTGGGGCGGGGTTCCCGTGTCTTTGCCGGCGATGTCGATGTTTGCAGCCATCGCGGGTCTGACCGCCGTCATGCTGCTCTTGCGCGCGGAGCGGGAGCAGGCGGCGGCGTTTGCGCTGCTGTTACTGGGGATCGTGCCGGTCGTCGCATCGCTCTTCATGGGCTCCATCGCCGCGTTCAAGCTTCACGCCGCGTGTAAGCAGTGCATCGGCATTTATCTTTCGAGCACGCTCATCGGGGTGTGCGCCGTGCTGGCGTATCGCGCGCGATCGCGGATGCGTGTCGCTGGTGATCCCGACGCCGTCACGACCCGTTTCGGCCGCGCGTGGCTGCTGTCGTTGCCGCTGACGGCGTTGCTCGTGCTCGTGCCGATGACTGGCTACGTGCTGGCGATGCCGCAGTATCAAAAGTTTGCGAACGGTTGTGGCTCGCTACCGGCGCCGGAAGATCGCCACTCGGTCATGGTTCACTTGAAGGCGGGGGCTCCGAATGCTCGGTCCGCGATCGAGATCTTCGATCCGCTCTGTCCTGCCTGCAAAGCGTTCGAAGATCGGCTGAAGGCGGCGGGACTCGACAAGCAGCTCCAGCGCGACTTGTTGCTCTTTCCGCTCGATCACAGCTGCAACTGGATGATCGACAACTCGCTCCATCCTGGTGCGTGTGCGGTCAGTGCTGCGGTGTTGTGTGCGGGCGATCGGGCGAAGGAGCTGGTCGATTGGGCGTTTGCGGAGCAGGAGAAGCTGCACGCGGCCGGAGCGAAAGATCCGGCGGCGCCCGGCAAGCTCGTTGCGGAGCGCTTTCCTGAAGTGAAGACGTGTATGGAGTCGCCGACGACCAAGGCGCGGCTCGCGCAGAGTTTGCGTTGGGCGGTTCGCAATCAGGTTCCGGTCCTCACGCCGCAGTTTTACGTCGATGGCAAGCGGTTGTGCGACGAGGACACGGACCTCGGCCTCGAGTACACGCTCACCCGCATGTTGAAGGGGGGCACATGAAAGCGATCGTGATTGGTGTCGCGGCCCTCGCGTTTTTGGTCCCGACGGTCCTCGTGACCAGTTGGGTGAGCTCGGCGTCGAATCGGCTCGAGGCCAGTCAGGTGACGGCGAGCACGGCGCCGAAGGTTGCGATCGCGGCGGCGGCGGACGAGTCCTATTGTACGCCGCAGTTGAAGGTCATCTTGCGTCGAGTGCTCACCAGTTGTGGCTTGTTGCAGTCCGGTGAGGTTCGCGGCTGTCAGCCGACTGATGCGAAGCAGGTCGCGACGATGGCGGGTGGCGATTTCAACGCCTTGTTCATGCCGATGGCGAAGCGTGCGGGTGTCGTCGAGTACGAGCGAGATAGTGCGGCTCTCGACGGTTCGGATCAGGCGATGGTCGACAAGATCTTTTCGGACCAGCAGGGTGCGAGTTACTTCTTCGTCGTTGCGCGTGCGTCGCCGGAGGGCTCGGTAGAGCACAATCGTGAGTTATCGAAGCAGCGTGCGCAGGCGGTGCTCGGTTACTTGCGAGACAAGTACAAGGACCCGGATCTCGACCGTGAGGTCGGCTTGTTGTGGTTGGGCGAGGAGTTTGCGCAGCTCGATCAGCGTTTTTGCGAGTGGCAGCGAAGTGGTGTCGCGGGAAGCTGTGCAACAGAAAACCTAAACCGAAGTGCGTTCATCTCATGGATCGATTGTCAGTTGTGAGGGTGGCGCGCGGGCGCGGTACGGACGGTGTGCGCGCAGCTGTTGGCGGCAGGCGCCTGCGAGTATGCGTCGCGTTGAGCGTGCTCGCGGTAGTCGCGTGTGATGAGCCAGCAGCGAAGGAGCCTCCGGCAGGTGAGGCGCGGGTCAATGCGGTGATGGCGAGTGGTAAGAAACAGTCCTTTGCGGATCTGTGTGATCTCGCCCCGGAGCCGGGAACTAAGCCCTTCGTGTGGCCGGGGCTCGCGAGTCCAGCGCCTCCGTTGGCGGCGGGTGCGAGGTTTCGTTGGGTCAATGTTTGGGCGACGTGGTGTAAGCCCTGCATCGAGGAGTTGCCCCTTTTGACGAAGACCTTCGAGACCTGGAAGAAGGCGGGTCAGTCGGTCGACTTCACGTTGGTGTCGGTCGATGCGGATGCGGCGGCCGCGAAGAGTTTCATTGCGGCTCGGCCGGGAACGCCGTCGAGTTTGCAGTTGAGTGATTCGACGAAGGCGGGCGATTGGTTGACGCAGATAGGTTTGGCGTCGGGTGCGTCGATTCCGGTCCACACGATCTTGGATGACCGGGGAAACTTATTGTGTGCGAGAGCGGGTGGCGTCGGGGAAACCCACCTGGAGAGGTTCAAGCAGCTGCTGTTTCCGTGAGGGGCCAGGGCCGGTGCGGGTCGGGCTTAGGGCTTGACGGCGGCTTTGAGGAAGGCTAACGATGCCATGCACTTGCGGGCATAACTCAGCGGTAGAGTGTCAGCTTCCCATGCTGAAGGTCGAGAGTTCGAATCTCTCTGCCCGCTCCAACGAAACGCGAACCGTTCCGGCACGCTGAGGTAGGAGCACCGGCTCCCCAGTTGCCGAGAGCGAAGTCGCGTAAAGCCGTCGATGTGAGCGCGAATCACGTTGGCGGTGCCGACGATAGGCAACATGATCGGTTCGATGTCGAGCGCGACGCAGCTCTGTCGCGCGACGAGCGACGAGCGACGAGCGACGAGCGACGTCAAATGTTTAGAGCGATGGTAGGCCAGCGCGTCGACGTAGAGCACGCGCCGTAGTTTAAGCGCGCGAGGGCTCGTGCTGCGCTGATCGCGTCGGATTGCTGAGAAGCAGCGCTGGGGCGGCAGGCGACGATCCGCAGCTACTCTGTGTGGACTCGCGCCGTCGAGGATCATTTGGATTCACGCCGTGTAGATTTGAGTTGCACGGCGACACAGGCGGGTTTCTGGGCTCGACCGAGCCGGATTGTCCGATTGTCCAGTAGGCTACTTCTGGCGCTGATGGCTGCGACTTGGGATAGCGCGTGACGATTTCGTCGTCGCCGTCTGCGTCTGAGTTCGGTTCCAATCGGCGCAACCGGTCGGCACTCCAGATCGTCATGGAGGCGCTGGATCAGTCGTCCCGCGCATGGCGTGACTCGGTTTTTCTTGCGCGCGGTTGGTGAGGCCACCGCTGCGCTCACGCGTCTCGGAGAGTCCAGACCGTGTTGGTTTGTACTGGGGCGTACTCAGTTGAGGCAGTTCGGGAGCGGTCGCGTGCGTGGGTCGCGTATGCGTGTGTTGAGGTGTTGCTTGAGCGCTCGGCCTCGTCGCTGAGCCCCGAGTTCTCGCGGCGTGACTGGCTTGGATGCAGCGTTGGATGTGTTCGCGACTGAAGTCGCGCTCTGCCATCAGAGCATTGTGGGCATGACAGAACAGCACGATGTTCTGCTCGGTCGGGGGTCCGCCGAACCCAAATGCTTGGATGTGATGAAACTCGAGACGACTTCGCGCGCAACACCGTTCACCGGTTGGACTCACGAAACGGCATTGGCCTTTGTCGCGTACATACACGCGACGCTTAATCGTATTGGGAATATGTCGCGAGTTCGGATTCGGCTTCGAAGCAGCGTTGGACGAGCGGCGCGGCTTGTCGGTTTGCGCGTAGAGCTGCTTTTTGCGTTCGGACACGAGCAGCACTAGCGCGCGTTCGAAGAGCACTTCGATGTCGCCGTTGGGCAGCTGATTGCGAAACAGATCTTGGGCCTCCTGCAGCAAATCCCGCACGCGTTGGCCCGCGGTGAACAGAATCTTGTAGCGACCTTCGCTGATCGGCAGAACGGGTTCTCGATTGGAAGGGTGTGGCGCCGGAGAAACGAGCGGCGGGCGTTCGTTCGTACCTGCGCTTCGATCGATCTCGGATCGCGCGAGGCACGTCGGTGCCGCGGTCGTGGGTTGACTCAGCTCACTAGAACTAAGCACCGTCTGGACACCCGCGCGTGTTGCCTCTGTTGCGAGAGTCGATCCTAACGCAGTGGTTCTATCGTCAGGGAGTCTCAGCGCCGCATTCTCGCTGTCGGCAAGTAACGTGGTGAAAGCGCCGGGTCGCGTCGTATTTGGAGAGCGCGCAGTGGGCAGGCGGCGCATGGCATCGGGCACATCGGGTTGAGGGCAATGTTTTGCGATCAGCAGTTGGATTTCCTGCTTGGTCTTGAGACACGCCATATTCATCAGCTCGGCGTTCTCGGGCCTGAGCACCGGAGCGAGTAGCTTCATTGCGGTCAGGTGCAGCTCGCCGCGACTCAGCATTTCGAGTGAGGCGGGGAACTTGCCAGCGAAGCGTGCGGCGTGAAGTCGCAGCCCCGCTTCGGAGTCCGACATATGCAGCACGCGAACCGCGTACTCGAACATCGATTCGTATCCGAGGTCTAGATGCAGCCCTCGCGCTTCGATCTCACCCAAGTGAGCGAGCAGTTGAGCCGTCACGCGTCGGTCTTCGCGAACGCAGTGACGGACGAGCAGAACCAGTTCATCGTCTGTCAGTCGTTTAACAATCTCGAGTTGTTCCATGAAACTCCCCCAATCAACAAAACATCTATAACACAGGTGTTTTCGAGCTCCGACGTTGCGCCGTACGCCGCGAGAACGCGCGGTTTGGTTTGTGCGATCAAAAAAAACCAAGAGCGCGGCAAGCACGGCCAACTCGACCAAGCAACTACCA
>DASRXR010000234.1:0-22593 GCA_035687405.1 Polyangiales bacterium
CGTGTGAATCGTTTCTTGCTTCGCAAACTGTTCATCCCGCTATTCCTGCTCGCGGGTGTGACTGCGCTCGCATACCTATTCGGCTCGAAGCTGCCGTCCGGCTTTTTGCCCGATGAGGACCAGGGCTACGCGGTCATCGGCGTACAGCTGCCGGATGGCGCTTCGCTGCAGCGGACGAAGGCCGTCTACGACAAGATCAACGACATCGTCATGAAGCAGCCGGGTATCCGCACGTACAACGGCGTCGCGGGCTTCAGCTTCTTTACGCGAACGGCTGCGAGCTACACCGGCACCGGCTTCATCGGCTTGAAACCGTGGGACGAGCGCAAGGGCGACGACTTGCAAGCGGCTGCGATCGTCGCGAGCCTGAACAAGAAATTCTCGTCGATCTCGGAGGCACGCATCTTCGCGGTCATGCCGCCGTCGATCCCCGGTATCAGTTCGGCCGGTGGTTTCAGCTTGATGCTGCAGGACAAGAGCGGTGGCGACTACCAGTTCTTGGCGAAGAACGTGGGGGCGTTCTTGGCCGAAGCCGCCAAGCGCCCGGAGCTCGCGGGCATCCGGCCGATCTTCTCGCCGGCGGTGCCGCAGCTATTTGCCGACGTCGACAAAGACAAAGTGTTGAAGGAAGGCGTGTCGATCACCGAGGTGTACGCGGCGCTGCAAACGTTCCTCGGTGGCTCGTACATCAACGACTTCAGTCGGTTCGGCCGACAATGGCGCGTGTTCTTGCAAGCCGAGCCCCACTATCGAGAGTCTGCGGACGACATCGCAAGCTTCTACGTACGCAACTCGCGCAACGAGATGGTGCCGCTGTCGTCGTTCGTGAAGACGCGGACGACGGTCGGGCCCGAGTACACGGTGCGGTTCAATCTGTTCCGCTCCGTCGAGATTCAGGGGGCGCAAGCTCCGGGCTACAGCTCGGGTCAGGCGCTCGCGGCACTCGAAGAGGTCGCGCAAAAGACGCTTCCGCCCGAGATGGGTTACTCGTGGAACGCACTCTCGTATCAAGAGAAGATCGCGAGTGGTGGTTCCGCGAGGACGCTCGGGTTGTCGCTGGTGTTCGTGTTTTTGATCCTGGCGGCGTTGTACGAGAGTTGGTCGCTACCGTTCAGTGTATTGCTGAGCACTCCGATCGCGGTGTTGGGCGCGTATCTGGGGTTGATGTCGCGGTCGTTCGACAACAACGTGTATGCGCAGATCGGGTTGATCATGTTGGTCGGTCTGACTGCGAAGAACGCGATCCTAATCGTGGAGTTCGCCAAGGATCGGTTCGAGAAGGGTCAGCCGCTGTTGGAAGCGGCGCTCGAGGGAGCTCGGTTGCGGTTGCGGCCGATTCTGATGACGTCGTTCGCGTTCATCTTCGGTTGCTTGCCGCTGTGGACGGCGACGGGTGCAGGTGCGGGTGCGCGCCGCATTCTCGGGACCTCGGTCGTGACTGGCATGCTGGCTGCTACGTTCATCGGTATCTTCTTCATTCCGGCGCTGTTCGTTACGTTCGAGAAGTTGGCGCGGCGGAAGCCGGGAACGACCCAAGAGGAAGAGGCGCCCGAGGTAGTGCCGGGGCGTCCGAGTGAAGCTCCGGCGGAGTGACCGATTGACAGTCGCGCGATCGACTCTATCGTCTGGGTTCAACTGCGAGGTGGATCTTGAAGATTCCCGGGCCCGATCATCCAATCACGATAGAGCCGAACCCGAAGCGCGTAATCGTGCGTTTTGGCGGCAAGACGATCGCCGATACGAAGCGCGCATTGGCGTTGCGTGAGGCGTCGTATCCCGCGGTGCAATACATTCCGCGCTCCGACGTCGACATGGGCGCACTCGAGCGGACGAGCCACGGCACCCATTGTCCGTACAAAGGTGACGCCAGCTATTACAGCATCAACGTCGATGGCAAGGATGTCGCGAACGCGGTTTGGACCTACGAAGCGGCGTACGACGCGGTGAAGCAGATCGAAGGCCATCTCGCGTTTTATCCAAACAAAGTCGACGCGATCGAGGAGCAGACGTAGCATCCGTCTCTGCGGGATGCTGGCGGTGAAGCAGAGTGGTGAAGGCGTCAGCTTCGAGGTTCGCGTGACGCCGCGGGCTTCGCGGTCAGCGTTGCGTGGAGTGAGCGAGGGTGTGTTGAAAATCAGTTTGACCGCGCCGCCTGTCGAGGGCGCTGCAAACGCAGCGTTGTGTGAGTACCTCGCCGAGGTGCTCGACGTTCCGCGGCGCTCGGTGACAATCACGCATGGGCTGCAAGGCAGACGAAAGACCGTCCAAGTGCTGGGATTGGATGCCGCAACGCTGACGGCGCGTCTCGAAAGCGCGGCGAGCGACTGACAACTCGGCGCGCTGGCGCTGAAGTGATTCTCAGGGGCTCACAACCGAATCGGTCCGACGCGCAATACGCGCAACTCGAGTCCCGTCGCGTCGATGATCGTGGACGGTAAACCTCCCGGCGATTCCCCTTCCACTATCGCTGCGAGCGCATCGCCGAACACCGCGCGCACCTCGGCGGCATTGCGTGCCGCCGGTTCACCGGAACGGTTCGCGCTCGTCGCCGTCAGCGGCGCTCCAAACGCTCGCACTAGCTCGAGAGCCGGGCTCGGCCCTGGCACGCGTACCGACACGGTTCCCTCTCGCTTCAGCTCGTCCAGCAGCTCCGGCCGCGCACGCAACACCAAGCTGAGTGGCCCGGGCCAATGCTGCATCGCCAGCTCGTGCGCTCGCGCCGGGACGTCGAGCGCCACCCCGTCGAGCGCCGCGACGTCCGGAAGCACCAATCCGATCGGCTGATCCGCCAACCGGCCCTTCAACCGCACGACTTCAGCGACCGCAGCCGGATTGCGAGCATCCGCGAGCAACCCGACAAACGTCTCGGTTGGACACGCGACGACGCCGCCCGCACGGAGCAAGCCGACGAGGCGCGCGACCTCCGCCGCCGGCAGCTGCGATGACATCAACCGCCCTTGCGCGCGTGATGACCGATGTCGGACCTGAACTGCATCCCTTCGAACTCGATGCAGCCGACGGCTTCATAGACTTTTGCCGCGACCGCATCCAAATCCGCACCCGCACCTGTGACGCACAACACGCGGCCGCCGCTCGTCGCGACGCCACCGAGCTCGCCTGGCTTCGTCCCCGCGTGCAGCACTTCGACACCAGCCACCCGCGCAGCTCGCTCGAGGCCCGTGATCGGCAAACCCTTTTCCACGCTGCCCGGATACCCCGGCGCCGCGAGAACGACGCCCATCGCGCACGGTTTGTCCCAGCTCAACGTCACGCCCGAGAGATCCCCGCGCGCAGCAGCCAACAGCAACGCCAAGACGTCGCCGCCGAAACGCGCCATCAACACCTCGCACTCGGGATCACCGAAACGCGTGTTGTACTCGAGCACGCGCGGCTCGCCGTTGTCGATCATCAATCCGATGAACAACACGCCGCGAAACTCGATCTTCTCTTCACGCAGCCCGCGCACACTCGGCTCGACGATCCGCGACAAGATCTTCTGCTCGACCTCGGCGGTCACGACCGGCGGCGGCGAATATGCACCCATGCCCCCGGTGTTCGGCCCGAGGTCGCCCGCCTGCAAGCGCTTGTGATCCTGTGCAGCTGCCAGCGGCAGGTACCGCGTGCCATCCAGCACGACGTGATAGCTGACTTCCTGACCCGACAAGCGCTCCTCGAGCACGACCTCGGCGCCGGCATCGCCGAACTCGCGCTGGTGCATGATTCGGTCGATCGCGTCGAGCGTCTCCGTAACATCCGCCGCCACGATCACACCCTTCCCCGCCGCCAGACCATCCGCCTTTACGACCCAAGGTTTCCCACTCTGCTCGACGAACGTGCGAGCAGCTCGTGGATCGGTGAACGTCGCGAACTCCGCCGTAGGAATCCCGAACTTGCGCATGAAGCGTTTGCTCCACGCCTTCGATCCTTCGAGCTTCGCGCCAGCTGCTCCCGGCCCGAACGCGAGCACACCCGCTGAATTGAGTGCATCCACCAGCCCCGCGACGAGCGGAGCCTCCGGCCCGACCACTACGAAGTTGATCGCGTGGTTCACGACGAGGCGCACGACCGCGGTCACGTCTTCGGGATCGACCGCGACGTTCTTCGCAACCGAAGCGGTCCCCGCGTTGCCAGGTGCACAGAAGACTGCCTCTGCGAGTGGCGAACGCGCGATCCGCGACGCGAGCGCGTGCTCCCGACCACCACCACCGACGACCAAGACGCGCATGGGGTTTCTCCTCAGTGGCGAAAGTGCCGGAAGCTCGTGAACAACATCGCGATGTTTGCTGCATCCGCGGCAGCGATCACGTCGGGATCGCGCACCGATCCACCGGGTTGCACGATCGCGGTGACGCCGGCAGCGGCAGCCGCTTCGACGCCGTCCGGGAACGGAAAGAACGCGTCCGAAGCGAGCACACTGCCCTTCGCCTCTTCACCGGCCTTTTTCACCGCGATCTCGACGCTCACGACGCGCGACATCTGCCCCGCTCCGACGCCGACGGTTCGCGAATCGCGCGCGAGCACGATCGCATTGCTCTTCACGTGTTTGCAGACGCGCCACGCGAGCTCGAGGCTCGTGCGCTCTGCGTCGGTCGGACCGCGCTTCGTGACGACCTTCGACTTGCCGACTTCGGCGCCTGCAGTCGCATCGCGATCTTGCGCGAGCAAACCGCCACCGACGAACTTCCACTGCAGCGCGGCGTAATCGGCAGGCAACCAGGCGCCGGTCGCGAGCAACCGCAAGTTCTTCTTTTGCGATAGCCGCGCGAGCGCTGGCGCTGAAAAGCTCGGCGCGACGATGCACTCGAGAAACGTCTCGGCGAGCACTTCCGCCGTCGCAGCGTCGACCTCCCGATTGAGCGCGACGATGCCGCCGTAAGCGGACAACGCATCCGCATCGCGCGCGGTGCGATACGCCGTCACGAGCTCACTCGACGTCGCGACGCCACACGGGTTCGTGTGTTTTACGACCACGGCCGCAGGCTGCTCGAACTCGCGCACCGCGTCGAGCGCAGCATCACAATCGACGAGGTTGTTGAACGACAGCTCCTTACTTCCACTCGAGACGACTTCCGATCGTGCCAAGCTGCCCTTCGGCGCGGCTGGATCGCGATAGAACGCAGCTTGCTGATGTGGGTTCTCGCCGTAGCGCAAGCCGTAGACTCGCTCGTACACGCAGCCGAAAGCGGCAGGAAACTTCGCACGACTGCCGTCGGGCTCGATGCCCGTCAGGTATTCCGCGATCGTCGTGTCGTAGCGGGCGGTGTGGGTGAACGCTTTGGCAGCGAGGCGTGCGCGCAACTCGCGCGACGTGCCCGTCGCTATCGCGGCCAACACTTCCGCATAGTCGGAAGGATCGACGACCACCGTGACCCGATCGTGGTTCTTTGCTGCACTACGCAGCATTGAAGGCCCACCGATGTCGATGTTCTCGATCACTTCGGCATGCGCAGCGCCGCGCGCCACCGTGGCCGAAAACGGATAGAGGTTCACGACCACCAGATCGATCGCAGCACCACCGATCGACTCGAGCGCACGACGATCGTCGTCGCGATCGCGCATCAGGATCCCACCATGGACCCGCGGATGCAGTGTCTTGACGCGCCCGTCCATGATCTCCGGCGACGCCGTGTACTCGGAGACGTCGGTCACGGGCACACCTGCCGAGCGCAACGCGCTCGCCGTGCCGCCGGTCGAGAGCAAAACCACGCCCTGCGCGTGCAATGCTTGTCCCAACTCCACGATCCCGGTCTTGTCAGATACCGACAAGAGGGCACGCTCGATTCTCGCCATATCCCGTCCTCCGCCTCCGTGCCGTGCGGGGATTACCCTGGCCGCCATGAGCCGTCAACGCGGGGACGGCCCCTGGCATCTGAGTCGCGCTCGGTTGTCGCCACACATGCGCTTGCACGCGTCTTCACGCGCATTTTTCGTCCTCCAGCGCGAACCCTGCTTAAGCTGGCGTCATTCACTTGGCCGCGGTATGGATGCTTCGCAGTTCTTGGCTTGAGATGAACTCAGAAACAACCAAACGACAATTCGCGCTGCAGCTGTGGAAATCGCAGGGCGGTCCGCTGACCGTGGTTTGGCGAACGTTGACTGAGCTGGTGCAGCGTCCGTTTTATCCAGTTTACGAACGAGCGCTGACGGCTGCAGCGGAGAGTTGGCGAAAGCCGCGGCACATCGGGATCATCATGGATGGCAACCGCCGCTTTGCGCGGCATATGGGTGCCTCCAGCGTTGCATTCGGTCACGCGATCGGCGCGGACAAACTCCGCGAGATGCTCGATTGGTGCTTCGACCAGAACATCCCGGTAGTCACGGTTTGGGGCTTCTCGCTCGAGAACTTTCATCGCGACACCGAAGAAGTGAAGCAGCTCCTCGAGCTGTTCGAGCGCAAGACGCGCGAGATGGTGACGAGCCCGGATCTGCACGACAACCAAGTGCGCGTGCGCTTCATCGGCCGTTGCGATCTACTGCCCGACACGCTTCAAGATGCGATTCGCGAGGTCGAACAAGCGACCGGTCACTATCAGCGCTTCGTGCTGAATATCGCGCTCGCGTACGGCGGCCGCGAAGAGATCGCCGACGCGTTCCTCGAATACTTGAACCACTCGCGCACGACCGGGAAGTCGCTCGAGCAAGTGATCGAAGAGTTCGCGCCCGAGGTGGTCGATCGCTATCTGTATACGTCGGGCTTGCCCGAGCCCGATCTGATCATTCGCACGAGCGGCGAAGTGCGCCTTTCCGGCTTCATGCTCTGGCAGAGCGCGAACTCCGAGTACTACTTCTGCGATACGAATTGGCCCGCCTTCCGCAAGATCGACTTTCTACGCGCGTTGCGTAGCTACGATCTACGGCAGCGCCGATTCGGCCGCTGAGAGCTGCAGAAAGCATAAAAACTCCCGCCTCGTGCGAAGCGGGAGTTTTTGTTTGCGGCTGGTTTGCCCGAGACTGTTTATCTGAGACCTGCGCTTACAGGTTCTTGTTGGCGAAGTCCCAGTTGATCAAGTGATCGAGGAACGTGTCGAGGTACTTCGGCCGCGCGTTCCGATAGTCGATGTAATACGCGTGTTCCCACACGTCGACCGTGAGGATCGGCTTCGCAGCAGTGGTGAGCGGCGTCTCCGCGTTCGGCGTCTTCACGATCTTCAGCTTGGCGCCGTCCTTCACGAGCCAGGCCCAGCCCGAACCGAACTGGCCGATCGCGGCCTCGGTGAACTCTTTGCGGAACTTGTCGTAGTCGCCGAAGCTCTCTTTGATCGCACTCGCGACCGCACCGGACGGCTGACCGCCACCCTTCGGGTTGATCGAGTTCCAGTAGAACGTGTGGTTCCAGACCTGCGCAGAGTTGTTGAACAGCGGGCCTTGGGCGCTCTTCACGATCTCTTCGAGGCTCTTCTCCGCGTTCGGCGTATTGGCGATGAGCTCGTTCGTCTTGGTCACATACGTCTGATGATGCTTGCCGTAGTGATAGTCGATGGTTTCCTTGCTGATGTGAGGCGCCAATGCCTCAGGCGCCCATGGCAGCGGTGGTAGCTGGATAGCCATAACCTCTCCTTATCCCGTCGTTCGGGTACTACATAAACACGTCGGCCTCGCCGGCTCGCCCACGGCGCGCCTCGCGAAGTACGTTTGCCCAGGCCTAGTTCTAAGGACACCGGGCGCTGATTTCCAGCCCTGACTAACGCCCTACGAGCCGTAATGCGGGTTCGGGCTGCGGGTCCCCAGGCTTCAGATCGGGCCGCGCAGGCGGTCTCGGCAGTGTGGGGGGCGTTTCGAGTGCTTTGGAACGCTTGTATGCCCAGTACAACAACGACCCGATTGCGGTTACGGGCACGATCATCAGAAACAAACTGCCCACGACGAAGGCGTTCGTATTGGTGCCGTTACCGTTGAAACACATTGGGCAGGCGTGCGCGACGCTGGCAAACAGGAGCCAGGCGGCAGCGGTTGCACCGATGATCGAGAATGCGCCCTGATCAAATCGGCCAAATCGGTCCAATTGGTCAAATCGTTTCACAGGTACACCCTCAGGTAGAGCACCGGCCAGACACCAACGACGAAGTACCAAAAGACTTGAGCGGCCAAGAACGTCGAGTGCTGCAGCTTGCCGCGCATCAACTTGATCGCGACGATCCCGAGCGTGACGATCGCCGCGACTGCGTGCGCCGCATGCGTGCCGATGATCAGATAGAAGAACGCACCGTGGTTGCTCGAGGTGAGCGACAGGCCCTGACGGAGCAAGCTCGCCCACTCGACGCCTTGAAACGCGACGAAGAACACGCCGAGCGCCAGCGCGACGAAGAGCGGCTTCTTCGCACTCTGCGGGTCCCGCACGAACGCTCGATTCGCGAAGAACAGCACGACGCCGCTCGCGAGGAGGGCCGCCGTGTTCACGAGCGTCTCGCCCACCGGCAACCGCGGCTGCCCGATCGGCGGCCACGTGTTGTAGGCAGCGCGGGTGATCGTAAACGCGCTGATGAAACCCGCGAACAACATCAGCTCGGTGACGACGAAGATCAGCGTGCCGATTACCGAGCTCGGACCGATCGCGTTGCGTCGGAGCGGCGTGCGCTTGGGAAACGGTAGGACGTTCTCACTCATGTCCGGACCCTCCTCCATTCAAGCGCCAAACCTTCAGCGGAGCAACTAGGCAGTTACCGGGGACCGTCGCCGTTCGCCCGCCCCCTGCGAGGTCGCTCCGCTCACGGTGACGTTCAGTGCTCTTCGGCGGGGACTCCCTCGCCGTGCCCTTCCGGATGCAGGGCGTGCTCGCGCTGTGCGCGAAGCGTCTCCTGCTGTGCCGCGACGTTCTCCCAGTTGCGACCGCGATGCTCCATCACGTCCGGGGAGACACCGGCGTAGAACAAGAACATGAACACGACGGTCGTCGTGAGTAGATACCCGATGTATCGCTTCTCGATGTTCAGGTGCATGAAGTGCGCGCACACGAGGTACGCCTTCACGAGGGCGATCCCGAACGCCGTGATCAGCACGAGCGCCTTGCTGCCTACCGCGCTGCCTACGACTGGACCCAGGACGCTGATGCCGAACAAAACGAGCAGCGTCACGTAGATCTTCGTGTAGTGCTTGATGTGATCGTGCTCGTGCGGATCTGCACCAGCGGTCGTCGCGTCGTGTTTGGCCTCTGCACTCATGAACCGCCTCGAATTATTTCGCGATGTAAAGCAATGGGAACAGGAAGATCCAGACCACGTCGACGAAGTGCCAATAGATGCCGATCAGCTCGACGCGCTGCAGCTCTTTGTTCTTCTTCGCGTCTTCCGCGATGATCAGCATGATGATGCCGCCGCCGATCACGTGGCAGGCGTGAAGACCTGCCGCGAGGTAGTAGAAGCTCCAGAACGCGTTCTTCGTGATCGTGAAGCCTTCGCTGATCTCGTGGTGCCACTCGAAGCTCTTGATGCACAAGAACATCACGGCGCCGAGACAAGTCAGGTAGAGCCACTTCGCGGCGGCTTTGCCGCGACCGTGTTCCGCTTCGTTGTGCGCGCGCACGGCGAAGTAGCTCGACGTGAGCAGCACGAAGGTGTTGACCGCGCCGATGTACGTGTTCGTATGCGACGCGTAGTCGCCGAACTCCGGGTGACCGAGGCGATGCATGATGTAGCTCGCGAGCAAGCCGCCGAAGATCACGACTTCGGAAGCGAGCACCCACCAGATCGCGAGCCGGCCGGTCGGGATCGTGGTCGCACTACGTGTCGTTGCGATGGGTTTGGTTGCCATGATTCAGCTCTAGACCGACCGCCGCAGGCGACTCGGTAGGTATGTCCTAATGGTCACGCCGGCTCGTTCTGCGGCCAGTAGTCTTTTTCACGGTTCGGCACGCTGTATTCGTACGGACCGCGGTAACAGTTCGGCAGCTCGGCGAAGTTGCCGTGCGGCGGGGGCGATGGCGCCACCCATTCGAGCGTGTTCGCTTGCCATGGGTTGTTGCCGGCAGCTTTGCCCTTACGCAAGCTCCAGATCAGGTTCGCGAAGAACACGAACTGGAACGCGATCAGGACGAGCAGCGAGATGGTCGCGACTTCGCGCCACATCTCGTGCATCGGGGTCGTGAGCTCGGGGAAGTTCTTGTAGTTGTGGATGCGGCGGTGATCGCCCGCCATGCCGGTCACGAACAACGGAATGAAGATGCCGTTGAACGGAAGGACCGTGCCCCAGAAGTGAATCTTGCCGAGCGTCTCGTTCATCATCTTCCCGAACATTTTCGGGAACCAGAACGTGAAGCCGGCATAGACCGCGATCACGGCGATCGGCACGAACGTGTAGTGGAAGTGCGCGAGCACGAAGTACGTGTCGTGGAAGTAGATGTCCGACCCGCTCGCGCCGAGGAAGATGCCGGTCACGCCGCCGATGATGAACTCGGCGATGAACGCCAAGGCCCACAACATCGGCGTGGTCAACGTGATCGAGCCGCCGTACAGCGTCGCCACGTAGACGAACATCATTTCAGCGATCGGGATCGAGATCAGCACGGTCGTGGCCGTAAACACGTTCGCCATCCGCGGGTCGATACCGGCGATGAACTGGTGGTGCGCCCAGACGAAAAACGAGAGCACGCCGGTTCCGAACGCGGTGTAGAGCACCGTCTTGTACGCAAACAACTTCTTGCGCGAGAAGACCGTGATGATCTCGGCGACGATACCGACCGCCGGGAGCAGCACGACGTACACCTCGGTGTGACCGAAGAACCAGAACAAGTGTTGCCAGAGGATCGGGTCGCCACCGCGGACCGGGTCGAAGAAGCCGGTGCCGAGCTGCTGGTCGAACGCGAGCATGACCGCGCCGGCGAGGAGCGGACCGACCGAGCCCATGAACAACATGCTTGCGAGCACGATCATCCAAACGACGATCGGGATGTCGAACATGCGCATGCCGGGCGCACGCGAGTTCATCGCGGTCGTCACGAAGTTGATGCCGCCGAGCAGGAACGCGACGAACTCGAGACCGACTGCGATCACCCAGAGCGTCGAACCCCAACTCGTGAGGTTGTACTGCGACTTCGCGGAGAGCGGCGGATACGACGTCCACGCGCCACCGAAGCCACCGCCTTCGACGAACCAAGAGCCGATCAGCACGATCGCGCTGAGCAAGAAGATTTGGTAGCTCAGCCGATTGATGCGCGGAAACACCATGTCGTCACAGCCGAGCATCAGCGGGATCAGGAAGTTCCCGAACGCGGCGACCAAGACTGGCATCGCGAGCCAGAAGATCATGATCGTGCCGTGGTTCGTGATCAGCATGTTGTACTCGTTCGGAGTCACAACGCCGAAGAACGGAATGCTATGGCCGGGGAACGCCATCTGCATGCGGAACACGTACGAGAAGAAGCCGCCGATGATCCCCATCGCCATGCCGGTGAACATGTACTGCATGGCGATCATCTTGTGATCGACCGAGAAGACGTACTTGCTCCAGAAGCTCTGCTCGTGATGACCGTGCGCGTCGTGCGCATCGTGTCCGTGCGCGTCGTGGGAGTCTGCGTGTTCGGGTACTGGCTGCGCCATGGGATCCTCTAGTTGCCGAGAGAAGCGGTTGCGGTCGGCGGCGGTGCGTGCGCGGTTTCCCAAGCGACGTAGTCGGCTTCGCTCTGGATGTAGATGCGTGCGGGCATCAGCGCGTGGCCGATGCCGCAGATTTCAGTGCACTGGATGTCGTGAATGCCGAGCCGGGTCGCCTTGAACCAACCCGTGATCACGCGGCCCGGGATCGCGTCCTGCTTCAGCCGGAACACCGGCACCGAAAACGAATGAAGCACGTCGCGCGCTTCGAGCTTGAAGTGATAGGTCGTGCCGATCTTCACGTGCAGCTCGTCGACGGTCTTGATGTCGTCGGCGGTATCGAGCTGATTGTCGGGCCCGGGGTGAACGAAGCTCCACGCCCACTGCTGCGCGATCACGCGAACGGTCGCTTGAGCGGGCGGCAAGGTTTGCTTGACGTCGACCCAGACGCGGACGGCGGCGATGATGATCACGACGTCGCACAGGAGCACGAGCTCGTGCGGCACGGCGATCCATCGCTTCTCGTGTTTTTCTTCGCCGCTGATGTACTGGGCTTTGACGCCCTCGCGCTTACGGAACGAGACGATCAATCCGAAGAAGATCACCTCGATCAGCACGAACCAAAACCCGACGAGCAGACCGACCAGGAGTACGAGGCCGTCGATGTCCGCCGCGTAGGTCGAAGCTTGTTCGATGTAATGCTCGATCATTGGCCGTGCCCCGTCGGCACTTGAATCGTCGCGGTATTCGCGCCGTTCACGTGTTTGGCTTCTTCGCGCCGGTTACCGCCGATCACGAACGTGAAGACGACCGTGATGTAGAGGATCGCGCCGATCACCGTCATCAAAAACGTCTTGCGCGCGAGCGAGTCCGGACTGTTTTCTTTTTTGGCCATGGTGCCACGGACCTCACTTCTGAAGGGTGACGATGTACGCCACGACGTCGAGGACCGCTTGGTCGTCGGTTAAGGTTTGCGCCATCGGCCGCATTCCGGCACCGCTCACGTCGAGCGGATTCGTTCCGCGAACACCCGTTTTGAACTTCTTGAGCGAGTGGGCAAGGTACCAATCACTCGCGTGCGTGAGTGGCGGAGCCTTGAGCGCTTCGTTGCCTGCGCCGTCAGCCTGGTGGCACGCGACGCACAACGTGTACAGCGTCTTGCCCTTGGCTGCGTCGCCGCCGGTCAAAACAGGGATCGGCTTCTTCGCCGGCAGCTGGGCGACGTACTGAGCGATGACCTTGATGTCGTCCTCGGTCGCGAGACTCATCGCCATCGGCCGCATCTGCATGCCGGTCAGATCGTCGAAGTGTGTGCCGCGACCACCAGCCTTGAACTTCTTGAGCTGGGCCTCGAGGTACCACTGGGGCAAGCCGGCGATCGAAGGCGCGTTGACCGCCTGATTGCCGAGCCCATTTTCACCGTGGCACTGCATGCAGAGGTGGAACGTTTCATCCGCCGGCGTGGTCGGCGCGGGCCCTGCCACACTACAGGCCGAGCTCAGCGCACCGAGCGCGAGGACCAGCCAGCTTACCCGTGCATCCCGTGATCGCATCATCATCGTCTTCACCAAGCCTGCGGTCATTTCGGAGCCGGGGGATTCGTGCCGGGAGGCACTGCGGTTGCTGAACCTGCGGGACCGATCGTGGGCGTTGCCGGAGCGATACCCTTCGGCTTCGGATCCTCAGCCGGAGGTGTCGCTGTTGCTCCCGGCGCACCGGGAACCGGCGCTGCACCTGGAGCCGGTGCTGCACCCGCGGGAGCAGCTTCGCCGCCCTTCGCTCCGCCTTCGCCCGGCTTCTGCAAAGCCTTGAGCTCGTCGGCCGTCCACGGCTTGCCGCGGCCCGCGATCTCGGACCGAATCTTCGCGACTTGATCCTTCTCGACCTTCGAAGCTTTGTTGCCGAAGTTCGCGCGAACAAAGGTCAAAACCTGGGCGATCTTCTCGTCGTCGAGCCCCGGGGGCGGCGGCATCATCGAGTTGAACGGCTGGCCTTTGACCGTGACCGGGCCCTGCAGGCCCGCGATCACGATGCGGATCATCGTCTCCGAATCGCCGTTCGCCCACTCCGAACCCGCGAGTGGAGGGAACGCGCCGGGCAGACCGTTGCCGGTCGCCTGGTGACACGCCGCGCATACGGTTTGATACGTCTGCTCACCCGGGTCAGTCGGACCGGACGGAGCTGCGAGGCTCGCGTACGGCGACGGCTCGTCCTTCAAGATCGAAGGCAGGTTCCGGGTATTCGGGATGACCGGCATACCGAACCACAAGATCAGGCTGAGAAACGTGATCAGGCCGGTGAGGGCACCCAGAGCGGTCGCAAGGACAGGCGGTGCAGACTTGCTGCCGTTGGCAACGTCGGTAGTCATTGTGATGTCTCTACCTCTTCAGGCGAAAAGCTAAGCGCCGCGATCACCGGGCGACCTGCGGCCGAGCCGGTTTGACGACCTCGGTCTTGAGCTTCAGTTGGCGGACCGGCGGCTTCGTTACCGGAGCCGGGGCTGGCGCAGGGGCTGCGGCAGGCTCAGCCGGAGCCGGTTCTGCAGCTTGCGGCGGCGGCGCCGCCGGCTTTGCAGGCTTCGGCACGCGGACCGGGAACGCGGTCTGCGGCTTGAAACCGCGCTGGTGAATCCAACCCGACACCGCCGAGAGATCCTCGGAAGGGCCGGGCTTCACCGACGCGGGCCGACCTTGTCGGCCGATTACGCTCATCGCCTGCGCGAGCGGGACCTTTCCGGAGCTCAGCGCCTTTTGGTCTTCCTCGCGCGCTGCAAGCAGCTGCTCGGAAGGCTCACGTTCCGCGAGTGCGGAGTGAAAGCGTTGGTCGAGAAAGGTTCCGTACCAGGTATGCAGGACGAACAGCCCTATCGTCGTGGCCAAAGCCACCCCGACGTAGATAAGGAGGTCAGACCGAGCTGTGGACATCGTCGTTTAAACCAGGCCTTGGTATTGGGTCCAGGGCCGACCTCGTCGCAAGCCGCGCCCAGCTGCTAGCGACAGAGTCCGCACATGTTGTTTTGCCCTAGCGAGTGGTTCACGTGGGCAAGCCGCTGTACCGGTGGCACGACCACAACGGGTACCGCGGCGGGGGCGATAAAAAGCACAGTTGCGTATGCCGATCAAGCATCACGCGCGCCCGCAAACTTGGTCAGGCGCCACTCGAGGATAAACTCCCAGGTTCATGCGACGAACGCGCGAAGGGCTAGTGTGGCCGAGCTGTTGCGCGGTGATCGCTCTGGTTCTGGCCGGGCTTCATCCGGTCGACAACCCCGACAGCTTCGGGCACCTCGCCGCCGGCCGGCAGATCGTCGAGCGCGGCCACGTGCCGAGTCTCGACACATTTTCGTATTTCCGCCCGACCCTGCAGCCGTGGGTGAACTACGAGTGGCTGAGCGACCTGCTGATGTTCGGTGTGCTCCGCGCGGGCGGGTTCGCCGCGCTCAACCTCATGAAGCTCGGGCTGATCGCGGCCGCGTCCTTGCTCCTGGTCCGGCTGGCGTTCGATCGGGCGGGGCGGCTCGCCGCGCGGCTGGCGGCGCTCAGCCTGATTGCCGCAGCTCCTGCGTTGAGGTTTCGGCTGAGCGTGCGGCCGCACATGCTCGGCCTGTGCCTGAGCGCGATCTACTGGGTCGGCCTTCTCGCGATCCTCGACGCGTCTGAGCGCGACGAGCCGGCGAGCCGCAAGCGCACTCGGCGCTGGGTGATCGGACTCGGGTGCGCACACGTCGTGTGGGTGAATCTGCATGGCTCACACCTGCTCGGGTTGGCGCTCACGCTCGTTGCGCTCCTGGTGAGCCTGAAGCGCGCAGCCGCGCGAACACCCTTGCTCGAGTTGTTGGGGCTCGAGTTGGTCGCTTCGTGCATCTCGCCGTACGGGCCCAGGATCGTCGCCGGTGCGATCGAACACGTCTTCGATCCGCGGTATCGGCTGATCGTCGGCGAGTGGCAGTCTTGGACGCCGCACCAACCGTTGTGGTTTGCGCTCGGCATCGGGCTGCAAGCGTTGTTGGTCGCGCTCGCGTGGGGGGGATTGCCGAAGACGCCGAGCGGGTACTTCCAGCGAGTCGCCGGGGTGTTGTTGCTCGTGATGGCAGTGCGATCGACGCGCTTCATCGCGGACTTCTTGGTGTTGACGGCGCCGCTCGTCGGTGAGGGCTTGGCGCAGCAACACGCACGCTGGCGCCAAGACGCCGCCCGCACGAGCGCGAGAATGGGCGGCAGAGGTCTGCTCACGGGCGCAACCTGGGTCGTGGCGTTCGCCGCCGTCAGCGGCTTCGCAGTCTGGATGTCGCTACGCCTGCCGCCTTACGCGGCATTCGGTCTCGGCGACGATCTACGCAGACTACCCGCCGCGTCCGGGGCATGGCTCGCACGCGAACGCCCGCACGCACGCGTGTACGCGGCGATGGAAGACTCTTGGTTTCTGATGTGGGCGGCTCCGCAAGCCCGGCACCTGATCGACGGGCGAGTCCCGTTCTACGGGCCGAAACACATGCTCTCGATGATCGCGAACTGGTCGAACGGACCCGATCTTCAACGAACGATCGAAGCCACGCGCACGGACGCCGTGATCGTTCAGCCGAACCTCGCCGAGCACCAAGCGGCGCTCGAAAGCATGCTCGAGTCGAAGGACTTTCGGCTCGTGATGATCGAGAACAAACACGCGCTCTTCGTCCGCGCCGAGACTGAAAAGCCCGAGGAGACGCGCGCCGCAGCCGACGCTGGCTTGCACGAATTGACGCCCGGGTACTCCGCGCCGTGGTTGCTGTCGCGCGCGAGCGACGTCAACGCGATCCGCCGGGAGCTCGCTGGCTTGCGCTCCGATCCGAACACGCACGCCTACGTCGCGTGGGTCGAGGCGCTGCTCGCCCTGCGCCCGCTCGCGCGAGCGGAAGGACGCGCGGGTTTTACTCCACCGGTGACACGAAGCGAGCACGCCGGCGTCGACTTTGCGCTCGAACGCCTGCGACCCTTACGCGCGCTGCTCGAAGACGTACCGAGCCTCTCCGCCTACCACTCGCTCGCGGCCGCGCTCGCATGCCGGCTCGACGAAGCGCAAACCGTGCTCGACGACATTCGCGAAGAGGACAGCTCTCGAGAGAGCACATTTGCGGCGCAAGAGCTCGCGCTTCGCCGCGGGGATCGCGAATCCGTGCGCGCGTTCATCGATGCGGCGCGCGCGGTTCCGGAAGCCGCGGACGACGTGTGGGTGGCGGCGCTGTCGCGTCAGCTCGGCCAACCGAACCCGTGCAGTAAACGCTGAGCGCTCACTCCTCGCGGGCGGTGTCGACTTCGTCCTCGGCGACGAACTTCGCTTCGACCGCGTTCGCCCAACTGATGTAGCGCTGCTCCGCAATCGCGGTGCGCGCGCCGCGCATCAACGCTTGGTAGAAGTGCAGGTTGTGCTGGGTGAGCAAGCGCGGACCGAGCATCTCTTTCGCCATGAACAAGTGCCGCAAGTACGCGCGCGTGTACGTCCGGCACACCGGGCAATCGCATTGGGCATCGAGCGGTTCACTCGAGACCTGATGTTTGCTCTGCCGCATGTTCACGCGCCCACCCCAAGTGAGCGCTTGCCCATTGCGCGCGTTGCGCGTCGGAAGCACGCAGTCGAACATGTCGATACCGGCGGCGATCCCGCGCAACAGATCGGTCGGCTTCCCGACGCCCATCAAGTAGCGCGGCTTCTGTGCGGGCATCTTCGGCCCGATCTCCGCGACGAGGCCGTACATGATCTCGATCGGCTCGCCGACCGAGAAGCCACCGAGCGCGAGCCCCTCGAACGGCAAGTCTGCAAGCTCCGCCAAGTGATTCAACCGTAGATCCAGAAACGACGCGCCCTGCACGATTCCAAACCGCGCCTGGCCTTCCGCGCGCGGACTGGCGAGGCAGCGCTGTGCCCAGCGCGTCGTGCGGTCGATCGCGCGTTCGACGCTCGCTCGGTCGCCATTTCCCGGCGGGCATTCGTCGAGCACCATCGCGATGTCGGAGCCGAGCTGCGCTTGAATCTCCATCGAGCGTTCCGGCGAAAGCACGTGTTTGGAGCCGTCGATGTGCGAGCGGAACGTGACTGCGTCGTCGTCGATCTTTCGCAGGCCGGTCAGCGAGAAGACCTGGTAGCCGCCACTGTCCGTGAGCATCGCATGTGGCCACGCCATGAAACGCTGCACGCCGCCCATCTCGTTCACGCGCGCCGAACCGGGCCGCAGCATGAGGTGGTACGTGTTTGCGAGGATCAAACGCGCGCCCGTCTCGGCGACCTCGACCGGGGTTTGCGACTTCACCGTGGCTTGCGTACCGACCGGCATGAACACCGGCGTGTCGATGACCGCGCGCGTCGTCTCGAGCCGCCCTACCCGGGCTGCACTTCCGGAATCCTGCGCCAGAACATCGAATCTCATGAGGCTCCCGTGACGAGCATCGCATCGCCGTAGCTGAAGAAGCGATAACGTTCGGCCACAGCCGCTGCGTAGGCGTTCCGAACCGGCTCGATCCCAGCGAACGCCATCACGAGCGCGAGCAAGGTCGAGCGCGGCAGGTGAAAGTTCGTGAGCAGCCCGTCGACGCTCCGGAACTCGTACGGTGGGTAGATGAAAATGTCAGTGGAGCCCGTGCCGGGCTGCAAGTCTCCGTGCTGATGTGCACAGGCTTCGAGCGTTCGCACTGCCGTCGTACCGACGGCGAGCACCGGCCTTCCTTCGCGTCGCGCGCGCGCGAGCGCACTCGCCGTCACTTCGGAGAGCTCGTATCGCTCCGAGTGCATGCGATGTTCCGTCAGCGACTCCGCACGCAAGGGTGCAAACGTGCCCGGGCCGACGTGGAGTGTGACGTACGCGAGCTCGTGTCCGCGCTCGCGCAACTCGCCGATCAAACGCTCGGACAAATGTAGACCTGCCGTCGGCGCCGCAACTGCGCCGGGCTCACGCGCGAACACGGTTTGATAACGCTCGCGATCCGCCGTGTCGGCGGCTCGCCGGATGTAGGGAGGCAACGGTACACTTCCGTGCCGCTCCAGCGCTGCGCTCACGCCGCCCTCCGCTGCAACGTCCAGCGTCACTTCGCCCTGGTCGTGCACCGCGTGAACTTCGAACCGGAAGTCCGGCGCGACCGTGAGTGTCATGCCCTGACGCAAACCACGGCTGGTCTTGCCGATCGCCGACCAACGCTCGCGCGGGCCCACGTCGGGCTGGCGTTCGAGAAACAAGAACTCGACGCGGCCCCCAGATGGCTTCGTCGCGAAGACGCGTGCAGGGATCACGCGCGTGTCGTTCAGGATGAGCAGCGAGCGCGAGAGCAGCTCGGGAAGCTCGCGCACGGCGCGGTGCTCGATCGCGCCGGTGTCGCGTTTCAGCCACAAGAGCCGCGCCCCGTCCCGCTCGGGGAGCGGAGCTTGTGCGATCAGCTCTTCGGGGAGCGAATAGTCGAGCTCAGCGGCCTGCATCGCCCGGCGTCTTAGCGCACGCCGGCCTTCCGTGCAGCAGCCTTAGGGTGTGGCTGGCAGGACGAACTGTGACTCGACCTTCGGCACCGTCACTATCTCGTTTTTCTCCGAGCGAAACTGCTGCTCGCCCTGCACCACGCCGAGCACCTTGATCCAGGCGTCCACGTTGACGTCGGTCGCGTGTGGATCGCTGACCCACAGCGGGCAGCGCCGCGAGCTCGGGCAGGGCCGAACGAACATCTGAATCACACTGTCGGCGCCCCGCGGGTCGACCGCGTACACGCGGCCTTCGAGCGCGATCTTCTGGCCTTTGTAGACGGCCGGGTTCGGCGCGAGCTTCGCGTACGTGAGATCTTGAACCGGCGTGAACTGCGCCGCGGCTTGGTTCAGGTCGCGAACGCGTCGAATCGAGAGCGTCACGCCGAGCGGCGCTTTGCCTGCAGCGCTCGCGACCAACCGCAGCTTGTATTCGCGCGCTTCGGGCAACGCCAGCCGATACAAGAAGCGCCCGTCTTTGACCGGGATCGTCGTCTTGTCCAAGTGGATTTGCGTATCTTTGCCGGCGGCGCCCGCGATCTCGATCGAATCTTTGTCCGTGATCACCTCACGACCAGGCTTGTCGATCTGCATCATCGCGACGGGGATCCGCGTTCGCAGCTCGTCGACGACCGTGTCGCCGCTCGGCGGCTGAACCCGATAACGCACCACATGCTCGATGACGCCGCTCTTCGCTTCACCGACGACGTCGATCGAATAGCTGCGCACGCCGCGACCCGCGTCGTCGAGCTTCAACTCTTCACCATCGAGCGTCACGTGCGTGCCGGGGAGCGCAGTCACCACGACGTCGAGTGCAGAACGCTCCGCCCGCAGTGCGGCCGTGTCGACCCAGATCCGGTAGTAGACCGCCAGAGTGATGCGAACCGGCGCGATCTCGGCGTTCGGCTGCACCACCTCCGCGAGCACGAGATTGTCGCCGACGCGCAGCGAATCCGCAGCGAGTGCGAAGCTCGCGCGACCTGCCGCGAGCGCTTTCTCCTGGCCACCGAAGCGAATCTTCGAGCCTTCGGGCGCGCTCGGAACTTCGAAGAGGAGCGCTTCGCCGGTCTCGGTGCTGACGATCTTGGCGCTCACGTCGACGTGCGGCGTTTGCGGCGAGCGCAACAGCAACACGAGCGTCGCGATCACGACCACGAGCGTCGCAGCGATGAGCGGCCAGAGCGCCTTGATCTCGCGACGGGGAGGCGGATTGGTGCTGCGCTTCGAGTCGAACGCCGGCGTATTGACTGGAGCCGTCGCGCGCGGATCGAACGCCGGTGCACTGCTGCCACTACCGCTGCCGCTACCAGCCGCTTCGCTGTGCGGTACGCCCAACATCGTTCGGCCGCCGCCGCCGGGAGCCGCTGGGTTCGCACCCGCGCCAGGCATCGCAGGCGGCGCCCCGCTCGAGAGCGGGGCCATGCCCAACATCGTCCGATTCATACCGCTGCGATCGCTGTGGATCGGCGATAGCTCGGACTGACCCGGCATCGCCAGGCCCTGCATCGTGGTCTTCGGCACGCCGGGCGCTGCACCGGGCGGGGGCATCGAAGCCATCGGGTTCGCCATGCCGAGCATCGTGCGCGCCATCGGATTCGGATTCATGCGCGCGCTCGGAGCCGGCTCTGTGGGTGGCGGCGGCGTGGGATTGGTTCCGCCGCTGTTGGCTGCAGCCGCTGCCGCCGCCTGCTCTTCAGCCGCACGCACGAGACCGAGCGCAGCCTCCGGCGAGATGCCGAGCATCGTCTTCGACAACGCACGGCGTGGACGCTCCGAAGCCACCGCTTCCGCCGGCGTACCTGCCATCGATCCGAACGGCGGGTTTCCCGCGTTTGTGGTCGCGAGCGGTTTCGCCGCTGCGGGCTGGACCGCCGCGGGGGCTGGTGCCGGCGCGGCCACTGGAGCAGCAGCTTGCGGAGCAGGCGCAGGCGCAGGATTTGTGGGCGTCGTGCTGATGTTGGCGGCAGGCGTGTTGCCCGTCGCTCCACTCGATGAGGTCGATGCCGGCGTCGCATTCGATCCCGCAGCCTTTGCAGCAGCGACCGCCGCAGCGAGTTGCGCACCGACGTTGCCTGAGTCGCGCCCAAAGTCGATTCCGTGGAGCGTCTTGCCACCCAGGGCTGCGCCCGCACCGGGCGCCTGCGCCAGCGGAACTTCGACCGGAGCGGGTTCCGGCGCGCGCTCGGGCACTTGCGCCGCTGAGGCTTTGCCCGCGTCGCCGCTCTCAGCGCCGCCATTGCTCGTGACCGCGCTCGTGACCGCGCTCGTGACCGCGCTCGTGTTGGACGCGCGCGGAGGCCCAGCCAACGGCAGCCCGGGTCGCGTCGGTGCGACCCGCGGCCGAGTGGCCGAAGCCTCTTCCTCGTCGATCTTGCCGCTGACAGCTGCAGTCAGGTTTGCGGCACCGCCGATCGTCACGCCCGAGCTGCTCGACTCGCCGCCACCAGCTGCGCCAGCTGCGGTATCGCCCGCGCTCGGAGGTTCTGCGCGCGCCGGTTCTTTCGCTGCACCAAACGCATTGGCGCCGCGAAAGCTCGAGGGCGGCGGGCCGATCAGCGGCGCGCCCTGCCCCGACGTAGCAAACGCACCTTGTGGGGTGCCGGAAGAAGTCGGCTTCACCTCGTCGGGCGGCGTGCCCGGTGAGCGATTGCCGAAGAGCGACGAGGCCTGCACGCCCATCATCGTGCGCGCCAAGTTCTGCGGTTTCGCCGGCTCGGCCGGCGCTGCATCCGCACTCGCTGGACGTGCCGGCGCGGCTGCCGGGGCTTCGCCGCCACGCGCTACGGGTCGACCACACTCGGCGCAAAACATCGCTCCGGCTTCGAGCTCCGCGCCGCAGTGCGGACAGTTGCCTTGCATTTCTACCATGTCGGTCTCGGACCCTTCACGAAACGGGCCACTTACCAGACTACGCTGGAACTCGCGCCCCGGGAGTAGGTATTTTTACCCGTCGCGGGTCGCCATTTCACCCGTGCGCCCGGGTGTGATACCGCGCGCTGCAGCACGCGTGTTGCGATCGCGCGGAGCTGCAGCCGTGCGCCGCACCGCCAGGCGTTGCGGGCGATCGTCACACGGTTCGTTTCGGGATCGACCGACACGCGCACGGCACTACCTCTCACGTGGCGCCCGCGTTACACCGCTGCGGTGCCCGCTTCGAAGGACCGTACCTGCATGAAACTTCACGTCGCCGATCGCCCGAGCGCGAATGCTTCGTTACGAATCTCCCACCCTTCCGCGAATGGGCTGCGGGCCTTGGGCGTGGCGCTCGCCTGTGCGCTCGTCGCCGCATGCGGCGACGATGGGACCGAAGGGCTCTCGTCGTGTCCGGGCGGCAGGATCGAGCTCGACAAAAACGACGTGTTCGGCTGCGCGCCGATGAGCCGCGCTGGAACGGCCGGCGCAAAAAGCGGCGCTGCAGGGGCGAAGAGTGCATCGACAGCGCAAGCGAACACCGGAACGAAACCCGCCGCGGCGAATGCGCCGGCGTCGTCCGGCACAGCAAACGGTGGCACTGCGGGCGCGACGCCAGCCGCCATGAGCGGCGAAGCCGGTGCGCCGTCGAGCCCAGCCAATGACCCTCCACCCGCGAGCA
>DASRXR010000235.1:0-13736 GCA_035687405.1 Polyangiales bacterium
CCGAAGGTGGCCAAGCCGGCGGGCTCGCGATGGTGCCGTTGCGCGTCGAACAAGTCGCTGCGCTCGCCGCTGAAGTGAAGCGTGACGGCAAACCCGCGATCGAAGACCCGCTCGTGCGCGATCAGCTCGTGCGCTTCGCGATCGAAGAGCGCGGCTTCGAGCTGAGCGGTGCACGCGCACGCGTCACCGGGCTCGGCGGGCCGCGACCGTTTGCAGTGCCGCTGATGAGCAAGCTGCGGATGAGCGAGTTTCGCCGGCGCTTGTGCCAGTTCGCGGTGCAGCTGCAAGGCGCGAACGCAAATCTGTACGTCGGCGATCCTCACGCCTACGCGGACGGCTCCTGGCAACGCGGCTACATGAACGCGTTTTCGGCGACGATCGGCGGTGGTACGAGTCAGATTCAATTGAACATCATCGGCGAGCGCGTACTCGGACTCGGAAAGGGATGAATCGAACCATGGCGCTCGTCATTCCTTCGCGTACCGGACAGTTCGATTACACGGACGAACACGCCTTGCTCGCGAGCACGGCAGCCGACTTGCTCGGCCGCCGCTGGGACTTCGCGGCCGTCCGCCGCACCGCCCGAGACGACTCAGGCTTCGATCCCGCCCTCCATCGCGAGCTGTGCGAGCTCGGCTGGCTCGGGCTGTGTCTTCCGACCGAGGTCGGCGGCAGCGGCATGCCGGCCTCGGCGCTGCCGTGTCTGTTCGAGCCGATCGGGCAGCGGCTACTCGCAGGTCCGTACCTCGCGTCGACGCTCGCGTCGCAAGCGTTGACGTTCGCGGCGAGCTCGGCGCAGCAACGCGCGATTCTGCCGCCGCTCGCTGCTGGCGCGGAGCTCGCGACAGTCGCGTTGTACGAACCGGATGGATCGTATCTGCTCGATGCGCCCACGCTGACGGCCAAGTCCGTGAGCAACGGGTTCGAGCTGACCGGCCAAAAGACTTCCGTGCTCGACACCGGCAGTGCGCAGCACGTCCTCGTGCTCGCGCGGCTGAGCGGCGAACCGGCGTGGTTCTGGATTCCGGCGAACCAGCTTCAGGGCCGGATCACGCGCGAGATCGTGATCGACGAAACCCGTCGCAGCGCTCGGATCGACTTCACCGGCTTGCAGCTAGCCGCGGCAACGCTCCTCGAAGGCGACGCCCGCCGTGCGCTCGAGCACGTACAGCACGTGGCATGGCTCCTGTCGGCGGCGGAGATGGCCGGTGGGGTCGAAGGCGTCCTCGCGCTCACGCTCGACTACTTGCGTACGCGCACGCAGTTCGGCAAACCGATCGGCAGCTATCAAGCGCTCAAGCACCCGATGGCCGAGATCATGTGCAGCCTCGAAGAGGGGCGCTCCCTGCTCTACCGCGCCGCGAGCGCGCTGGCGCGCAATGACGCCGACGCCGAGATCGTGCTGCGCATGGCGAAAGCCCAGCTCGGGGAAGGCTACGCGCACGCCACCGACCGCAGCATTCAGTTCCACGGGGCGATCGGATTCACCTACGAGTGCCACGCGCAACTGTTTTTCCGGCGTGCGCAGTGGCTCGAACACAGCTTCGGCGATGCGCCGCACCACCGACGCAAGCTCGCCGACCTGCTCTACCCCAAGAGCTAGCGCTACGGTTAAGTCGTAGGTTGTCGGAACGGAAGCTCGATCGCGAGGCGCCGCCAGACCACGATGTGGCCGGCGATCGCGCTCGCGACCAAGATGCTCGGCAACCACACGAACGGCACGTACGCGACCCAGGTGTTCAGCTGATCGTCGCCGAACGCGCGCACGAGCGGCGAGCTGAGCAACGCGACCGAGATGATGACGCCGAGCAGCACGACACCGAGCGCATTCCAAGCGATCGCGAGTGTCCTCGGTGCACCGCGCTTGAGTAGCGCACCGACGAGCAGCGCGCTCGCACCAGTGACGATGTCGAAGTTGTACCCGCCGTAAGACATCACGGCAGGCATCGTGCCTTCGGCGGCTGCCGCGTGCATCACGAGCTCGAGCGGCAACCGAAAGCCTTGCGCGAGCACGAGTACGTACAGTGGCAACCCCTCTGCGATCCGGCCGCCGACACGCGAGACCCCGAGTGCGATGCCGAGCGCGACCGTCCCTGCGAACAAGAATGCGAGCGGGGGCGGCCGGATGTCGAACCGCGCGAGTACCCCGGACGCGGCGAGCCCACCCGTGAGGCCCATCCAGATCAAGCTGCCGCCCAGCGCGAGCACTACGGCGCCCGTGACGGAGCGGCCGAGGCGACGAGCAGCATAGGCTTCGCCGGTGACGAACAGTCCGACCACGCCGAGAACCACGAGAAGCATGGCTCCCTGAACGAATGCCGAAGCAGTGGGATGCATACAGCCTCCAAAAGACCAGCCTGGCGCGGGCAACGAGCCCGACCCCGAGCCAAGCCGCGGTGGAATCTCCCGGTTTGAGACTCCGTGGGCTATCTGTAGGTTCGGTGGAGCAAGAGCGCCAGGCGGCCGCGAATTGGCGCACCAAACAGCGTCGCATGGGACGCGAGACATTCTGCGAGGCGCCACCAGTCGTGAGGAGCGCGCGGAGCGTACGCTTTGGTACGTGAGCACGCACCGCAGCAAGCGGAGGCGGATCGCGGGATGTATCGCGTTCCAGGCGGCACTGTTTAGCGGCGCTGGCAGGCGGGACAGAAGTGGGTCGAGCGCTGTCCGAGCACGATCCGGCGGATCAGGGTTTGGCAGGTGGAGCAAGCCTCCTCGCTGCGCCCGTAGACGCGACGTTCGTCCTGATAGCTACCGCGCGCGCCCGACGGCCGCACGTAGTCGCTGATGCTGCTACCGCCAGTCTCGATCGACCGCAACATCACGCGTTGCACTTCGGCGACGAGCCTTTCGCAGTCGGCGAGCTTCAGACGCCGTGCGCTGCGCTTCGGATGAATGCCTGCAAGAAACAGCGCTTCGTCGGCGTAGATGTTTCCTACACCGGCGAGCACCGACTGATCGAGCAGCAAACTCTTGACCGCGATCTTCCTGACGCTCGCAGCGGCATGCAGTTCCGCACCGGTCGCGCGCAGCGCGTCGACGCCGAGCTTGTCGAGCCGCGCGCTTTCCGCGCCGTGGAGTAGGAACTCCACTTTTCCGAACTTGCGCACGTCGCGAAACAACAGCGACGGCCCGCGATCGCCGAACTCGAACACCAAGTGCGTGTGCGCATCCGGCGTAAAACCTTCGGTCTGCTTCTCGGGCGCGAGCGCCATTCCACGCAGCGCCGACAAGAGCCCCAGGCTGCTCGCCCCGCTGAAGAACAATTGCCCGGTCATCCCGAGGTGCAGCAGCAGCCGCGCACCGTCGTCGAGCTCGAGCACGAGATATTTGCCCAGCCGCGACAAACCCACACCGCTGCGTCCTTCCAAGCGTTTGCGCAGAGTGGCGGGGGGAGTGATGAAAAAGTAACTCGGTGCGGTCGTACGCACGCGCTCGATCACGCGGCCGAGAAGTTGCGGTTCGAGCTCACGGCGAGTGACTTCGACTTCGGGCAGTTCGGGCACGCGCCGAGCCACATACACCTTCGTACCCGCCTCGTGCAACGTGACGTGCTCACTCTTCCTGCGCGCGTCCCATCTGCCGTACGATGAGTACTTCTGCAGTCGCGCGGAGAGTGAGACTGGGATGAGCGGAGCATGGCGGGGCGTATTCGTGCTCGCGCTCTGCGCGAGTTGCGGAGGTTCGAGCGAAGTCCGATCGGACAAGCATCTGGCGCAGACGCCTCCCGATCATTTGCAACCTGAAGAGTACGTCGCAGCTGCGCGCGACTATCGCCGCGCGTGTGACGACGGCACGGCGCAAGCCTGCGGATATCTCGGATTCATGTACGACAACGGGCAAGGCGTCCAAGTCGACGTGACTACGGCGGTGAGCCTATCGACGCGCGCTTGTGCCGAAGCCGGCGCGTACGGTTGCGCGTATCTCGGGTACTTGTACCAAGTCGGCCGCGGTGTTCCGCAAGATGCTGCGCGCGCTGCGACGCTGTATCGCAAAGCATGCGATGGCGAAGACAGCTCGGGCTGCTTGCTGCTCGGCATCATGTACAAGACGGGTTCGGGAGTGGGCCGCGACTCCGAATACGCTGCGCAATTGTTCAATCGCGCCTGCGACGACGGCGAAAGTCTCGCGTGTGCCAGCCTCGGCTACATGTACGCGAATGGCGAAGGCGTGGATCTCGATGTCGCACATGCGCAAGCATTGTTTCGAACTGCATGCGCGAGTGGCGACGAGATCGGTTGCGACGCAGAAGCGCAACTTGCACGACGCGAACCGGTGCCTTGAAACCACATCGGTGAGATCGGCGTACACACGCCGACAAAGCGCGCAGATCTGTGCAGCTGCGAGCGGCACGCCCAGACCTTGCGTGCTAACTTGAATGGGTCAAAAAGACTCCTTCTGCTGTGTCCAGCGCCTCTTTCGCACCCGTTGTCGCACCTACACTCTGCTTCTCGGGCCGGTACCGCATCGCGGCCGAGCTCGGGCGTGGCGGAATGGGTGCGGTGTATCGAGCGCACGATCTGTCATCGGGGAAGGATGTCGCGCTCAAGACACTCGAGCTCGGTGATGACAAGGCGCGGCTGCTGTTCGAGCGCGAATACTGCACGCTCGCTTCGCTCAAACATCCGTGTGTGGTCGAGGTGTTCGACTTCGGCATCGCCGAAGACGGTCGCCGTTTCTACACGATGGAGCTTTTGACCGGCGATGATCTCGCGAAGCTCGCTCCGCTCCCGATCAAGGTCGCGTGTGAGGCCTTGCGAGACGTCGCAACTGCGCTCGCGCTCCTGCACTCGCAACGCTTGCTTCACGGCGACATCAGCCCGCGCAACGTTCGCCTTCACGATGGTCGCGCGAAGCTGCTCGACTTCGGTGCGGCGGCGCCGTTCGGCGTCTCGAACGAAGTGATCGGTACGCCGGAGTGCATGGCACCGGAGGTGCTCCGCCAGCGCAAGCTCGACGCGCGCACCGACCTGTTTTCACTCGGCGCGCTCGCGTACTTCGCGCTCACGGGGCGTGCAGCGTATCCCGTGCGCGATCTTCGCGAAGCTGAAGCCGTCTGGTCGCAACCGCCCGCGCCACCGTCGAAACTTTCGCCGAGCGTTCCAAAGGCGCTCGATCAGCTCGTGCTCTCACTACTCAGCATCGATCCGAAGAGCCGGCCCTCGAGCGCGGCCGAAGTCATCGATCGCATCTCGGGCATCGCGAACCTCGACGAACACTCGATCGCGCAGCTCGCTCAAGGCTACCTGCACAGCTCGGCGCTCGTCGGCCGCGAGCGCGAGCGAACTCAACTTCGCCAGCACCTCGCACGCTTGGTGGATGGTCAGGGCGGTGTGATCGTGCTCGAGGGCGCATCCGGCATGGGGCGCTCGCGGCTCGCGCAAGAGCTCGCGATCGACGCGCGCATCGCAGGTTTGACGACCGTACGCGTGGAAGCGTTGTCGAATCCGGGGCCGCTCGGCGTACTCGGGGCGCTCGCGCGCGGCCTGCTGCAAAATGCGCCCGCAGAAGCGCTCGAGACACTACCCGGCCAGCTCTCCGTACTCGGCCACGCATTTCCAGAGCTTCTCGCGCTGCGCCCGAACGCGCCGACGCCTCCGGAGCTGTCCCGCGATCCGACCGAACGGCGGACGCGCATTCAAAGCTCAGTCTGCGCATGGGTGCTCGAGGTCGCGGCGCGCCGGCCGCTGCTCGTGATCGTCGACGACGTACAAGCCGCCGACGCGGCGTCGCGCAGTGCGCTCACCGCGCTCAGTCGGGCTGCGCAAGACGCGCGATTGCTCGTGTGCGTGACTCGCCGCATCGACGCGGAGTCCGATTCGAGCGGACAACAGCTCGAACGCTACGGTGCGCGGCTCAAGCTGCGTGGCCTACCGCGTGCGGAGATCGAGAAACTCGTGAGCGCGGTCTTCGGCGAGGCGCCACACCGTGCGCGCTTGCTGCCGTGGTTGATGTCGGTTGCGTCCGGCAATCCGGGGCGTTCGCTCGAGCTGCTGCGCGGGCTGGTCGAGCGCGGCGTGATTCGCTACGAGAGCGGCGCGTGGGTGTTACCAGCGCAGCTACCGGAACACGCGTTGCCGAAGAGCATCGGCGATGCGCTGTCTTCGCGTATTGCGCAGTTGTCACCGGGGGCGGCACAGCTGCTTCAACTGTTTGCGCTCTACCCTTCCGCGCTGCCGCGCCGGGTGTGCTTCAATCTGCTGCCCGAACCCCGCACTGCCGAGCTCTTCGAAGCGCTCGATCAACTGCTGGCGCGCGGGCTCCTCGCGGGATCGCCGTCGGGCTATCTCCTCGCGCAAGACACCTCCCGCACGATCATCCTCGAAGGTGTCGACGAGTCGCAGCTTCGGGCGATGCATCGCGCGCTCGGCCATGCGCTGCTCGAGTCGAGTCCCGAGGTGTTTGAACGTGTCGAACGAGACGACGCGACCAAGCTCAGCACCGAGCAGCTCGGCTACGCGTTGCAGGCCGGTTGGCATCTCGCGCGTGGCGGCGAGCATCGGCTCGGCCGCAAGCTGCTGCGCAACGCCGGTATCGCGCTGACACTTCGCGGCGACGGCCTGATCGAAGCCGTGCCCGCGCTCGATGCTGCGCTCGGCATCTATCGGCAACAGGGTCGTTCGCGCTTCGAGCAGCTCGCACTCCTGGCACCGCTGACGCTCGCCGGCACGTATTTCGATTGGCGGTTGAGCTACGAGTACGGGGACGAGACGCTCGAAATCGCGCTCGATCTCACGGGTCTCAACCTCGCGCGCAAGCTCGAACGATTCTTGCCCGCGACACTCGCACTCGGCGTTGCACTCAGTTGGGGCTATCTGCGCTTTCAAGTGAGCCGGCGCGCGCAAGCCGTCCGCACGTTCCGCGAAGCGATGCTCGCCGTGATCGCACTCGGCACCGCGACGCTCGGGACGTGTTTGGTCGTGCACGATCGCGAGCGTGCGCTGCGCGTAAGTGAACGGCTCCGGCCGCTCTCGATGTTTCCACGCAAACACGCCGCGCACATGCTGCACGTGTTTCACCAAGCGCTCGTCGATTGCTGCTTCGGCCGCTACGAGCAGATGTCCGACCGTTCGCGCGAAGTCTTGCAGTGGCTCGGCTGCCCCAATGAAATTCCGATGATCCCGGCCGAGGCTCGCACGCAGCTCGAAGTCGGCGTGTGCAACTTGCTCGGGCAAGTCGAAGCGATCCGCACCGACGGCAGCGTGCACGAGATGCTCGACGTGCTCGAGCAAGCGCACATCGCCGGAGCGCGCGAAGTCGCAGCTGCGGTGCGGCTGATGTACTACGCGCATCGTGGCGAGCGGGCGCGATTTGTGCGCGCGCAAGAAGAAGTCGATGTGCTGGCGGCGCAAGCGGGCTCGACGTGGCGCCACGACCTGATCGGCCTGCGAATGCTGTGGCTGACGTACGCGCTGTGTGAAGACGTGATGGGCTTGAAGCGCGCCGCCGGCGAGCTCGAGCGCGCGACGTACGACCTTCCATGGCTCGCGAGCGCGCGCGATGCGGCTCACGCGTGTTACCTCGCGGAACGCCAGCGTCACGATGAAGCGCTCGCGCGGTACGAGTCGAGCTTGCAGGCGGTGGTGGCGGAGCGTTCGGCGTTCAGCATGCGCTACGCGCTCGCGTATTCGCGGATTTTGCGCGCGGCCGGTCGCGCTCAGCATGCGAAGGCGTTGTGCGAGGACCTCCTATCGTCGCTCTCCGACCACGACCAAGGCTTCATGTTCAGCGCGCTGTTGAAGCTGGAAGCGGCGCTCGCAAGTGCTGCGCTCGGTGAGACGCAAGCTGCGGCCGATGCGATCGATCTCCTGATCGACGCGCAAGCCGACCACGACAACCCGCTCGTTCACGGTCTCGTGCACAAGGCGCGCGCGCAAGTTGCGCTACTCCAGCGCGACCGCGAGACGTTCGGCAATCAGCTGCGCGCGATGCACGGTTGGTTCTTGCGGACTGACAACGCCGCATTGATCGGACAGTGCCAGCGCCTGTCGGAAGAGGGCCGCGCTGCCGGCTTCGTCGAGACGACGCGCAACCCCAACGTGCGGCGCACGCAGACGCGGAGTTTGGGTCAAGTCAGTGCGACGTTGAATGCTGCGCGTGGCCGCAGCGAACGGCTGCAGGCTGCGATCGAGCTCATTCTCGAGCACAGCGGCGCGGAAGCCGGTTACTTGTACGTGCTCGACAACGACGGCTTGCGGTTCGCTGCGCCGGCAGTCGGCATCGAGCCGCCGGAAGCGTTGCGCGGCGAGCTGATGAGCTTGCTTCACGGGCTGCAGATCGGCCAGCGACCGGATGCGCGTCGCGATCTCGGCGAGTGGCTCGAGAGCAGCACGACTGTGATGGCGCGTTCGTCGAGCGCGGGTGATTTGCGGACGACTGGCTATGAGATCCAGTTCTTGCTCGTGCGCCAGGGCGAAGATTTGGTCGTGGTCGGTGCGGTAGCGCTCGTGCCGGGTGACGAGCCGATGCAGACCGTCGAGTTCGCATTTCTCGAAGAGGTCGCGCGCGGCATTCACAGCGCAGGTGATGTGTGCACCGTGCTAACGGGCGCGCCGTTACCAAGCAGCATGTCGCGAACCGTTCGCCGCTGATTGGGTCGTCGACGAGCAGCGGCTCCGCTTACAGCCGACCGGCCACGCTGAGCTGGGCTCCACCCGGCAAACCTTGCAACGACACCGTCGTCGTCTCTTTCTTCGGCGCCGTGAAGTACAGCACGATCCCCGTACCCAAGAGGGCCGCACCGCCGATCACAAATACGTTCGAGAGCGTCGCTGAGTCTTGCGCTTGCTCGTGCAACTGAAAGCCACCCGGGCTGCACTCACGGTCTGGACACGCATCGTGCGCATCGCTGTTCTTCGAAGCCGCACGCACGCCGAAGTAACTTCCGAGACCGAGGCCGATCACACCAACCGTACCGGTCACGAGCGCGATCGTGCGCTGCGTGGAACCGCTCGACGACGGCTCTGACGTCGACGCGTGCGCCGCAACCGGAGCCGGCGCGGTGGTCTCGGGCGCAGTCGGCGCTGCAGCCACAGGCTGCGGGCCCGCGACGCCGGTCAGGGGCGGAACCGTGATGCTCAACTGACCATTGCGCGCAACCGATTCGGTGTGTGCCCACACCTGATAGTTAGGCGCACGCGCTTCGATCTTCTGGGGTCCCGGATCGACCGGAATCATCACGCCCCAAACCGCACTCGCCACCGGCGTTCCATTGCGAAAGATCTCGAGACCGGAAACTTGCGCGGCCGGCGGCACGAGCACAGCCAGCTTGGCGAGCTGCGGTTCGAGCTGGGCCGCAGCCTCCGCACCTTGTTGCGCGCGCTCAGCCTGGCCTTCCGCTTGCGCCGCTGATGCTGCCTCGCGGTACAACGCCCACGCGCTCGCGGTACGGCCTAGCTTCGAGTAGCACTGCGCGAGCCAGAGCATCGTGCCGATCCCGCGCTCGACCGACTGGCTCTGCTCGAGGTACGCGCAGGCCTGCGCGTACTCGCCTTGCCGCATCAGGTTTATGCCTTTGTCGAACAGCGCTTCGGCAGCCGCTTTTTGGTCCGGCGTCACCTGCGCTTGCGCGGGCTGCGCGAACGACACGGCAACCACGACCATCACCAAGATCAATTCTAAGCAGCGTCGCATGGCGAGAAGCCTACACCCATTCATGGCGGACTCGAATTCATGGCGAGTCAAACTGGCGACTCAAACTTGGCGAGCGCACGCGCGCTTCAGCGCCGGCCGCCGAAATCTCGAAGGTTATCGTTCGGGGAAGCAGGCGCCGCAGATGCGGGCGCAGCCGGACGCGCCGGGACGGGCGAAGGCCCCGGCACCGGTTGGATCCGCGGTGGCGGCGGCTTGTGCGGCGGCAACGCGAGATTTGGGCGCGCGAGCGGCGCGGGCGTCGCGGTCGCACCCGGTGCCGACTGCGGCGCGATCGCACCGGTCTGTACTGCGGGCGTGGTCTCGCCGGACTTCGGTTCTTCGACCGCGGGCTTTTCCCCTTCGGTGTTTGCAGCCGTCGACGGCTTCGGCTCGCTCGGCGAAGGTGTCGTGGGCGCAGGCGCCAGGGTGCCCGGTTGACCCGGCGACCCCGTTGAGTTCGCCGTCGGAGGGCCGGCGTCATGCTGCAGCGCGAACCGGTAAACCAAAAAGCCTGAACCGGCGAGTAACACGAGCGCACCGAGTACCAGACCTTGTCGCGAACGGCGCCCGCGATCGGTCGTGCGTTGCTGCCAGGGCGCAGGCGGTACTTGCGACACCCCGGCGCCGTTCTCTGATCCGTCCGCGGCTTGCGTCACGCGCGATGCTGTGACGCTCCCGCGCGCGCCGCCCACCGTCACGATCGGCTGCGAATCCATGCCCGGGCCCGGCATGGGCCCGCTCGACAACGTGCCGGCGATCCCGCGCGACATCCTCACCGACAGCGCACCATGGCGCGATGCGTACGGGGCGAGCGCGCTGACGAACTCCGCAACCGAGCCGTACCGCTGATCGCGGACCTTTGCGAGCGCTCTCGCCAGCGCGACTTCGAGCCCATCCGGTGCGGTAACTTCGCACGACGCAAACGACGGCGGGAGATCGTGCAGCACAGAGTTGACTAGCTGGGGGATCGAATCGCCGCTGAACGGCGTGCGGCCGGTCAAAAACTCGAACAGCACGACGCCGAGCGCCCAGATGTCGGTGCGACGATCGACGTCCCGCGCTGAATCGAGCTGCTCGGGTGACATGTAGAGCGGCGAGCCGACCACGCTCGACGTCACGGTGAGCGCGTGTTGCCCCGAGCTCGAGTCGACGAGCGACTTCGAGACACCGAAGTCGAGAACTTTGACGTGTCGCGATCCGTCGGACCGCGTGGCGAGAAACAGGTTCGCTGGCTTGATGTCGCGGTGCACGATCCCAGCCGCATGGGCTTCGGCGACGGCATCACATGCTTCGAGGACGTAGCCGACCGCCTCTTCCGGAGGTAACCGACCGCGCCGCTCGAGCTCGTTCGCGAGATCTCGCCCATCGAGGTACTCCATGACCATGTAAGGGATGCCGCGAAGTGTGCCGACGTCGAGTACGCGACAGACGTGCTCGCCGCGGATTCTGGCGGCAGCGCGGGCCTCCCGCCGGAAGCGCTCCGCGGCCATGCCTTGCTGAGCGATCTCGGGCAGCAGGAACTTGATCGCGACGCGCTGATCCAGCTCGAGGTGCCGCGCGGCGTACACGACGCCCATGCCGCCCTCGCCGACAATGCGCTCCACGCTGTATTTGTCGGCGATGACATCGCCGATCACTGCCGGGGGCGAACCCATGATGTCTTCGACGGTAGCAGAATTTCGCATAGCCAAACAGCTCAGCCCTCACGAGCGTCGGGCATCCACGCAGCCCACCCCGAGCCGCGAACCCGAGCCGAAGCCTAGCCGGGCTATCCGGCGTCGGATGTGAACTCGACCACAGCAGAGCGGTCGAACGCGACCCCCGGGAGCGGGTTTTTGCAGCTGATGGCTGCAATGGCTGCCGCTTTCGGCGACTGACGCCGACGGCTGCGCTCGGAGCTTCGGCTTTGCCGCTGATGGCTGCAGGCCGACGGCAGCGACACGCCGTGTCACACGCATTTCACAGCGAAGATAGAGCGCATTCGCTGCGCAAAGATCGGACGCGCATGAAGTTCAGGAGGTCATGTTACGTATTCGCCACAGTGCAGGCGTGTGTTTGAAATCTGACAGGGTCGACAATCTGGCTTGCATTGCGCGATCGACCGTGAATAAGGTCGGCTCGGCAGTTACTCGTAGTGAGTCGTAGCAGTGAGCACCATCAGTCATCTCGGCGTTCGAGCGCAGGTAAAGAATCCAACTCAGCCGGGGGGCCGAGGCACGACGGCTTCCACTCCGATGACGACCCATGGGCCGAATCAGAGCTTGAGTGGGATCACTGCGACACCGCAGCAACCCTTCGTGCTGCCGTTCGAGGCAGGCGAAGTCATCGCGGGCAAGTACCGAGTCCAAAAACTCATCGGAGTGGGCGGCGTCGGATTTGTGGTCGCTGCGACGCACGTCGGTCTCGACGACAGCATCGCGCTAAAGTTCCTGAAACCCGAGTTTGCCGGCCACCAAGAAGCGGTGACTCGGTTCACGATCGAGGCGCGCGCGAGCTTCAAAATCAAGAACGAGCACGTCGCGCGTGTCCTCGATGTCGACACGCTTCCGAACGGAACTCCGTTCATGGTGATGGAGCTGCTCGAGGGCCAAGATTTACGAAGCATTCTCGAGCGGCATCGCTTTTTGCCGATCGACTTGGCCGTCGATTTCGCCCTGCAAACCTGCGAAGCGCTCGCTGCCGCGCACGCTTGCCACATCGTGCATCGGGACATCAAGCCCGAAAATTTGTTCGTCACGCAATCCGGTGAAGACGACCACATCAAGGTGCTGGATTTCGGCATCTCCAAGGTCGCGCTGACGCAACATCCGATTCCGACGCGTAAGACTCGGGCGACTGCACACACGATGATGGCAGTGGGAACGCCCCCTTACATGTCACCTGAACAAGTTCGTGCGTCCAACACGTTGGATGCACGCGCGGATCAGTGGTCACTCGGTTGTGTCTTGTATGAGCTTCTGACAGGTAATGCGCCGTTCGAGCGCATGAGCTTGATGCAAGCGTGCGCAGCCGTGTTGGAAGACGAGCCGCTGCCGCTTGGCGAGACTTGCCCGGAAGCGCCACCCGAGCTCGAACGAGCGGTCATGCGTTGCCTCCGGAAGGATCCGGGCCAACGCTTTCCAGACATTTCGGAGCTCGCGCGGGCGATCGCGCCGTTTGGCGCGCGTTACGCGCAATGCGCAGACCGCTGCGTCGAGCTTCTCGCCGATGGGCAACGCCGTTCGGATCCGGGCTATCGCACGTCGGACCCGCCGCCGCTGCGTCGCTCGGATTCGCTGAGCCTGCGTATTCCCACGGGCTCGACACGCGTGTCGCAGCCCTTAATTGCGGGTACGGCTACGGGTTCGAGCGTTTCGCTCGAGACGACGCGTCCGAGCATGCGCTTCGTTCCACCGCCGGCCACGCGGATGACGGGATCTTTTGCGCCCGCGTCCGCGCCATCACCAGCGCCGGCACTGGTATCGCCGATCCCCACCCCGCAGCTGTCAGAGGCGGACCTCGACTCGGTGCCTTCTCCGCTGACCGAGGCGGATCTCGCAGAAGCCGAAGAGCTCGATCTGGATTTCGTGCCGGGTCTCAGGCCACGCAAGAATCGCTGGATCCTGCTGGCAGTGGGCGCGTTGACGGCATTGAGCGCGACGTACTTGGCCGTGCGGCGGCTCGATTCGGTGGATTCACGTTCGTCGGTCAACGTCACGCGCGCGGCCGGCGAAACTCCAAGTCACGTCGGTGCAGTGAGCGAGAGCGAGACTGGCCTGCCGAGCGCGCTCGAACTCGCACCGACCCTCGCACCAGCAACGGAGACTGCAGCGGCCGCTTCGGGGAACAACGCCCGCGCCGAGCCGTCGTCGGTCGCAGCCGCGGTCGAGATGCAGCGGAAGAACTCCACCGGCGCAAGCGCGGTCGACCCGAACGCACAACTCAAGAAGCCTGCGCCGCGAAAAGCCGCGAAGTCTGCGCCGCGAAACGAAGACCCCGACGTCGGGTTCTGATCGCCACGCCACGGTCGAAAACACACCGTAGGCACCCTCGCCCTGAGCACCTCCCGCGGTGCCGCCACGGGCCGCGATTCGCTTCAGTCCGAGCAGCTCGAGTTCAAGGCG
>DASRXR010000236.1:0-22442 GCA_035687405.1 Polyangiales bacterium
GGCTGGGGCGCGGACGCGCTCGGCTTCGGAAACGTGCTCGGGTATCTGCGCGTCGGCGCGTTTCCCGGCGTGTTGGCGTTCGAGCACGGTCCGAACGCGCCGGCGGATCCGGAGCGTCACGTCATTCAGAGTGACAAAAGCCCGCGACGGATTGTGTCACGTCCTCACTATCCGAGCCTGCCGCCGGAAGTGTTTGCCTAGAGCTCAGCGACTGCGCATTGCGATCAGGCTGTACGCGGTCTCGACGAGCGAGGCGACCATCTTCCAGTTCGTGTCGGAGTCGAGCACGACGCCGACCCAACCTTTGCTGCCGACGTACGGCGGTCGATAGAAACGGCTCGGGTCGCTCTCGACCAGAGATTCCTGCGCGCCGAGCGGAGCAGGCACGTGGACGGACAGCTGCGGGTCGCCGTCGCGACGGCTGTCGCACATCGCAAACATCCGACCGGCTCCGACGCGAAACGTCGGCTCCGCCCAAGCTTCTTGTTCGGTGGTGTCGGGCAATGCGAGGCAGACCTTACGAAACTTGTCGATCAGCGCGAGCATCTCGCGCGTGCGGGGTTTCGGCGGGTGTTTGGAAACGAACGGCGCTTTCTTCTTCTTCTTCGCCGCTGCCTTCTTCTTTGCGGCAGGCTTCTTCTTCGCAGGTCGTCGCGCGATCGGCATGCCCGAAGATACCTTGTTGCGCTGACAGCTGCCTCGCGTTAGCACCGAGACGCTGGATCGGCGCGTCGTCACGCGCGATCGCACTCGGGGTGGGAGCATGAATCGGGTCGGGACCTATTTGTGTCAGGTGAGGATGTGTCCTCGTGGAATGACGCTGAGCGTCTTGACCGGCGTTATTGTCGGTGTCGCGGGGTTGTTCGATGGCTGTTCTGATCCAGTGGATCGTTCGCGCCTTCAAGCTGCGACGGACGCGGACTATTCAATTCGAGCGATCAGCGTCGAGGTGGAGGTCCGCTTGGAGAAGCAGGATCGGAATGGCGGTGGTTGGTTGACGCTCGCAGAGCGGCGATTCACGCCACGTGACCCATCGGCATGGCCGTTGCGGTTGAGCGCGACGACCGAAGCCGAGATTCGGGGCTATTACCAACTGACGAGCACGGCGCGTGACAATAAGGGCGCGATCGTCGCCCGCGCGCGAACGATCCGCGATCTCGGCAAGCCTGGCACGCCCCCGCTCCTTCGAACGTTGCTGGAAGCCTCGTGTCTGCGTCGCATCTGCGAGGAGATGTCGACTTGCCACGATGGCGACTGCGTCGACGCCGACTCGCTCGAGCAGGATCAGGCTGCGGACGAGCGAGGTTCGATCGCCGCTGCGCAGGCGGCCTCTCAACCGGACGCAGGTAGCGAGCCCGGGCAGGTCGCGCCCGAGTGTGTCGGTCGTAGCGCAGACGAAGTGTTCTGTGACGGCGACACGATGCGCGCTTGTCCGAATCACGTGTCGTCCGAGCCGCGATCCTGTGGAGAACATCAGCGTTGCGTCGACACGGCAGGCGACGTTCGTTGCGCGTGTGAGCTCGGCTTCGTGCCGGACGTGACGGGTTGTCGAACGCCGACCGAGTGTGGTGCCGATCACGGCGGTTGTGATTCGTCGACCGAGTGTCATCTCATCAATGGGAAGGTTTCCTGCGGCGCGTGTCCTCCTGGCTACAGTGGGGATGGCATCAGCGGATGCCGGCCGCGCCTGACGGCGCTCGAGGTGGTTGGAGCGACGCTCACACCGGCATTCTCGCCCGATCTCTCCGAGTACCGCGTCGAGCTGCCGATCGTCGCACTCCAAGCGGTGGTGCGCGCCAGCGGACCGACGGGAACGCACGTTCAAGTGGACACGCATCCCGTCGCGACTGGCGAGGCTTGGGTGAGTCCCGTGTTGCCGCTCGGGGATACGACTCTCGAGCTTTCGGTCGTTTCGGCGGCGGGAGTGCGGAGCACCTACAGCATCGCAGTGCACCGCGCGGGCAGCGAAGTGGCTTATCTGAAAGCCGGCAGTCCCAGTGAGTCCGACCTGATGGGAACCGCCATCGATCTCGACGGCGACACGCTCGTCGTGGCGACGTACTTGGACGACAGCTCGGCCACACGAATCGACGGCGACGAAGCGAACGACGACGCGCGCGACACCGGTGCTGCATACGTGTACGTGCGAAACGGGGGCGGCTGGACTCGGCAGGCGTACTTGAAAGCCAGTGATGCGATGCCGAACGATCGAATGGGCGGACAGGCTGCGATCTCGGGCGACACGCTCGTGCTGGGTGCGCTGAGCGCGGACGCAAGCGGCATTTCCTCGATCGCGCCGCGGCCTGGCCACGCTCGAGTGTTCGTCCGAAGTGGCGGCATGTGGAAGGAACAGGCGAAGTTGTCGCCGAAGGACGGCACAGCCGCAGACTGGTTCGGCTACGGCGTCTCGATCGAGGGCGACACGATCGTCGTCGGCGCTCCGCACTTCGGGGGACGCGCCGATTCGGGCGGCACCGCATACGTGTTCACGCGAACGGGCGAGACGTGGACCGAAGTGAGTACGGTCCGGCCGCGCAATCCAGTCGCATCGAGCATGTTCGGTTCGAACGTCGCGATTCGCGGCGACACCTTGCTGGTAGCTGCAGAGCAAGAAGCGAGCGGACAGGGTGCGGTTTACGTGTTCGCGCGCAACGCCGGCGGTTGGATGGAGCTGCAGCGGTTGGCGGCGGACGAACCGGCAGACAGCAAGAACTTTGGCTACGGCATGGCGTTGCGAGGTGGCACGCTTGCGGTCGGTGCACCTGGGGCCGCGGAGTCTTCGCTGTTTTCGGCAGCCGGCAGCGTCTACTTGTTCGAACGTTCCGCCGGAGAGTTTCGACCTAACGGTGTGTTGCACGCGACCGTTCCGCGGACGTCGGACTACTTCGGATGCAGCGTGTGTCTGACGGACCGTACGCTCGTCGTCGGGGCGAGTGGTGACGACAGCGGTGGCCGCGGCGTAGCTGCGGATCCGGCGCGCGGCGGGGGTGACCTCTCCGGCGCCGCGTATTTGTTCACGCGCGACGCGTCGGGTTGGACCTCGCCCACGTTCCTGAAGTCGAGCAACTCGGATCCGCGCGATGGATTTGGATTCGGAGTCAGTTGTTCCGAAACGGGTGTTGCGGTCTCGGCGCCCTTCGAGTCGAGTCGCGCGAGCGGGCTCGGCGGCGACGGGTCCGACAACAGCCGTTTGAACAGCGGCGCGTTCTACCTCTTCGAGTGACAGGTATTTCGTGTCGCGCCCGCACCGATCGATGCCGGCCCGGCGGTGCCGTCAGTAGGTTCTGCCGCCCAGCTCCGAGAACCGGCGCAGCACGCTCGCTAGATTTCGCAACGCTGCGCGTGCGGCACGCCGTGGAAGCGGACTCACATCATCGCTGCTTCCAGCGCCAGCTTGCTCGCGCGCGATGTTCTCTTCCATTTTCTCATCGAGGACAATCGGCGGGGTGAGGGGCGCGTGTTGCACGTGCTCGTCCGCGATGGCTTGTTTGAGTAGCTCTTCGCTGTCGAGGTCGGGTTCAATGGTCTCGTCGTCGCGAGTTTCGTCGCTGACGCGATCGAGCAGCGAGAGATCGTGCAAGCTGTGCTCGTCGAGGCGCTGCAGGTCCTCCGCCTCCTCCTTGAGCTCCAACGGATCGATGGTGTCTTCGACCACACTCGGCGCGCGGAGCTGATCGGACGCACCCTGCGTCTGTTGCATCACGTCGACGGTCTGTTCCCAGAGTGTGTTCTCGAATTCGAAGTTGGGCGGCCTCAGCACCACATCGTCGGATTGTGGACCCGAGACGATCGACAGTTCGATCTCGGTTGCCGACTGCGGCGCCGAGTCCCCTTCGGTCGCCGCACTCAAGTAGTGGCTGCCGAGGTCATCCGAATCGACGGAGAGCCCCTCGTCCAGATCGGTCAGGCCGACGTCGTCCGAGAGCGGGCGCGGCTGGGCCGTGATTTCCTCGTCCAGGCCCTGTGCGGCATGGGGTGGGAGCCGGACGAACCGAGGCGGGTGGGGTGGGGTCTTTTCGACGGGGTTGGCCATGTGCAGAGCTCTTGCAAGAGTCGAACGCAGCGAGCGCGGGGCACCGCCCCGGTACCAGGCCTTCATCAGACCCGCACCGCGAGTTCGCAAGTGCGGCCGGCGGGTCAGTGTGGCGCGCACTCGCGTCGCATGAGGGTCTCGTGCCGGTCCCCCGAGGGGCGGACCACGCTCGATGGCCCGCGCGAGCCGTGGTAGATCCCTGGCGCATGAGCATGACGAAAACCGTGGCGACGTACGGGTCGCTCGTTCGCTTGAGTCATACGGTTTTTGCGCTGCCTTTTGCGATGGCGGCGGTCGTGTTGGCGGCCCCGTACGCTGACATCACCCTCGAGAAGGTTGCGCTGATCGTGCTGTGCATCGCCTGTGCCCGCACCGCGGCCATGGCGTTCAACCGCCTCATCGACCGCGACATCGACGCGCAGAATCCCCGCACTCGCGACCGCGAGCTACCCCGCGGCCTGCTGACCGCCGCAGCCGTCCGCGGCTTGGTGGTGGCGTCGTGCGTCGTGTTTTTACTGGCCTGCGCGCGCTTGGGGCGGTTGCCCCTGCTGCTCAGTCCGATCGCCCTCGGGCTCGCGCTCGGCTACTCGTACACGAAGCGATTCACCGCGTTGTGTCACGTCGTCCTCGGCTGCGCGGTCGCACTCGCCCCGGGCGGCGCTTGGATCGCGCTCGGCGCTGAAGTCACCCTCGCGCCCTGGCTCCTCGTGATCGCAGTAGCGGCCTGGGTTGCGGGCTTCGACGTGTTGTACTCGCTGCAAGACGTCGATTTCGATCGCAATTCCAAGCTGCACTCGATCCCGACTGCGCTCGGCATCCGTGGCTCGCTTTGGCTGAGCGGCGCGCTTCACGTAGTCACCGTGGCGTGTTTGACCGCGGTCGGTCTGCAGCTCGGACGCGGCGTCGCGTACTACGTCGGCGTGCTGCTGGTGGCTGCGCTTCTCATCGCCGAGCACGCGATGGTTCGGCCGAGCGACTTGTCGAAGGTCAATAAGGCGTTCTTCGACGTGAACGGCTACGTGAGCGTGCTGTTCTTCGCCTGCGTGGGGATCGATCAGCTGCTTAGATGAGTGAGCTGCATCCGGCCGAGCTGCAGGCGAGGGAAGCCGCGCAGCTGCGCGATGCAGAGCTCGCAACCGAACCGGAGCGTCGCAAAGCGCACGGCGTCGTCCACACGCCACCGGAGCTCGCCCGCGGGACGTTTGCGATTCTCGATGAGCTCCTTCAGTCGCGATTTGCGCTGCCGCTCGGCGCGGTCGGTCCTCGCGTTCACGTGCTCGATCCAGCGTGCGGCCCGGGAGCATTCCTCGCAGCCGGGTTGCGGCTGTGGGCGGCACGCGGCCGGCCGGCCGGTGTGCGGTTCAGCGCGATCGACATCGACTCGAGCGCGCTTGCGAGCGCCGCGGCACTGACGGCGCACGAATCGCTTCAGGTCGACTTGCATCGCGCCGACGTGCTGCGCGAGCCGGTGCTGCTCGAGCTCGCCGCGCGCGACCCGCGGGTGCTCGCGATCGTCGGCAATCCTCCGTGGGCGAGCGCCCGAGCGGACAAGACCGCGTCGATGCAAGCGCTGCTCGAGGACTTTCGGCGGGATGATGCCGGTGACCGTTTGCTCGAACGCAAGCTCGGCGTGCTGTCGGACGCGTACGTGCGGTTCTTTCGCGTGTGCGCTGAAGCGGCGCGCCGGAGCGAGCAGGGCGCCGTGCTCGCGCTGATCACGAATGGCTCGTTTCTCGACGGGCCGGTGCATCGCGGAATGCGGGCGGCGCTCTTGCGCTGGTTCGACGAGCTGTACGTGCTCGACCTGGGCGGCTCGGCGCTACTGCATCGCGCGCGGACGCAGCGCGACGACAACGTGTTTGGCGTGCGGCCGAGTGTCACGATCAGCTGGCTCTGCCGCAAACCCGGCTTGTCCGATGCGCGGGAAGGGCAGGTGTTTTACGCACGGCTCTGGGGTGATCGCGCGGAGAAGCTTCGCACCCTCGCTGGGGCGAGGCTGCACGACTTGAAGTTCGAACCGCTCACGCTCGAGCGGCCGCTCTCACGGTTTGTGCCGCGCGCTGCGACGCACGCGACCTACGCGAGTTGGCCATCGCTGCCGGACTGGATGCCGTTTCACCGCGAAGGCGTGCAGACCAATCGCGATCGGCTCGCGGTCGATTCGGATCGAGGCGTGTTGCTGGAGCGGCTTCGCGCGTTTGCGGGAGGCGCAGAGCTTCCCGAGCTCGCGCGCAGCTATGCGGACCAGGTCCACTTCAGCGCGGAGCTGGCGCGTCGCAACCTGGCCGCTGCGCTCGAGCAGGATCCGGAGGGTGAGCGCGGCATTCTGATGCGTCAGCTCGCGTATCGTCCGTTCGACCTGCGCTGGTTCTGTCCAGTCGCGCCGCTGTGTCACCGGTCCCGGCCTGAGTTGTCGCAAGCGATCGAACGCGCGTCTGAAGTGTTGGTGAGCGTGCGCAAGGATCGCGGCGCGAGCCAGTACACGCACTACGGCGCGGCCGGGTTCACGATCGACAACTGCTTTCTTTCGACGCGCTCTTCGTGTCGCGCGCGTGCGTTTCCGCTGCGAGCTCCCGAGGGCGAAGACAACCTGTCGCGAGAGCTGCGCGATCGTTGTAGCGATCAGCTCGGCGTCGCGATCACAGCCAGCGAGTTTGCGAGGTACGCGCTCGCGATCCTTGCAGCCGACAGCTTCAGGCAGCGCTTCGATGCCGAGCTTCATGCCGACTACCCGCGCTTGCCCCTGCCGCACTCGCTCGGAGCCTGGAATGCGCTCGTCGCGATCGGCACGGAGGCGTGGCGGTTGTGGACCTCGCCGATTGCGGTTGCGAGCACCGAACAGGGCGAACGCGATTCCCCGCGCTGCTCGGACCTACGGATCGATCCCGTGCGGGGCGGCGTGTTCGCGGGCTCCGAGTGCTGGCTGGAGTGCGAGCCGGCGGTGCTCGGCACGTCGCTCGGCCATCACCAGCCGCTCAAAAACTACCTGATCTCGCGAGGATCGCATTGCGCCACCGAGCACGACCGTGCGCATCTGATCGGACTGGCTGAACGCCTAAAACAGCTCCGCGATGTCGGCGGCAGGTCGGACGATTGGCTACATCGGTACAGCCGCATGTAGCAGCCGGAAATAGCTAATTGTCACCCCTAGGGGTGACAATGCCCCCTAAAGTTCCATGCTAAACTACAAGTTACCCGGCTCGCGAGGGGGGGAGCGGTGCTCTGGAGCACGTTTCGGTGGGTTTTCTACGCAATCCTGCCAAGTCCCGTTCGAGTCTGGCGTGTACCCCTACGTGCCGTGCATTCGCGCGATGGAGCGCATCGGGCTTTAGCCGAATTGCTTCTTCAGCTCGGGCTTCAGGACCTTGCCGAGAGCATTTCTCGGGAGCTCCGAAACCACGCGGAGAATCGACGGGACCTTGTACGGAGCAAGCCGCTCTTTGCCCCATGCGCGCAGCGGCGCGAGCTCGAGCGAGTGACCGGGCCGCAGCACGACTGCCGCAGCCACGCGTTCACCCCATTCGGAATCCGGGATTCCGACGACGCTGACTTCTGCGATCGATGGATGCTCGCGCAGCGTCTCTTCGATCTCGAGCGCGGACACTTTGAACCCACCGGTCTTCAGAATGTCGACCGAGGCGCGGCCGAGTAGCCGGTAATACCCTCGTTCTCGAACCGCGATGTCGCCAGTCCGAAACCAGCCGTCCGGCGTGAACGATGCGGAAGTCGCGCCGGCTTTTTCGAAGTAGCCAGCAAACACGTTCGGGCCGCGGATCTGAAGCTCACCCGGACCCTGATCCAGCACCGCGCCGCTGCCAGCTGCAGCGTCCGTGGCCGTGTCAGTGTCCGTGTCAGGCGTTTCGACGATGCGAGCTTCGACACCGGGGAATGGGACGCCGACGCTGCCGGCGCGGCGTTCGCCGTGGAGCGGGTTGCCCAATGCCATGCCGATCTCTGTCATGCCGTAGCGTTCGAGCAAGACGTGGCCGCTGATCGTGCGCCAGCGCTCCAACATACTGGCGGGGAGTGCGGCAGAGCCAGACACCATCAAGCGGAGCGCGCGAAGGGCTTCGGTGCGGCGTTCGCGCTCACTCTCGTCTAGGGCGTCCCAATGGCTGGCGAGCCGGTCGTACATCGTCGGGACTCCCATGAAGAGCGTGATGCCGCTGCGCGCTGCGAGCCGTTGCCAAACGATCTCGGCGTCGAAGCGCGGCAGGAGCTCACAGGTAGCGCCGGCGTAGAGGATGCTGCCGAGCGCGTTGAGGATCCCGTGGAGATGATGGAGCGGCAGCGCGTGCAGAATGTGGTCGCGCGCGTCGATCTCCCAAGCTTGCGTGATCGAGTGCAGCTGCGCGGCGAAGATGGCGTGCGTCGTGATCGCAGCCTTGGGTTTGCCGGTCGTACCGCTGGTGTAGATCAACATCGCGGGACGAGACGGATCGACGCGAGGTAGATCGCGCGTGGCACCGACACGCGCGCTTGCAGCCGCTAGCTGCGATGGCGTGATCCAGCGGATGCTGCGCGCCTCAGCGAGCGGGCGTGCGAGCGCTTCGAACTCGCGATCGGCGACGAGCGCGGTCGGCTTGGCGTCGTCGAGGACGTGCGCGAGCTCGGGCGCCGGATGTGTCACGCACAACGGGACCGCTACACCGCCCGCGCGAAAGATGCCCCATTGCGTCGCGACGTGACGAAGGCTCGGCGTGACGAGAAATGCGACGCGTTCGCCGTCGAGGTCCGCGCGTTCACCGAGGAGCACGCGAGCCGCCCGAGCCGAAAGCTCGAGAAGCCCGGCGTAGTCCGCTCGCCCATCCGCGGCGAGGATCGCGGTGCCGCTGCCTTCCGCGTGCTGCTGCGCTCGCGCGATCAGAGGAATGCTGTCGGTTTCGCGAGTCATCGGACCCCTGTCTTCACGCTACTCCGAGCTTTTGCTCGAGCGCGCGCTTCACCGCAGCCCATTCGTGGTGCACCACGCTGAAGTACGCGCTGTCGCGCACGTAGCTGTCCCATAAGACGCGGTCGCAGCGCAACACACCTTCCGGCCGCGCGCCGATGCGCTCGATCGCCGCTTTCGAGCGCCGGTTGCGATCATCGGTCTTGAGCTGAACGCGCAGTGCTCCGAGGTCGTCGAATGCGTGTCGCAAGAGCAAGTACTTGCACTCGGTGTTCACGGGCGTTCGCCACGCCGAACGTGCGAGCCACGTCCAACCGATCTCCACACCGCGATCGCGCGGGCGAATGTCGAGGTAACGCGTGCTTCCGATCGCGCGACCACTCGCGATGGCGACCGTCGCAAACGCGATCGAAACGCGATTTGCGACGTCGCGTGCCGCGGACTCGAACCACGCGTGCAGCTCGTCCGGTGTCTTCGGCGGCGCAATCGGAAGGTACTGCCAGATCTCGGGATCCGCCGCAGCCGCGAACAAGTCCGGCAAGTGTGCAGCTGTCAGCGGTTCCAGCCGGACGTGAGCACCTTCGAGCACGATCGGGACCGGCCCCCAGGCTGCAGCAGCTGGATCAGCGGTCACGACGAAACTCCAGCCGTGCGCGCCTGGATGTTGCACGACCTGTCCGTGCGCGATTGCGGAACGCCCGCGGCGAAGTGCCCGCAGCGCGCCGAAACGTCCGCACGAAGTTGGACAGATCGCCGAACCCACACGCAAACGCGATCTCGCTGATCGATCGGTCTTCTTCCACGAGTGCGCACGCCGCGTGCCGAATGCGCGAACGCACCAGGTATTGATGGGGTGTCACTCCGACCACGCTCTTGAACACGCGCAAGAAGTGAAACGCGCTCAGTTCGACCGATGCCGCCGTCCGCTGCAGGTCCACCGCTTCGTGTGCGTGCGCATCGAGCCATAAGGCGGCTTCGACCGCCCGCTTGCGATCACTCGGCGTCGCGCGCACGACGCCGCTAACCCGCTCGCCGACGAGCTGCACGAAGCGGGCTGCGAGCATCAATCCCAGCTCGTCGAGGCCCGGTCCGGCCAGCCCGTGTGCAGGGCCGGCGCCGAGCTTGCAGCTATCGGCGGCAGCACCGGCGAGCTCGCCGATCACCATCAGCTCGGACGCGGGCGGCAGACACGGCGTACCCCAGGCGGCCGGCTTCGCCCCGAGGCTCTCGACGACTTCCGGCCCGAGCTTGAACGCGAGACATTCGTCGCCTCCGCCGTGGTGATGGTGCGAACACGCGTATTCGTCTCCGGGACGGCCGATCAGCACCGAGCCCGCGACGAGTTCGAACGACTTGCCCTGCGTGTGATACCCGAAGGTCCCAGCGCGTACGTACGATACCGAATACGCATCGTGCAGCTCTGGGAAGGGCAGATCGTGCGGCCCAAACCTGCAGCGATACTCCGAAACCGCGATCGCGCCGCGGTGCAAGGCGGTGGTGTCGAGCATGCTCCACCGACGCTACTACCGCGCTTTGCCTGCAGCAACTGTCCGCTCGGACGGTTGCCGTTTCCCGCGTGCGGGGCCAGGTTCCGAGACGATGAGCTCGAGCACTGCGCAGACCGTTCAGCGAACCTACCTGCTTCTGACCTTGCTTTCGACGCTCGCAGCGTCATTCATCTGGGGCATCAACACGTTGTTCCTGCTCGATGCCGGCCTGAGCAATACCGAGGCGTTTGCAGCCAACGCCTTTTTTACCGCCGGCGAAATGCTCTTCGAGATCCCGACCGGAGTCGTCGCGGACACGTGGGGCCGCCGCACCTCGTACCTGCTCGGTGCTGCGACCCTGCTCGTCTCGACGCTCCTGTATCTCGCGATGTGGCAGCTCCACGCGCCGTTTTGGGCGTGGGCCGGCGCATCGATGTCGATCGGTCTCGGCTTCACGTTCTTCTCCGGCGCGACCGAAGCGTGGCTCGTCGATGCACTCGCGTTCACCGGCCACAAAGGCAAGCTCGATGACGTGCTCGCACGCGGCCAAGTCATGACGGGCATCGCGATGCTGACCGGTACGGTCGGCGGTGGATTTCTGGCGCAGTTCACGAACCTCGGCGTTCCGTACCTCGTGCGCGCCGGGCTGCTCGGCCTGACGCTGCTGGCTGCAGCCGTGTGGATGCGAGACCTCGGCTTTACACCGCAGCGGGGCGGGCGCATCGGCGTTCAAGTACGCGCCGTGTTGCACGCATCGATCGAGTACGGCTTCGGTCAGCCGGCAGTACGCTGGCTCATGCTCGCGTCGTTCTGTAGCGGCGGCATCGCAATCTATGGTTTCTACGCAGCGCAGCCGTACCTCTTGCAGCTCTACGGCGACCCGCACGCGTTTGGAATCTCGGGCCTCTCCGCCGCGGTCGTAGCAGCCGCCCAAATTGCATCGGGCTTCGCCGCGCCGTATGTGCGGCGACTCTTCACCCGCCGCACTCACGTGCTGATTCTGAGTGCCGTGTTGATCGTGGGCTTCTTGTGGGCGATGTCCGTCGTCTCGACGTTCGTCCTCGCACTCGCAGTGCTCACGCTTTGGAGCTTCTCGATGTGGGTCACCGTTCCGCTCCGGCAGACGTACCTGAACGGACTGATCCCATCGGAGCGCCGCGCGACGCTGCTGTCTTTCGACAACCTCATGATGTCGGCCGGTGCGGCGATCGGGCAGCCGGTGCTCGGCCGAGTCGCCGATGCGCGCGGCTATGCGTTCGCCTACTTCGTCTCGGCGATCGTGCAGGTCGTCTCGGTGCCGTTTCTGGTGCTCGCGAGGCGAGCGAACGCAGCGTCAGATCCGATCGCGAGAGACGACGAGAGCTGACGCCGCCAGCGGCTGCAACGATCAGTCGACGAAGTTTTCGCCTTCGCCGGCGAGGCCGGACTCGAGTGCGGCCATGCCCGATGCGACGTCGAGCCGCACGCCTTCGCGCGCGAAGCTCATCCCGAGCGCGTAGAGCGTCTTGAAGAGGTTGTGCGAGCGACACTGCTCACCCATCTGACCGATCCGCAAGATGTTCAGCCCGAACGCGCCGCTGATCTCCACCCGAAATACGCGGCTCATGTGCTCGCGCACGCGAGCGCTCTCAGCGGGGTTGGGAATCTCGATCGCGATCACGCTGCTCAAGCGGACCTCACGCGGCGCGTAGAGCACGAGGCCCATCGCTTCGAGGCCCCGCTGCAACGCGAGTGAGCTCATCTCATGGCGCCGAAAGCGGCGTTCGAGCGTCTCCTCGGCGACGAGCCGAAGTGCCTCGTGCAACGCGAGCACGCCGGGCACGGGCGCGGTGTAGTGGTACTGCTGCTCGCCCCAAAACTTTTGCGCGCGCACCGCGTCGTAACACCAGTGCGGGCGAGGCCCGGGATGCGCGAGCACGGTCTCCCACGCGTCGCTCGAAAATGCGGCGAGCGAGACACCGGGGATCGAGCTCAGCGCTTTTTGCCCGCCGGTCACGCCGACGTCGATGCCCCACTCATCCATGTTGACGGGCATCGCGCTCAACGTGACGACACTGTCGACGATCGTGAGCGCACCGCGGCTCTTTGCGAACCGACAGATCTCCGGAAGCTCGACTGTCTTCACTCCGCACGACGTCTCGCCGTGCGCCATCGTGATGACGTCGAAGTTGTTCTTCGCAAACGCGGCGTGCACGGCATCGAGCCCGACCGGACGACCTGGCTCACTGTCGACATACGTGACGAGCGCGCCGACGCCTTCGGCCATCTCACCGAGCCGGCCGCTGAACGTACCGTTGCGCAGGCACAGCACCTTGCGGCCTGGCCAGCACAAGTTCGCCACGGCCATCTCCATCGCAGCCGAAGCGGGACCGGCGAGGCCGAGGATCTTATCGCTTTTCGTCTGGAACGCGTAGCTCGCGAGCTTCTTCACGTTCCGAATCACGCGGTCCATCGTCGGGCCGAGGTGATTGATGATCATGCCGTTGGCTTGGGCGACGGCTTGCGGAATCGGAACGGGGCCGGCGCCCATCAACAGCAGCGGCTCGGTGGGAAGAATCGCGGAGAGCGGGGTCGTGGTTGGGGGGGAAATCGAGAGCTTCATGACGTGGGGTGGCCGCCGAGACTGGCCGGCGGACACCCGAGTCTGAGGCATTGCTGGGAGATTTCCAATTGGGCGGCGAGAGCCGTTGCCCACGCTCGCCGTTCAATTCTGGTCGCGCAGCTCGCGCTTCAGGATCTTGCCGGTTGGGCCCTTCGGGAGCTCGGTCACGAACACGTACTCCGCAGGGAGCTTATATTTCGCGAGGTTCTGGCTGAGGTACTGCTGGACGGCGTCTTCGTCGAGTTCGGCGCCCGGCCGCACTGAGATCACCGCGCGAACCTGCTCGCCCTTCGCCTCGTCTTTGATCCCGACCACGGCGGCTTCGGCGATCTGAGGCATCTGGTAGAGCACCTCTTCGATCTCGCGCGGATAGATGTTGTATCCGCCCTTGATGATCATGTCCTTCTTGCGATCGACGATGAACACGAAGCCCGCTTCGTCGACGTAGCCAATGTCGCCGGTGTGCAGCCAACCATCGACGATGGTCTCGGCCGTCGCTTCGGGGCGATTCAAGTAGCGCTGCATGATGTTCGGGCCGCGCACGCAAATCTCGCCGAGTGCTTTCGGTGCGACCTCGGTGCCCGCGTCGTCCAGGATCTTGAGATCGACGCGATCGAACGGCTTACCTACGGAGCCGACCTTCTTCGCGTCCAACCGGTTACAGCACACGCTGACCGTGGTCTCGGTCATGCCGTAGCCCTCGAAGATCGGTACTTGGAACTTGTCTTCGAAGCTGTGCAACACCTCTACCGGCATCGCCGATCCACCGGATATACACAAACGCAGGTCCGGGAATTTCGTGTCCGGGCCGCTGTGCTTGAGCAGATAGAAGTACATCGTCGGCACGCCGTTGAAGATCGTGATGCGATCTTTCTGCAGGCTCTCGAGCGCGGCGGCGACGTCGAACTTCGTGTGCAGCACGACCGTGAGGCGATGGCGAATGTTGAACGCGAGTACCGCGTTCAGCGCGAACACATGGAACAGCGGAAGCACACACAACACGCGATCGCTCGGGAGCGGCGGGAACAAGTCGCCAGTCATGTCGAGCTGGCCGATGATGTTCGCGTTGCTGATCACGGCGCCCTTCGGCTTACCGGTCGTGCCCGACGTGTAGATCGTCAGTAGGTGCGAGTCCTTGCCGTCAGGTTTCGCGACATCGATCGGCGTCTGGCCTTCGATCAGCGCCTGCATGGAGACGTTTTTACCCGGACTGACCATGTCCACGATCATCGGCGCCGACTGACCCACGACGAACACCCGGGGCGGCGATGCGAGTGTTGCGATCGCAGCTTCGACCTGCGGCAAGAACAACTCGTAGACGAAGAGCGCCCGAATCGAGCTGTCCTCGACCAGGTAACGAATCTCGGGCGCCGTGGAGAGCACGCTCATCGGCACGACGACGTTGCCGTGGAACCACGAGCCGTACAGGGCTTCGACGAACTGCGGAATGTTGGGGAGCAGCAGGCCGATGCTCGCGCCGCGCTCGACGCCTTGGGCTTCCAGACCACTCGCGAGCTTCAGCGCGTTCTCGGCGAGGCGCGCGTAGCTAACTGGTTTGCCCATGAATTCGAGGGCTGCGGCGTCGGGCACGTCGGCCGCGGCTTTCAAAAGATAGTCGTAAACCTGCATGGACATGAACAACTCTCCTTATTGACTGGCGGCCCGCTATGCCGTGCCCCGGCAGACGGTCATAGGATGTGAGCTCGCAGCGGGGAAGTCGCCCGTCCGCAAATTTCGCAATTGCCGAATGGGGACTCACGTCTGTGCCCCCAATCGGGGATGTCTGGCGTCGGGGATTTGGGGGTTCGGTGGGGGGCGCTCATGGAGCGCCGAGCGCGCCTTCGCAATCACGCGCGCTTGCGTGAGGTGGCGTCGCGCGATGACGCATTGAAGCGACATCGCGTGAGCGTTCGCGACTGTTCGCGTGTTTTGCCGACTACGCGCGTATTGCGATGCGATGCGATTCGACGCGCGCACAGCGGCTCGGCAGGCGTCGCGCGTGACGGCAGAGGTGAGGTGCAACATGACGGTGGGCGGCTTTCACGTGCTGCCGCCGTTGGCGTCGTGTTTGCGCGACGTGTGCATCGGCTGCAAACAATGCCTTGCTCTTTGAACTTGCTGAGTCAAACCTGGGTCACGCGGACTCATTCGGACTCACGCGGCCGGCCCGGTGCTCCGTGCGTCACGTAAGCGATTCGCGCGAATTGTCTTTGCAATAGTGGAGTGGTTGATGACGACGGCTTGTGCAGCAAGAACCTTGGCAGTGCTCTGTGTTTGGTTAGTCGCGAGCTGTACACCGCTGGGTAAGCCGATCGCAGGCGACGACATGCCCGACGCTTCCGGCACTACGGACAACTCGTTAGGCGCCGATCCGGACGGCGGCGCACAGGCGGGTGCCGGCGCGAGCGGGCGAGGCGACGCGAACGGGCAGAATACGGCTACCGCAGGTAGCGGTTCTGGGACCAACGGCAGCGCGGGCCGCAATGGCAGCGCCTCGAGTGGAGCCGGCGGCAGTGCAGACACCAACACCGGTGGCATGAGCGGTAATCCGCGCGCCGGGCAAGGCGGCGGCCAAGGCGATCGGGGGTGCCCGGCGGGGCAGCTGTCGTGTGATGGCGCGTGTTTGCCGAGCGACAGCAGCAACTGCGGCGCGTGCGGACACGACTGCACGACGCTGCCCAACGTCGCTGGACCCGTCACGTGCTCGGGTGACGTTTGCGTCTTGAGCGCAACCTCGTGCGCGAAGGGTTGGGCGCACTGCTCTGAAGACCCAATGCTGGGCTGCGAGACTGACGTCACTGCACCCACGAACTGCGGTAAGTGCGGGGTCCAGTGCGATGCGAGCACGCCAATGTGCTCGAGCGGCACGTGCGTCTCGGGATGCCCGGCCGCGACTCCGACGCTGTGCGGCGGTACGTGCGCGGACACGACCACCGATACGATGCACTGCGGTGGCTGCGGGGCACCGTGTGCGACGACGATCGCTCACGCCGAGCCGACGTGCGCGAGCGGCCGCTGCGATTTCAAATGTACCGATGGCTTCATGGCCTGTGGCAACAGCTGCGTCGATCTGAACAAAGACGCGGCGAACTGCGGAGCGTGCGGCAAAGCTTGTGGCGGCGGCAAGATGTGCGTGAGCGGGGCGTGCCAGTGCCCAGCGTCATTGATGCGCGATTGTGACGGCACGTGCAAAGCCGATTCGCCGACGTCTTGCGGCAGTAGCTGCGAGCTGTGTCGCTCCGGGGTCGCGCGCGCGACTGACACCTGTGACAACGGCCGTTGCGGCTTCAAATGCAGCTCGGGTCTCTCAGTGTGCAGTGGTCAATGCATCGATACCGGGTCGGACAACAACAACTGCGGAATCTGTGGGAACAGCTGCAGCGCGCCGGAGCGATGTTCGTTCGGTTTGTGTGTGTGTCCAACCGGACAGCACAAATGTGGCGGTAGTTGTGTCAGTAATAGTTCGATCAACTCGTGCGGGCTGTTTTCATGCTCGCCCTGCGCGGCGCCGCCTGGGTACTCTGCGACATGCGACGGGTTCTCCTGCGGCATGACTTGCGATGGTGGCATCAATTGCGGCAGCACCGGGGCGTGCGCGGACACGAACAAAGATCCTCGCAACTGCGGCGGGTGTGGGATCACGTGCCTCGATCCGGCGTCGATCGGGCCGAACTGCGTGTTCGGTTCGTGTTCTCCCTGAGCTGCGTGTGTTGCCCGCTCAAGTGTGTCTTGAATCAATTGGCAGTCGCACTGGTAGTGGTAGAACCCGGTCGTGGCTTAGTGCTTTCGGGGAGGGCACAGTGCAGCGATTTGTCGGTTCGCTTTGGTGCGGGGTCCTGCTCGTATGTGCCTGCACGGAGATCGATGATCTGCCGGGGGCGCAGACGGGCACGCAAACAGAAGCGGGCGTGGGCGGTGCGTCGGGATCGAGTGGTCGTGGCGCGACCGCGGGAAGTAGCGGCACAACAGTCGGCGTGAGTGGAGGCCATAGCGGCGGCAGCGCTGGCGCCAGTTCTGGCGGAAGCACGTCAGGCATGACTCCGCTCACCGGCGAAGGTATCGGTGCCGTGGGTACCGCGTGCACGGATGACAAACCGAAGGCGTGTGCCGGTCCGACTAGTACGGGCACGCTCGTGTGCACGAATGGAAAGTGGGCGGCTGGTTCCGAGTGCGCTCCGACCGAGCGCTGCGACACTGCGCCAGGTGACACGCAAGGTATATGTCTGCCGATGTTGAGCCTATGCACGAGCAAGATGCCTGGTGACGCGATTTGCGATGCCTACACGCGCCGAAAGTGCGGCAACGATCTCGTGCGCTTCGAAGCGTTTGCCTGTGCTGAGCACGCGCACTGCGAAGGCGTACAAGGCGCGATCAGTTGTGCATGCGATCTCAACTTCAAGTCCGATGGCGCTGCGTGCGTTCCGGACGTGATGTGTCCTGCGACTGCGTGCACCCCTGGTGGTCGCTGCGTCGTAGGCGACGCCGATTACAGTTGCGTGTGTGACATCGAGTTCGAAGGCACTGGCACGAAGGATTGCGTGGCGGTCGGTCGCTGCGCGATGCCGACGGTCTGCAACGCCGACTACGTTTGTCGCAGCAAGGATATGACCTACGTCTGTCGCGGGCAGTTCGCGGATTGGCCGATGCCGACGACGAACCCCGGCGCAAAAACGGCGCCAAACTATCTGCCGGCGGATGAGACCGTGCAGGACGTGGTGACCGGGCTGATTTGGCAGCGCAATTTGCCCGAGACGTATCCGGGCTGTGCTGGAACCTGCGCGTGGGACAAAGCCAAGGCTTATTGCGACGGGCTCGTGCTCTCGAACGCAGAAGACTGGCGGTTGCCGACCATGATCGAGCTGGTTTCGATCCTGGATGACAACGCGGTGATGCCGTCGATCGACGCGGCGACTTTTCCGAACACGCCATCCGACAACTTTTGGAGTGCGTCGCCGAATGTCGGGGATATCAGTCAGGCGTGGGGCGTTGGCTTCGCGGCGTTTCAGGTTCTCGCGCGTCCGAAGACCGACAGCTTGCATGTGCGTTGCGTGCGGTGAATGAGCAAGATGGACTACGTGATTCGTCGATCACCGAAAGGTTTGTGTCATCTCTGGCTCGCGTGTGTCGCATCGTGCTTGGTCGGCGTATGGGTGGCGCGTGCAGATGCGCCGGCTGATCGTTATCTGATCAATTCCAGTCAAGGACTCGTGACGGATCTGCGAACGGGCTTGATTTGGCAACAGCCTCCGAACGCGATGCAGTACACGTGGGACGCCGCCAATACGTATTGTCGTGGTTTGACCATCGCCGCGATGACTGGGTTTCGCGTGCCGACTCTGAAAGAGTTGATGACACTCGTCGATCCAACACGTGTAAGGCCGGCGATCGACCTCAAAGTTTTTCCAAACACTCCGCTCGAGTGGTTCTGGACTGCATCGAATCGCTACTCCGTCGGTACTGCCAGCGTTTCATTCGAGACCGGCGGAACGGGCTACTTCGTTGGCACAAATCGATTGCGCGTGCGCTGCGTTCGCTGAAATCGTCGGATGTAACTCGGCCGTCGCTTATGTCGGCGGGGAAACTAAACTTGCATTGCACTGGCGGGCAATGCGTGCGTTGAGCGTTCGAACAGCGAGGCGTGTGATGCGTGCAGATCGCTCGTTGCAACGCGTTGCGATGGCGGATGAACTCGCGCTCGTGATCAATCGAACGAATCGAAGCAACTGCTTCGTTGACAGTCCGAAGCTCCATTGGTAAGGCGAGCGAATATTCAATGTATAGATATGAAAGGGGGAGCTTATGAACTGCGCAGTTGTGTCAACTCAGCGTCTTAGCTCGCGGGCAATCTGTTCATGGTGTTCGGTGATCGTGCTTGCAGCTGTCAGCTGTAGTGACGACCTGCCGGTGCAGGGTCCCGCGACGGATCCTGAGGGCACGTCCGAGGAAGGTCAGCGTGCGGCGGATGGCGGCACGAGCGGCGCGTCGGGTTCGGCCGGCAACTCGTCGATGACCACGGGGTCGAGCGGCTCGTCGAGCAGCGCGAGTGGGAAGGGCGGAAGCAGCGGCAGCACTAGCGCGCCGAGTAGCGGGGGAGCCGGTGGTTCGGGCTCATCATCGAGCGGCACCGGGAACAACGGCAGCTCTGGATCGAGTGGTTCCAGCAGCTCGAGCATGAGCAACGCGGGTTCGTCGAGCTCGCTGCCATCCGTCAAAGTCGTTCCGGCGTGTATGGGTCGCGCCGGTGAGATGGTTTGCGACGGCGCAAAGATGATCAAGTGCGGCGACATGTTCGAAGCCGCCGATACGCAGCCCTGTCAGAACGAAGCGCGTTGTCGCGCGGGTCTCGAAGCCGGAAAGTGTGGCGCGTGCGATCCGGGTATCGTCATGTGCATGGAATCGGATCTGTACGAGTGCAGCATGGCCGGCGAGATGGTGATGGCGCAGCACTGCGATTCGCCCGCGTTGTGTGATGACGTCGGTAAGAAGTGCGATCCGGCGGCGTGCGAGATGGATCAGCACAAGTGTGAAGGCGGCGAGCTGCTGCGCTGTCAGGATGATCTGACGGAGTTCCAGTCGAAGACGCCGTGTCCAATGGAGCTGTGCGATGAGGCGGGCAAGAAGTGCAACGTCTGCATGCCCAACTCGAAGATGTGCGTCGGCAGCAAGCTCGAAGTGTGCAATGCGGATGGCTCGGGCAAGCAGGAGATGGACTGCCCGATGGACAAGCCCATGTGCATCACGGACAAGTGCGTGCAGTGCATGAGCAACAACGACTGCATGGCGCCGAACGATTGTCAGACGACGATGTGCACGGAGGGAATGTGCACTTCGCCGCAATTGAAGTCGGCCGGCACAGCGTGTTCGAGCGATGGCGGCAAGGTTTGCAGCCTCGCTGGCTCGTGCGTGGCTTGCAATCTCGATTCGGATTGCTCGGCGAGTGAGCGTTGCAGCATCGTGTTCGGCTGCATTCAGCGCGCTGCAATGACAGTGGTGCAACTGCTGCCGGGCGTCTTCAGTGTCCAGGTCAACGCAGGCTACGGGCTCGCCGTGGACTCGCAAAGTGGCGCTGACGCGGTCACCATCAGCAGCGGCCTGTTCCGCAGCGCGATGGCGCCGCAAGTCGTCGGTATGACGGTCGTCCAACCCGCTCCCGGATCTCCGCAAACAGTTTCGGTCACGGGGCCGAGGGGTGGGGGTACATTCGGGTTGGGGTGCGGCTGGGACATGTTCACCGACACTACTGCGACGTTGAAATTCGCAGAGCCGGGCATGGACGTCGATGGGAACGTGACAGGCGGAACCTGCAACATCTCCGTTTCGATCAAAGCGTCGAGCAACTGACGTTCGTACGGGGCTCGGTCGTGCGCGCGTACGCGACTCGGCCGAGCCCGCCACCTGCCCCACCCATCCCACGCATCCAATCCATCCAACGAACCCAACCCGGCAGTTGTCGGGGCGCTCACCAGCGCGATGCGAGCAATGCTCCGGCGTTGCCCGGGCCTGCATAAGGCGTGACCGATGTTCTCGTCACCTCACGCTCTTGCCTGCTCCCCGAACCCAGCAAGACGGCCGTAACACCTAACAAGGTGAGCGCGCTGCCTGCGACGAACGCGATCGTCGATACCGTCGCCGCGTCCTTGGCGTCGTGCGATTCATCGACTCCGCGCTGTGTGCGGCACGCGTTGCCCTCGCAAAACCGGTCGGCGACGTCCGCGTCGGCCTTCGCCTTCAAGCCGAAACCGATGCCAAGTCCGAGGCCTGCAACGCCGATCGCGCCCGTGATGACGCCGGCGACTTGAATGCCGCTAAGTCCACTCTGGTCTGGCGGAGCGTTCTGCGGAGCGGCCGAAGTTTGTAGCGGCGCAGTCGCAGCCAGCGGAGCAGGAGCCGCCGTCGGCTGTGCGCCCGCTGCAATCGATTCGAGCTCGCGCAGCTCGGACAAACGCGCGCTCACAGTCCGCAGCCGATTGGGATCGGAGCCGGTGTCGAGCGTGTAGCGACGGTAGTAATCGATCGCGAGGCTACGGTCCTTCAGCTTCGTGTCGTAGATGCGGGCGAGGTTGTAGAGAATGTCCGCGCTCGGAGCCGCTTCGAGCGCTTTCTGATACAGCGCGACTGCCGTCGAAAACTCCCGACGCGAGTACGCGTCGTACGCGTCGGCCGCGTACGCCTCTGCGCGTGCGACATCCGAAGTGGGTCCGCTCTCTTCCGCCGACACGGGCCCCGCCGCCGTCCATGCCAACCCGGTTACGAGTCCGACAGCGATCCATGCGCGCGTGTTCACGGCGGCTCCTTGTGTTATTCGATGATGCGAACGTGCGGCTCGAACTCGTCCACGATGCGTACTCTCGGCCGGTCGCTATCGACGACTGCGATGTGCCGTTCTGAACCTGGTGTCTCCAGGCGCCGCGCTGAATCACGTCCAGACGTGCGCGCTGCCACTGAGCGAACGCGCGGCTGCCAACCGGAACGGTTGCTTGCAGTGCGCGGGGTCTCTACGAGCGTCGCGAGCTCAGCTTGGGCGGGACGTGCTGCTGGCAGTGAAGAGCTCGGCGTCAGCGCGATGTCGCGCGGCGGTGGCTCGTCGCGAAAGTTGTGACTGCGCGTGATGAAACCGTCCGCGTTCACGCGAAGCTCGTGCGGCTTGCCGTCGCGAGGCAAGCTCGCTCGGTAGTGCCCGGTTGCCACTTGATGCCCATCCAAGAGCACTGCCGCTGTTGGCGGCGCCACATGCACGTCGACCTCGAGCGGCGGTGGCGCGATCTCGGCCGAGGTGGCAGCAGCGATCGGCGGGCGCGCGCGCTGCGAGTGACCGGTGACCCATGCGCCGCCGAGTCCGAGCAACGCGCCGGCTGCTCCTCCGAGCCAAAATAGACTGCGTTGGCGCCGCGACGGCGGTGGGAGTGCCTCGGCGATTTGGGGCTGGAGTGAATCGCGCTTGCGTCCACCCGTGATCGGCACGACTGCTGCACCGACCTCGGAGTGCATCCCCCTGTACGTGCCCGGCTGCGATTCGAGAAACGGCGATGGCGACTCCGGTGGATGGGACGGCCGCCGCGCGCTCGGCAACGACGAAGCCGCCGCCGCGCTATCGCTCGCAGGTAAACTGTTGAGCTCTACGCTCCAGTATTCGCGCGACCCCTCGCTCGCGAACGGAAGCATCGCGAGTGCGAACGCGATCATCGACTCGAACCGATCCGACGGCAGGTGCGACATCGCTCGAACGATCACGGCCTCGAGCTCTTCAGGCAGATCGATGTGCGTCGACGGTAGCTGGAACGGATCGAACGCGACCGCATGCAACAGCTCGAGCGGGTTCGCCGAGTCTCGAGGCAGGTGTCCCGTCACGCCTTCGTACAAGATTACGCCGAGTGCGTACTGGTCGGTCGCTGCGTCGGTCGCCTGGCCGCGCGCCTGCTCGGGCGACAT
>DASRXR010000237.1:0-2450 GCA_035687405.1 Polyangiales bacterium
TACGGGCGTCGACTTCAAGGTCGCCACGGGCATCGTGTTCATTCTGGCGTCTCTCGTGGGCGCGTGGGTCTGGAGACGTCGTGAGCCGATTCTCTCGTTCTGCATCGTGACCTACTGGCTCATGTTCGCATCGACCTCGTCGATCGCGCCGCTCTACTACTTGGCCGCGGATTACCGACCCTATTCGTCGATGCCGTTCTTCTTTCTGCCGCTGTGCCTATTGGCTCTGCGTTTGCGTCCACCCCTCCGCCACACTCTCGCAGTCGGTGCGATCGCGTGGTGCGCGGCGACTTCGGTGTATCTGAACACCACGTGGTTGAACGACTCGACCCTGTTCAGCCACAGTGTTCGTTACGGCGCTGGGTGGCTCGGCTATCACAACCTTGCGATGGCAACGCCGGACTTGGACACGCGCCGCCAGCTGCTCGAAAAATCGCTCGAACGCGGTCCGTACTACGACATGGCCATGGTGAACCTCGGCCGCACGCTCGTCGCCCAGGGCAAAATAGAACCGGGCCTCCGGTGGCTCGAGCGCGTTACCAGACTGAACCCGCGACACCCCGTCGTCAGGTACTGGTACGCGCGCACGCTGGTCGAGATCGGTCGCAAAGCCGATGCCGCTCGCGAAGCCGATGTCGCGGCGCGTCTGGACAATGCGAGCCCGTATGCCGCAACTCAAGCCGCGTTGGCTTGGCAGGCGGTGAACGATCACAAGCGTGCATTGTACTGGTTCGACGTCGAAAAGAAGCTCCAACCGAAAGTTCTCACAAACGACTGGTTGCGCGCTCTCGCGCTGCAACAACTCGGACGGCGCAAGGAAGCGATCGCGACCTACGAGTTGTTCCTCGCCGCGATGCCGGGGCACGTTCAAGCGCGCTTCAATCTCGGGTACGCGCTGCTGCAGGAGAACGACTGTCCGGCCGCAGTTCGCGAGTTCGAGCAAGTACTCAAGCTCGATCCGAACAAGGCGGCAGCACACCTTCACATCGCGAACTGCTCCAAGGCCGCCGGCGACATGCTGGTCGCGCAAGTCCATCAAGCCGCGTGGGAAGCTAGCCTGAAGCCGCCCCCGCCATAGCCGCCGCTTCCGGAGCGGGCCGGCTGCTCTATCTCGAAGCGTTTGCCGAGGAACGTGATGGTCGCTTGGAAACCATCACCGGAGCCTTGCTCGACTTACGACTTGGTCGGGGTTCGGCGATTGCGCGCCGCAGACCCCAAAGCGCGAAGAGCATGAGTCCGACGAGCGGCAGAGCCACCGTCAACAGCTGACCCACACCGAACTGGCGATAGACATTCACGAGCCACATGTCCACCCGGAAGTCAGCCGCCATCAAAGCGCGATAGTGCGTTGCCAACTGCGATGACTGCGGAACGAACAGGTACCCGTACTCCGGCTTGAACGCAGCGTACTTCTCGTGGTGGAAGACGTACGAGAAGTTGACCGCGACGCTCAGCAGCTGCACGAACGCACCCGCGGCGCCGAGCGCGCATGCAACTCCCCGCCATCGGTTCGTCGCGGTGTCCCACCACGACGCGAGTGGCAAGATCAGAAACGGGACCGTGACCAACAAGTAGCGCGGGCCAAAACACCACTGACCATGCCAAAAGTCATACTTGCCGTAGAACAGTAAATACGACGCGGCCACGCCGAGCATGCAAAACGACTCAGCGCGATACCGCCGAAAGAACGGCGGCCAATACAGCGGAATCAACAGCAGGACCGGCGTGAAGAGGAAGATGCTCTCGCCTGGACTAAAGAAGAAACCGAACCAGGTCGTGAACAGGGATGCGTCGAAGGTTCCGCCGGCGTAGCCACCGGTGAAGGTGAGCTCCGCAAACTTGAGGTAGTTGAGCGCGAATTGCCCAGCGATCCCCGCGCCGATCATCGCGAAGAACGGCACACATTCCAGCAGCATCCTCAGCACTCGGCGGCGGCTCCATTCGACGCCAGCGCCATGCCGGCGCCATACGTTCCAGAGCAGAAAAACACTCAGCGCCGGCAATAAAATTAGCGTGTGGATTCGAACGACGAGCGCAAAGCCGGCGATCGCACCGGCCAGCAAACGAAGCCACCAGTTGGGCTCGCGCGCATCGCGGAACAAATAGTAGAAGCACGAGAAGATCGTGAGGGTCTCGAGCACATGCTGAAAAAATGTACTCGAAAACCCGACGATCTGAGACGTGACGCCAAAGAGCGCGACTCCGATCAAGGCTGAGCGGAGACTCGCGCCGAGCTGCAGCGAGAACGAGAAGAACACCGCGCAGAGCAGCGCCGTTGCGAATGCACCAAACAGACCGACCGTAAAGATCTCGACTTCGCCGCCCCAGCGAATCGCGGGGTTGGTGCCGACCACTGGCCCGGCGAAGGTCTCTTTCCACTCCCGGTTGCCCGCGAGCGAGTTGTGCAGCCACTTGCCTGCGGCATACAGCGGAACCGCAGCGATCGACTG
>DASRXR010000238.1:0-8665 GCA_035687405.1 Polyangiales bacterium
ATCGCTTCGCCGTCCATCGTCGCCGAGACGTGTTTGCTCTGAATCCGGAAGATGCCCATCGGCGTCTCGTGGCCTTCCTTGCCGGTCGACACGAGGGTGGCGTAGACCGGTTTGTCGCCCTCGTACGCGACCAAGGTTTGGTTTTCGAGACTCACGGCGACCCAGCGCGCGCTGCGCGGAATCAGCTTCGGCCGCTCGATCTGCGGCAGGTAACGCACCGCCGACTCGGCGACGATTCGCCCGTCGAACGCCGCGCGATACGTGGCGCCCCCGCGCCGCAACACCTCCGGACCGAGTTCGAGCGCTTCTTGCGGCCGAAACACGTCACCGGCGATCAGCTCGCCCTTCATTGCGTCGCGCGAGAATACGCGCACGTTCGGCTGCAGCACGATCGCGATTGGACCCTGCGGCGCGACGGGTAAAACTGTGCCGTGACGCTGACTGACGGGCACGAGTTTGTCGGTCGACAAACGCACGAAGTCGCCGCGCACGGTGCGGACGAGGCCGTATTCGTCCATCGGAGCATCGGCATCCAGGCTGACGTAAAAGCCGGGCTGCAGCAGCATCCGCACGACTTCGGGCAGCGGCGCCGCCGATGGCTGCAGGAGGGCTTTAGCGCTCGCGATCTTCGCCGCCAATGCGGCCTTCGCATCGGCGACAGCCTTGGCAGCAGCCGCAGCCTTTGCAGCTGCGGCAGCCTTCGCCGTAGCCGAGAGCTTCGGTGCCGGCGCAGGCTTCGAGAGCTTGGCGGGTAGGGGCGGCGCCTTCTTTGCGGGCTCGACCTTGGCACCCTTTTGCGGTGCCTTCGCCGGGGCCGCTTTCGCGGGCCCCTTCGCTGGAGTCTTCGCCGCCGCGGCCGCTTGCGACAGGGTGATCAGCGCTGCGATGCGCTCGGCCGCGAGCAGTGGTTCACGACCTTGCTTGCGCGCTTGCGCCGACAACTCGATTGCAGCGCGCTCCTGCTCCGGCGTCGGCGCTTTCGAATACAGCGCGACATCCGGTAGGGTCGACTTCACGTAGTCGTACGGGAGCGGCTCGTACATCCGCGCCGGGGCGGCCGCAGGAAAGCTCTGAGGCTCGGTTCCGACGAGCAAGCCGCGGTCGGCGCACAGGTAACCGCCGCCGAACACGGCATGCCAGCTGCCCTCACAACCGCTGCCGACGACGCCGCGGGCAAGCCGCATCCGCCCGCCGCGCCGGAAGTATCCGAGCACCTCGGCGCGTGAGTCGGGTGCGGAGAACACTTGTGCTTGGAAGTACGATGCGACGCCGAACAGCGGGTAGTCGCGCGTCAACGGATCCTGGCCGTCCCAGCTCGTCTCGCCGGCTCCGCCGCTGGTAGCTGCGGGCGCGTCTTTCGAAATCGCGCCCGTCTCCGCTCCTTGCGGCTGCGGCGCACCGCTCGCCGCTGCGTTCGCGTTGGCCGGGTTCCGCTCCGGGCTGCCTGCGCGCGCGCCGGGCACGAGGACGGCCGCGAGCATCGCCAGCGCGATGATCGGGAACAGTCGACGGGTGCCAGCCCATCCCATGTCCCCCGTGTGCATGCGCCGACGTCCTCCCGTCCAGAAATCGACAAGTTTTACTGCGACTACTCCGGCCCCTGAATCGGACACCCCAGCACCACTGCCAGCTGTCCATCCGGGTCGGACTTCACTTCGTTGCAGACTGCTCCACACAACCGAATCCGCGAGTAGGTCTCGTCGTACTGCCAGCCTTCAGCCCCGCCGTCACACGGCTTCGTCGGGTCCTGCCGAACCAGTTTCCGTTCCCGGTTCTGCGGCTTGAACAACACGTTTACCTTGTTCAAGTCTCCGGCATCCGCCGACGGAACTGGCAAATCGCAGCTGAGCGTTTGCCCGACGATGCTTTGCAATGCTTGCCTTAAACTCGCGCTGAAGTCACCCCCGCTGCTCACGTCGAAGTGACAGTTTTTGTCGGGATCGCAGTTCGGTCGCGCCGTCTTTCCCGCCACAGCGATCTGAGACAACGTGCGGCTGTCTGCCTCACTGCCGGGCACTCCGATTACGAACGTTCGAATCGCGACCCCGGGAGCCGCTGCTCGGGGTACTTCCTGTTCGATGAGGAGCTTCGTGCACTCCTCGGCGGACGTGCAGCGAGGGGGGTCGCCGCACGCGGGGCTCTGCTTGCCGTCGGTGATGAGCACCACGAAGCTGTTGCCCCGCAGGAAGCCTTCCTGCTGGTACTCATGCACGTGCTGGTAGGCGAGGATGGTCGCTCCGACTAGCGGCGTGGCTCCGTTCGGTTTGACCGTCTGCAGGCTGGTCTTGATCAAGTCCTTTTGGGCGGTGGTGTTGCGACCGAACTCCACGCCCGGGTTGGCCTGGACGCCGCAGGAGTCGTCGTTACTGAAGTAGCTCACACCGACGCGCGCCAGCTCCGGCAGGATGTTCAAGCTCTCGACGAGCGCCGTCTGCGTGATCTCCCACTTCGACGGGCTATCGGCAGCCGCGCGCTTCCCGTCGCTCTCGCAGGTGGCGGAGTCGGTGACGGGAGGAGGGTTGCAGGCCATCGACCCGCTGCGGTCGATCACGAACAACGTGTTGGCTGGCAAGAGCTCCGCGGCTTGGACGGTGCGCTTGCAGCTGCTCGCAAGCAGGGAGTCGGCGTCGAGCGATGGCAATGACGCGTCGTCGCCAGCTGTGCCCGCAGTGCCACCCGTACCCGTACCCGCTTGGCCTGCGCCGCCGCTACCAGCTGCAGGAGCGCCTGCGCGCGGCATTCCGGCCGCGCCTGCGCCGCCTGCCGGAGCGCCCGCGCCGCCGAGCGGGCCTTCGAGCTTCGAGTCGCGGACGCACTGGACCGCACCGAACAAGCATGCGCACAAGACCGCGCGTTTCATCGCTGCGCTTCTCATAACTGCGGCCTCAGAACGAATGGCCCTTCGCAGATGCACGTGCCGATCGTCAACGCCAGCGTGCCGCGGAGCCGGCCGTCGGCATCGAGCGACCCGACGATCGAAGCGGATAGCGACGACGTTCCCGCTCCGCACAGTGTGAGGAGCACCAGCTGGAAGGCCAGCCCGGCCTCGTCGCTCGTGAACGTTCTTTCCGGCACGGCGCCGTTGAACGTCTTGGTCATGCACGAGGCGGTGCCGTTCGCCGGCGACATCAGAACGACCGAGCCGGTGGGATCGAGGATCAAGTTCAAGCTGCCGGACTCGGCTTTGAGCTCCTGCGATTCGGAAGGGCCGACGAGATCGAGCAGCAGCGTTCCGTCGAGCCGCGGGCCTTGAATGCCGCCGCTCGTCAGCGGGCACGACACGCTCCCGACGAAGTTTGCTCCGGTGCACATCTCTCCCGGCAGCTTTTGCTTCCACTCGAACTTCACGCCGTCATCGACCGGTGGCGTGCTTCCAGACTGTCCTTGCATTCCGCTGCCCGAGCTACCGGCTTCGGGTGCGGGCTGGCCGCCCATCGCAACATTTTCTCCGCTGGCGCCCGCGCCGCCGGAGCCCGACACGCCCGCCACGGTGGCCGGTGGCTCCCACTCGAAGATCGGGCTGCGCGAGGCTTTGCAGCCCGCGCTGCCGCCACAAGCGGCAACGAGCGCAAGCGCGTACCCAATCGGACATGCCCTGACTGAACGTGTCACTGTGTCTTTCAGTTCTACCGCGTTGCGCAATGAGTGAACACTCAGAAGCCGGGGGCAAGGCTGAGCCATTCTACGCGGTGGTCTCCACTACCGCTCGTGAGTCTGTGAGATGGCCGGATATCCTCCACTACGCTTGGTAAACGCCACCCCGGGTGCGAACGACGCTCCGAGCCCCAGCTTCGTGCCTGGGCACGAGGCACAACTCTTCAAACGGTTCGCGCCATATGTCGCTCGCATCGGGCTGCGTTTACTAGGCCGCGAGTCCGACGTCGACGATTTGATCCAGGAAGTGTTCCTGGCGGCGTTCAAACAACGCGAACAGCTTCGCGATCCAGCGGCTGCCAAGAACTGGCTCGCTACGATCGCAGTGCGTACCGCGCGCCGCCAGTTGCGCCGCCGTCGGCTCCGCCAGTTCGTCGGCCTCGAGCAAGGCACTGTGACGCTCGAGTTCGCCGACAACGGTCTATCGCCGGAAAAACGTGCGTTGCTCGGACGCGTGTATGAGATTCTCGACGCAATGCCAGTCGACCAGCGTCTCGCTTGGACCCTGCGTTACGTCGAAGGGGAGAAACTCGAGCAGGTGGCCGAACGCTGTGGTTGTTCGCTTGCAACCGCCAAGCGTCGGATCGCGGCCGCCCAAGCTCATTTGCAAGCGGAGATGGACGATGGATGATCTCGCGCGAGAGATTGCCTCTTTGCGGGATGAGCTCACCCCCGCATGGGACGAGGCACGAAGTGAACGCTTGTACGACGGCGTGGGACGTCTGCAACGACGTCGCCGCCGCCAGCGGCTGATTGCCGGCAGCGGTCTCGGAGCGGCGCTCGTGCTCGGTGCCGTGCTCGGCGTGCAAAACCTGCCCGGTGATTCCGGTTTGGTCGCGCGCTCAGCTGGAAACCTCGGCGCCTCGCAGCCGCTCGCGGCAGCACCGCGCGCCGCAGCACCGCAGCCCACAGCTTCAGCGGCGCGTGTGTCGGCGCGCCAGCGCGTCCGGCTCGCCGATGGTTCGTCGGCGCTGGTGTCCTCGGCCGTCGGCACGCTCGATGTCTTGCGGAACGAGCCGGCTCACCTCGAGCTCGCGCTTCGCTCCGGTACCGCTCACTTCGAAGTGGTGCCCAACAAGGTTCGCAAGTTCGTGGTCACGGCGGGCAGTGTGCAAGTGCACGTCGTCGGAACCGTGTTCGACGTCGAGCAGGGCGACGAGCGCGTCCGCGTGGCAGTGAGCGAAGGCAAGGTTCGCGTCGAGACGCCGACCGGTACGCAGTTCGTACGCGGCGGCGAGAGCGCCTGGTTCGATACGACCGGCGCCCGCTTGAGCGACGACGCGGAACCCGCAGCAGATCGCGAAGCGACACTGATTCCGAGCTCCGATCCCTCGCACGCGACCGCCGATACCAAAGCGCCGCCAGTGCGTGGTGCCGAAACTCTCGCGGAGAGCGCACCGCGTTCCGCGCGCGAGCACGCCGTCAACACGATGAAGTCCAAGCGGCTCGCGGCGAAGGAAGACAAGACCGTCATCGCGCCGAAGGTGAGCTGGCGGAGCTTGTGCCAGAGCGGCGATTACGACGCCGCGTATCGCATGCTGGAAGGCGGCACCGTGGTCGAAAACGACCCGGCAGCGCTGATGGACGCGGCGGATGCGGCGCGGTTGAGCAATCACCCGGACGCGTCGGTCAGCTACTTGCGGCGCGTTCTGCGCGAACACTCGCGTAGCCCGGTCGCGCCGCTCGCGGGCTTCACACTCGGTCGCGTGCTTCTCGAGCGTTTGGGCCAGCCGGCTGAAGCGGCTGAAGCGTTCGCACTGGCGCGCAGCATCTCTCCACAAGGCTCGCTCGCGCAGGATGCACTCGCACGCGAAGTCGAAGCGTGGTCCAAGGCCGGCAACAGCCATGAAGCCTACGAGCGCGCTCAGCTCTACGTGCAGCTGTATCCGTCTGGGCGACGTCTGCGCGCAGTCCGGCTCTACGGCGGGCTCGAGTAGCACGGTTACTGCTGCGGTGGCGCGCTAGCTCGGTGTAGTCTGCTCGCCGCGTGGGCTTCGCGATTTGGTTTGGCGCAGTTCGTCGGTGGGCCCGGTTTGGGTCCGCTGCGCCTGTCGCGTGGCTGTTAGCGGCGGGTGCACCGGCCTCGATCGTTGGCGACGTTGGCCACGCGCACGCGCAGCCGCTAGCGTCGACTGCGTCCGAGCTCAGCCCCGTCGTGACGACGGTCGACCCGTGCGTGCCGGTGGACTTGTTGCATTTCAGGCGTCTGCTCTCGATCGAGCTCGGCACGTCGATCGACTATCAGCCCTCCGCGCCGCGCGAGCCGGGTCGCACGTGGGTTCACCTCGCGTGTGCGCCGGCTGGCATCGTGTTGAACCTCGAGGACGGGGTCACTGGAAAGTCGATGGCGCGCATTCTCGATGCGTCCGAGATCGAGCCCGCCGACAGCACGCGCTTGCTCGCACTCTCGGTCGCCGAGTTCGTGGTTGCGAGCTGGGTCGAGCTTCGCGCCGTGCCGCGCCCGACCTTGCCTGCCGTCGGTGCTGCGCCGCCGTCGGCTTCGAGCGACCTTGCAGCGCGCACCGTGCAGCGCGTGTTCGATCAGAACGAGCCCGACGTCATGCCGTTCGAAGTTGCTGTCGGCCTCGGGCTCGACACCTTCACGAGCCACCGCGGAATCCTGCCCACTGGATCGCTCCGGCTGCAGATCGCGCTGCCGCCAGTCGCATTCACGATCGGAGGCGACATCGGATTTTTCGGTGTGCCAGTCGTGCGCGATTCATCGCGCGCAGGAACGATCGACGTGATTCGCGCTTCGGGCGTCGCCGCGCTGCTCTTCGGCGGCGACTTCGACGACTTCACGCTTTGGGGCGGCCCGGGCGTGCGCTTTGGAGTGCTGCGTTTGTCGAGTCAGTCGGAGATCACGAACCTCGAGGGTAAACGTTTGCTCGAAGCGCACGGCGGCGTGTTGTTGCTCGGACGACTGAACCACCGCTTCGCAGATCATTTCAGCGCAGGCCTCGAAGTCGAATTGGGAGCCGTCACGCTGCCGGTCGAAGCGAGCGTAGGCGACGGCGTGCTGCTCGAGTTCTCCGGAGCTTGGTTCTCTGCCGGCTTACGCGCGTCCGTGATCTTTTGAGTTAGTGCTGCACTAGCACTAGCGCAAGAACAAGCGCGGGTCGTCGGGCCGAATGTCGAGGTGGAAGTGGTCGCGGTGTCCCGCGTTGTAGTTCGGCGTCAGCACCGACGAGAACTTGTGCGACTCCGCGAGGTCACACGCGATGTCGAGCAGCTTTTGTGCCTTCTTCGCGCGCGGCGGTGAGAACTGATGATCGCAAGTCTCGCGGTTGCGATCCATCTGGAAGTCGGTCTTCACCGTGAGTGGACCATCCGCAGTGTCGAAGCGCGAGAGATCGAGCGCGAGGCCGAGCGTATGAAAACTCGTGTAGGGATGATCGCGGTAAGCGCTCAACACGTAGACGGTGTGCACGCCGTGTTTCTTGACGATCTGCGCGACGTCTGCGAGCCGCGCCGCGAGCTCGCACGAAACGACGACGCCCGCACCGGCGTGCATGAACCGAAACTCTACGCCGCCCACGCTCGTCTTCACTTTGACCGGCACGGCGACGGGAGTTGGAAGTTTTCCCGTCCACGTCTCCGCTTCCACACCGAGCGCGGGTAGGCCGCCCAAACACGTCGTCTCGTCGCGGATCTGCCAGGTGCTCGCGTCGTCGACTGTCCAGGTCGACCCCGGGATCTTGCCGCGGTAGTTCTGGAACGTCTGCACGCGCGCTGCGATCTCGCGCGCGATCTTGCCGGCTTGCGTCTCTTCGGCCGCCGCGAACGTGGCCGGCGGCGGTGGCAGCGGCGGACTCGCGGGGACCGGCAGCTTCGAACGCGGAACATCGTTGTCTGCACTCTCGGGGCCGTTACCCTCGTTCACGATCGGCACACTCAGTTTCGCGGTCGTCGTCTTCGCCGCTGGCGGCGGCAGTGGCAAGGCGCTTCGCTGGTGGCTCGGATCGAGTCGCCACTGCGTGTCGAAGTAGCCGAACGTCAGCGGCCGCTGGCCAGCCGCGAACAACAGGCGAGGGCGACTGCGTGTCGTCTTGTTGTCGTAGACCACGTAGTCGGGCAAGAAGTCGGGCAGGTTGTGGCCGCCGTTCACACCATCGATCGTCGGACCCGCTTGCACGATCACGTAGCGTTCGGGCGAAAGCGGATTCGGGTACACGAACTTCGCACCGACGCCATCGCCGCTGAAGCGCCGCGTCCCGACCACGACGCCGTCGCTCTCGATCCGGATCGGCAGCTTGTCTTGGATGCGCGCGAGCACGCTGTTCGTCCCGGGCGTTCCATACAGCACGAGGTGATGCGTGCGCATCAGCGTCTCGTCGACCTCGGTGTCCGCGACGACGAGTTGGTCGACCCGCCACAACCACAGCGGCCAGCCCTTGGCCCCGCGCTCGGCGCTTTTCTTCAGCTTCGGCGCGAGTGCTGCGTCCCCGGTGCCGTAGACGTGTGCGATCGCGCCGAAATACGCGTCGGTGATCGGACCGGACGAGCCCGCGCGCTTCGTGCTCGCCGCTGAAGGCGGCAGTCCCACCTTCCAACTCGTGCCTTCACGCACGAGCGCGATCTCGTCGCCGGCGGATGCACGCGAGCCGGCGTAGACCGAAGTGCCGTCGACGTCGATCTTCAAGCTGTCGCCGGCACTGAGCGGCACATCGGCCAGGGTCAACGTCAGGGCGTCCGCGTTCTTCGCTTCGACCTTGATCGCGTCACCCTCGGCGACCGCACGCACCCGCGCGAGCTCAGGCGGCCGCGTCAAACGTGTGACCGTGACCCAGTGCTGCCGGTTCGCGCGGTAGTCGCCCGTGACGACGCGTACCTCTTTCGGGTGCGGATTGCGCACGACCTTTTCGAGCTCACCGAACACCGCGCCATGCCGGTGGACGAGATAGAGCAGGTCGTGCCCGGCCTCGAACCACTTCTCGCGGTACGGTACGCCGAGAGTCGCGATCCGTTTCGAGAACTCCTGCACTATCTCGTCCACCGGCATGGCGCGGTG